>NZ_CP051651.1:4347500-4651662 GCF_012848175.1 Xanthomonas campestris pv. badrii | reverse complement strand
GGCGATGAAACTACGGGTGCTGCGGCCGCCCTTGGCATGGTTGTGCACCTGCCACTGCGCAGGGTCGAACCAGCCTTGCAGCATCTGCCCCCAGCCGGCCTGTGGCGCGCGCTCGGCGCCATACTCGGCAGCGATGGAATCGCCGGCGATAAAGATGCGTTGGGGCGCGGCCTGAGCAAGGCCGGTGCAGAGCAGCAGCAAGGCAAGCAGCAGCAGACGCATGGTGGCTCCGGGGAGGTGGTAAGTGCACAGCGCTGTTCCTTCTCCCTTTGGGAGAAGGTGCCCGGAGGGCGGATGAGGGTGCGGTGTACTGAAAATCCTGGACCGCCTTACTGTCGTCTCACGTCTTTATCCGTTTGAGGCAACCGTCTTCCGCCGTACCCTCACCCCAACCCCTCTCCCATAGGAGAGGGGCTTGATCGCAATCACTGGCTCTCCCATTGGGAAGAGGGGCTTTAGCCGTTACGCAGCTGCGGCTTCTGGCTTGCCCAGTACACCGGCGACGAAGGCGCGGATCTCCGAATCCTGGGCGTTATCAAAGAAGCACTGCTGGAAACGCTCGCCGCCGATGGCCTGCTTGATCAGCTCCGGGTCGATGGCGCGCAGGCCGTCCAGGTAGGACTTGGCGGTGGCCTGCTTGACCTGGGTCAGGATGCCGGCGTTGGCCGCCTGCGATTCGCGACGCTCGGCCGGGTAGCCCATGCCGCGCTCGCCACTGAAGGCCTTTTCGAAGATGTAGCGCACGTTGATTTCAGCGCCCCAGCCGTAGCCCTTGGCGAATGCCAGCGACAGCGCGTTGCCATTGTTGACCTGGGCAAACAGGTAGGCGTCGGTCGGCTCGATGCAGTAGCCGCAGAACACGCCCGGATGCGCGTTGAGCGACATCATGGCGCCCTGGCCGGTGCCACAGCCGGCAACCACGAAGTCCACCGCCTTGGAGTTCAACAGCAGGCTGGCGACGATGCCCAGGTGGATGTAGGTCAGGCGGTGGTCGTTGTCGCCGTCCATGCCGACGTTGAAGACGCTGTGGCCCTGCTCGCTAGCGACGTCGTTGAGCTGCTGCAGGATCACCGGGTTCTTGGCGGCCTGGCTAAACTCATTCATGAGTGCGATTTTCATGGGAATGCTCCGATTGGGTTGGGGAAGATTTTTGAAATGCGGTTGATGCGTGCGCTTGAAGGGTGGGCTGCATGAGTGCCTGTGGGTACGCGAGCGCACCGACCCTCATCCGCCCTTCGCGCACCTTCTCCCAGTGGGAGAAGGCAGCCGCGCGTTTTTCTCAGCGTGCCAGCCAGCCACCGTCGACCGGGATGATGGCGCCGTTGACGTAGTCCGACGCGCTGCTGGCCAGGAACACAGCGGTGCCGCCGAGGTCGGCCGGCACGCCCCAGCGCGCGGCCGGGATGCGGTCCAGGATGGACTTGTTGCGATCGGCGTCCGCACGCAGTTGCGCGGTGTTGTCGGTGGCCATATAGCCCGGTGCAATGGCATTGGTGGTCACGCCCTTGCTGGCCCATTCGTTGGCCAGCAGGCGGGTGATGCCGGCGATGCCGGACTTGCTGGCGGTGTAGGACGGCACGCGGATGCCGCCCTGGAACGACAGCATCGAGGCGATGTTGATGATCTTGCCGCGGCCCTGGGCGATGAAGTGGCGGCCAGCCGCCTGCGCCATGAAGAAGGCCGACTTCAGGTTGACGTTGAGCACGTCGTCCCAATCCTGCTCGCTGAAATCCACCGCGTCGGTGCGGCGGATCAGGCCGGCGTTGTTGACCAGGATGTCCAGCCCGCCCAGGCCGGCGATGGTCTCATCGACGATGCGCTGCACCGGCTCGATGCTGATCAGGTTGGCTTCGATGGCGATGAAGCGACGGCCCAGCGCCTTGACCTTTTCTTCGGTCTCGGTGGGCGCCTGGATGCCGGCGGCCGCGATGTCGGCACCTGCCTGCGCCAGTGCCAGTGCGATGCCCTGGCCCAGGCCGGTATTGGCACCGGTGACCAGTGCGACCTTGCCTTCGAGACTGAACGGATTGCTCATTACCTTATCGCTCCTGCTGGGTGTATCACGGTGTGAGGGGTGAACCGCGCAGCGCGCGGCAGAGTGCGTCGATGTCGTTTGGACTGCTGCGTCGCCAACGTCTGAGATGGAGCCCGCCGACGATGCCGGTGCCGGCCTGGATCGCGGGCGTCACCGAAGCGAACGATGGTGCAACACCGGGTTTACTTGAGCTGGCAGATGTCCAGCACGTGCATGTCGGTGTAATCCAGGTTTTCGCCGCCCATCGCCCAGATGAAGGCGTAGTTGCTGGTGCCGGCGCCCATGTGGATGGACCACGGCGGCGACACCACCGCTTCGTTGTTCTGGATCACGATGTGGCGCTGCGCGTCGGGCTCGCCCATGAAGTGATAGACGCGGTCGTTGGCACCCAGGTCGAAATAGAAATACACCTCGCTGCGACGGTCGTGCAGGTGCGGCGGCATGGTGTTCCAGACGCTGCCCGGCTTGAGCACGGTCAGACCCAGCAGCAGCTGCGAGGACTGGCAGGTGGCCGGCACGATGTACTGGTAGATGGTGCGCTCGTTGCTGGTTTCCAGCGCGCCACGGTCCAGTGCCACCGCATCCTTGATCGACAGCTGTTTGGTTTCAAAGCGCGCATGCGCCGGCGTGGAGGCCAGGTAGAACTGCGCCGGGTTGGCGGCATCGGCCGAGGCGAAACTGACATCGGTGCTGCCCATTGCCACATACAGCCCGTCCTTCGGCCCCAGCGTGTAGGCGGTGCCGTCCACGGTGACCGTACCGCTGCCGGCACCGACGTTGATGACGCCCAATTCGCGCCGTTCCAGGAACGGGTGGCCCGCTGCGGACGCGGGTTCGGTCTGCCTGGGCAGCTCCAGCGTCTTGCCGACCGGCGCGGCGCCACCGAGCACGAAGCGCTCGTAGTGGGTGTATTTGAGGGTCACCGCATCGTTCACGAACAGGCCGTCGAGCAGATAGAGCTCGCGCAGGTCGTCGTTGCTGGCGCCCTTGATGGCGTCGGGATGGGTGGCGTAATGGGTTTTGCAGTACAGGGACATGCGCCTCTCCGGTGACAAGCGGGTGGGGTCGTGGGCTTGCACCGGGCTAGTCTACCGGCTCTGGTTAACCGGTGTCATTGCGCAGTGCACGATAGTGACTTCGGTGGCGCGACGACGGCGTCCCTTGTCCCGACGGGAGAAGGTGCCCCGCAGGGACGGATGAGGGTGCGGGCGAAGCCGGGGGCAGCGCCTACGATTGAAATGGCTGTCTGCCGCCGTGCCCTCACCCCAACCCCTCTCCCGCAGGCGGGAGAGGGGCTTTTGATCCCTTTTCCCAACCGGAGAAGAGGGGCTTTTGATCCCTTTCCCATCGGGAGAAGGTGGCGCGTGGCGCCGGATGGGGGTGCGAGGCTGCGCGTGGTGTTGGGTGTGCGGATTGGTGGTCGGGGAGAAGCTCTTGTGCGCTTCCTCCGTCAGCTCATGACTGAGTTTAGATGGCTGTCTACCGCCGTGCCCTCACCCCAACCCCTCTCCCGCAGGCGGGAGAGGGGCTTTACGGCAGCGACCGGCGGACTGCCTTCCCCCGCCTGCGGGGGAAGGTGCCCGAAGGGCGGATGGGGGCAAGCTGTTGGCCGATCGAGCCAACAGTTCTCACCCTGGGCACAACGCCCTGCAAGGTGGGCCGAAGGCCGGAACCGTGGGATGCGGCGCGCGGTCTTCAATCTTCCGGCGCGGCACGGCGCAGTGCTCAATCTTCCGGCGGTTGACAGGAATCGCGCACGATCAGGTGCGGGCGCACGCTGGCAGTGGGCAGCTGCGGGGCGTTGTCGGGCTGGATCAGCATCGCTGCGGCAGTACGCCCGGTGTCACGGGTGTGGCGGCGCACCGAGGTCAGCGGTGGCCACAGCCGCGAAGCCAGCGAGCTGTCGTCGTAGCCGATCACCGACAGCTGGCGCGGAATGCTGATGCCTGCGCGCAGCGCCACCTTGTAGATACCGGCGGCCATTTCGTCGTTACCGGTGAAGATGGCGGTGGGGCGCTTCTTGCCCAGCAGCAGCTTTTCGGCCGCGGCCACACCCGATTCGAAGGTATAGCCGGCTTCCACGATGCGTTCTGGCGGCAGCTCGATGCCGCGCCGGGTCAGCGCGTCGGCAAAGCCGGAGGTGCGCTCGATCGAGGAGCGGTAGGCGCTGGGGCCGGTAACCAGGGCGATGTCGCGGTGGCCGAGCGAGAGCAGGTAGTCGGCCGCCTCGGCGGCGCCGTCGCGGTCGTGGGTGATCACCGTCTGCGAGGTGGTGTCCAGCGCGATCGAGGCGATGCGGGTGTAGCGGCAGCCGATCTCGGCCAGCATGTCGGCCAGCGCCTGGTCTTCGGAGGCGCGCGGCACCAGGATCACCCCGTGCAGCTTCTGCGCCTGGGCGAAGCGGCGTACGCCTTCGATGTAGCCGGGGCTGCGGCTGTCGCAGGGGTGCACCACCAGCTCGAAGCTGGAGCCGCGCAGCGCGTCCAGCGCGCCGTACTGCATGTCCACGATGTACTGCGCGGTGGGGTTGTCGTAGACCATGCCGATCAGGAACGAGCGCCGGAACGCCAGCCCGCGGGCGAGCGGATCCGGCGCATAGCCGACCTCGCGCATCAGCGCTTCGACCTTCTCGCGGGTGTCCTGCCGCACCAGCGGCGAATTGTTGATGATCCGCGACACGGTCTTTTTCGACACGCCCGACATCCGTGCGATGTCGTTGATCGTGGCGACCTTGCCCTTCGGCAGGCCGGGCATTCCTTCTTCAGGCATCTTGCGGGCGGGCATAGCGGTCAACCAGTGAAGTTGATTGGATTCTACCGGCCCTGGGGCCGGCAGACCTGAGCGACGCCTGCCACTGCACCGCAGCTGCCAGGCCGGGCCGGCCGCAGCAGGCGGCGCGGCGGCATGCCCGACGATGCAGAACGGTCAGTCCAGGGCGCGGTAGCGGAAGTTGCGGAACTCCACCTGGCCGGGACCTGCGGCATACAGCGCCGGCTTCAGGGCCAGGAACTTGCCGGCCACGTTGTGGTGGTAGCCGGACACTTCCATCTGCACCGGGTACTTGGTCCAGGCCTTGCCATCGGTACTGCTGTGGATGGTGACGATGTGGCGGTTGTTGGTGACCCGCAGCCACAGCGTGCCGCCGTGGCGGCTGGGCGCCAGCTTGCCCGGGCGCTCCTCGCCGTAGCGGTGCATGACGAAATTTTCGCCATTGCTGCCCACCCCGGCGTAGAGCTTGTCGCTATAGAACAGCAGCGCCCCGCCCTGCCCGCCCGGTGCCACGGTCATCTGCACCTCGAACTGGTAGGCCGGGTCGGTGGCGATCACCGTCAGTGGCGAGGCATCGCGCGGCGCGCTGCCCTTGCCCTGCAGCCGCAGCACGCCATCCCCCACCTGCAGGCGCTTGGCCTCGTCGGCGGCCGGGTTGAAGAACGCCCACTGCGGGCCCAGCGTGCTGGCACGGAAGTCGTCCGACAACGCCAGCCCGTGTTGCAGGGCCTGGCCGCTGGGCTTTTTCAGCGGTGTGCCCAGGTCCCCACCCTTGGCGACGAACCAGCCATCGGGTGTCCATTCGATCGGGTCCAGCAGCGCCTGCCGGCCCAGCGTCCAGAAGCCGTGTTCGTAGCCGTGGTAGAGCATCCACCAGCGCTGGTCGGTGCCCTCCACCAGGGTGGCATGGCCGCGCGACCACCATGGCTCGTCGGCGCTCCTGGTGCGGGTGATCGGGTTGTTGGGGGCGTTCTGCCAGGGACCATGGATGGAGCGCGAGCGCGCGGTGATCACCATGTGCCCGGTCGGCGGGCCGGCGGTGCCGCCCACCGCGGTGGTCATGTAGTACCAGCCGTTGTGGCGGGTGATCTTGGGGCCTTCCTGGGCGTAGCCTTCCACGTCCCAGCTTTCCGGGTACTTCCAGCCGTCGTAGACGTGCTTTGGCGTGCCGACCACCTTCAGGCCATCGTCGGACAGCTGCACGTAATCGCCGCCACTCAGGAACAGGTAGCGCTTGCCGTCTTCGCCCACCGCATGGCCGGGGTCGATGTACTTGCCAAGACCGATATCGATCGGCGTGCTCCACGGGCCGGTGATGTCATCGGCCCACACCACGAAGTTGCTGCGCTCGCCCTGGTCGCCGCGGCGGGCCGGAAAGTAGATGTAGTAGCGCTTGCCGTGCTTGATCAGGTCCGGCGCCCAGATCGCGCCGACGTTCCGGGTGATGGCGTGGCCCAGCGGCTGCCAGTTGACCAGATCGCGCGAATGCCAGATCGGCAGGCCCGGGTAGGCGTCGAACGAGGACAGCGTGAGGTAGTAGTCGTCGCCGTCCTTGAGCACCGACGGGTCGGGATGGTCGCCGGCAAGCACCGGGTTGAGGAAGGTGCCATTGCCCTGATCGGCAATGCGCTGATGTTCGATGCCGCGCTTCCAGTCGGCCGCGGCACTTAGACCGGTGTACAGCAACAGTCCGCCGGCCAGCAGCCAACGCAGACGGGGTGAGGTGATACGCATACGCATGCTTTCTCCTGGTCCCCGCGGTGCGGGGCGATGCGGTCACCGGCAGGCAATGCCACCGGTTGACCGGATGAGGCGGAACCCTCCCGCCAGCAGCAACGTCCTGCACAGTCGGCAAGGCGTCGCACGCGCCCGGCAGGTGGGGGATCGATGCGGCAGCGCCTGCCGCATCGATCACACCCGTCCACCAGGCACCCAATCGCTCAGTGCGTCATGCCCTCACGCACGCAGTGCGTGTGGCAGCCACAACGACAGCTCCGGGAAAAACGCCACGATCAACAGCACGCACAGCGCCGCCAGCCAGAACGGCCAGATGGTGCGCATGCTCTGGGCAACGGTGATCTGCCCGATCGAGGTGCCGATGAACAGCACCGAGCCGATCGGCGGGGTGATCAGGCCGATACCGCCGGCCAGCACCATCACCAGGCCGAAGTGGATCGGGTCGATGCCATAGGCCTTGACCACCGGCAGGAAGATCGGCGTGCAGATCAGGATCTTCGGCGCCAGGTCCATGAACATGCCCAGCAACAGCAGCATCACCACGATCATCAGCAGCACGGTGTTCTTGCTGTCGGCGATGGCCTGCAGGAACTTCACCGCCGCGGCCGGCACCTGCAGATACGCCAGCAACCAGCCGAACACGGCCGCCGTGGCGATCACGAACAGGATCACGCCGGTGGTGCGCGCCGCATGCGTGACCGCGGCGAAGAACTCGGCCCAGCGCAGCTGGCGATACAGCAGTGCGGTGACGATCAAGGCGTACACCACGGCGATCGCCGCGCTCTCCACCGCGGTGAAGATGCCGGCGCGAATCCCGATGAAGATCAACCCCACCAACCCCAGGCCGGGCAGCGCACCGATCAGCCGCAGCGCCACCGCACGCCACCCAGGAAAGGCTTCGGTGCCGTAGCCGCGATGACGCGCCACCGCATAGCCGGTGGCCATCATTGCCGCGGTCATCAACAGCGCGGGAACGATGCCGGCCGCGAACAGATCGGCAATCGACAGGCCGCCACCGGCCGCCGCGGAGAACAGGATCAGGTTATGCGAGGGCGGCACCAGCAAGGCCACCAGCGCCGCGGTCATGCTCACGTTCACCGCGTAATCGCGGTCGTAGCCGCGCTTGATCATCTGCGGAATCATGGTGCCGCCGACCGCCGACACATCGGCAATCGCCGAGCCGGACACGCCGCCGAAGAACAGCGACGACAGCACGCTGACCTGACCCAGGCCACCGCGCACGCGACCCACCAGGGATGACGCCAACGCGATCAAGCGTTCGGAAATGCCGCCACGCAACATCAACTCGCCGGCGAAGATGAACAGCGGAATCGCAATCAGCGACGCCGAGCCGCTGCCGGCGGAAATCTGCTGCACCAGCACCACCGTGGGCAGGTCCAGATACAGCAGCGTGGCCAGTGCCGCCGCGCCCAGGGCGTAGGCCACCGGCACGCCGATCAGCAGCAGCACCACGAAGGTTCCCAACAACATGGCGATGCCCATCAGCGCACTCCTCCGGCCTGGATCGGGCGCAGCACACGCCACACCTTGTACAAGGCAAACAGCACCATCAGCGCACCGCCGATCGACAACGGCAGGTAGTTGATGCTCTGCGGCATCTGCGCGCCGGCCATCTTGATGTCCAGGCCATCGACCAGCAGCGCCGCGCTCCACCACGCCAGCACCGCACCGATGGCGAGGATCATCAGCGGGCGAATCACTTCGAAGATCCGGCGTACCAGCGGCGGCACGTGTTCGCCCAGCAGATAGAAGCCGAAGTGGCGATTGGTGTGCACGCCTGCGGCAGCTCCCAGGCTCAACGCGGTACTCAGCAGCAACAGCGTCACCGGCTCGGTCCAGCTGGGCGAGTCGTTGAGCACGTAGCGGGTGAATACCTGCCAGCCCTGCACGACCACCAGGCCCAGCAACGCCAGCGAGGCCACGCCAATGGCAAGGTCGGAAACGCGGTCCAGCGCGCGCTGCAACGGCGCGACCGGGACGGCAACAGTCTCGGGTTCGGTCATCGGGACACCTCTATGCAAAATCGCGGATGCGGCGGTACAGCGCTTCGATCTCCGGCTGCTTGCGGTAGTCGGCCAGCAGCGGCGCGGCAGCGGCGCGGAACGCCGGCATGTCGACCTGGTTGAGCTTGACGCCGTAATCGATCACCTGCTGGCGTGCCACCGTCTCGGAGGCATCCCACAGGTTGCGCATCACCGGCACCGACGCGCGCGCCAGTTCCACCACCAGGTCGCGATCGGCCGCGCTCAGCGATTGAAAACTCTGCCGAGACATCACCAGGATGTCCGGCGCGTAGGAATGCTCGCTCTGCGACCAGTAATGCGCGGCCTCGAAGTGGCGGCTGGACTGGAAGCTGCGCATATTGTTTTCCGCACCGTCGATCATGTGCGTTTCCATCGCCGAGAACGTCTCGCCCAGCGACATCGGCGTGGGATTGGCGCCCAGCATGCGCATCAGCTTGAGGAAGATGTCCGAGGAGGCCACGCGCAGTTTCAGGCCCTTGAGATCTTCCGGGCGATGCAGCGGGTGCTTGGTGTTGTAGAAGCAACGCGCGCCCGAATCGTAGATCGCCAGGCCGACCAGGCCGCGCTGCTCGAAGCTGCGCAGCACGCTGTCGCCCACATGCCCGTCGATGACGCGGCGCAGATGCGGCACCGAGTCGAACACGTACGGCAGGCACAGTGCCTGGGTCAGCGGAAAGGTGTTGTTCAACGCACCCGAATACACCCGGGTGATGTCGATGGCGCCGAAGCGCGCCATGTCGATCGCCTCCGACTCGCGGCCCAGCTGGCCGGAATGGTACTGGCGCAGTTTGAGCCGGCCATTGCTGCGCTCTTCGAGTTGCTTGCCGAACCACCGCACCGCTTGCACCGTGGGGTAGTCGCCCACGTGCACGTCGGTGGCGGTGAGCAGCTGGCCGCCGGGGATCGGCGTGGTGGCGCCGGCACCCAGCCAGGGGCCGGCGGCGGCGGCGCCGAGCCCGGCACCGAGGAAATGTCTGCGTGTGATCATTGGCGCCCTCCCAAGCGTCTGGTCACGGGGTCCGCGCCTAGCTGGCGGACACGGCCGTACAGGAAATGTCGCCGATGCCGGCGAAGCGAATCAGGGCATGCTGTCCCACTTCGATGTCATGGATACCGGTGGCATTGCCGGTGGCAATGAGATCACCGCGCTTGAGCGGACGCCCGCGCTGAGCCGAACGGCTGAGTGCAAATGCGTAGGCCGCACGCAATCCGCCCGGCAGCGTGGTGGCGCCACCGGTGCCCACCACCTGGTCGTCGATCAGCGTTTCGGCGGTCAGCGCGGTTTCGTCGCGGCCCAGCCAATCGGTGACCTCCGGCCCCAGGATCAGCCCGTTGTTGTTGCCGAAATCCGAAATCACCACTCGTGGCCCCAGCTTGTTGATCGTGGCCAGTGGGCTGCTGGCGATCTCAACGCCAATGAACAGCCTGGCCGGCAGCGCAGCGGCCTCGTCCGGGGTGTAGTGGATCTTGCCACTGGGGGCGTCGGCCTCCAGGCGCAGCACGTATTCGGCTTCCACCGCGCCGAAGCCACCGACATAGATCGGGAACTCGGTTGTTCCACCGGTAGCATTCCAGAGCTTCCGAGAGAAGATCGGGCCCAGCAGACGCTCGTCGCCAGAGGCATCGCGGCGCTCGGCGGCGATATAACCCACCTTCCAGCCGACCACCTGGTCGTGCCACTGGCTGATCGCGATGTCCTGCACCTGGTAGGCGGTCGCCAGATCGGCGGGGATTTGCCCGGGAAAGTCGGGTAGCGAAGCCCCGGCACGGCGTGCCTCCACAAAGCGCTGGGCGATGTCGGACAGCGCGGATGTGGACGTTGGCGGGGTGGCGGCGTCGTTGCTCAAGGGTGTCTCCCTGATAGGTGTTTTGTTGCACTGCCAATCGACAGCGGCACGGTGTGCTGTATATGGTAAACCGGTGTCATTGGCAATGTGCAGTGCGGCATTGTGACCGTCAATGCGAAGCGACCCGGGAGGGGTGATGCGACAGACAATCCATCAATGCAGTGGCCGCAGGCCTTTGCGCCGGTTGCGGCAGCGCCTTGCGCTGACCCTGGGCGCCCTGGTGCTGCTGGGCACACCCGCCTGGGCGGCCGAGGTGGCCAGCGCCGACACCGCCGCCGAGCAGGCCAGCCGGATCGCGCTGTGGCCCGCCGGGATGGCACCGGGAGACGCCGCACTGGCGCAGCCGCAGCGCATCGTGGACCGCAGCAGCGATGCCGCCCACCCCGACCGCTATATCCAGTCCATCAGCCAGCCCTATCTGGTGGTGTACCGGCCCAAACAGCCCAACGGCACTGCGCTGCTGGTCACTCCGGGCGGCGGCTACCAGCGCATCGTGCTGGACAACGAGGGCAGCGCCCTGGTGCCGGGCTTCGTCGACCAGGCCGGGTTCACCCTGTTCGTGCTGCGCTACCGGCTGCCGGGCGAAGGTCATCCGAACGGCGCCGACGTGCCGCTGGCCGACGCCCAGCGCGCGCTGCGGCTGATCCGCGCCAATGCGGCGCGTTATGGCATCGATGCGCACCGGGTCGGGGTGATGGGGTTTTCGGCCGGTGGCCATGTCGCCGCCAGCCTGGCCACGCGCCATGCCGCGCAGGTGTACCCGGCGCAGGATGCCGCCGATGCCCTGAGCGCGCGGCCGGACTTCGCGTTGCTGATCTATCCGGTGATCGACATGGACAGCGCCAACGCGCATCCGGGCTCGCGGCAGCGCCTGCTCGGCAGCGCGCCCAGCGACGCGCAGGTGCGTGCCTACTCGCCGCAGCTGCACGTGGACGCGCGCACGCCGCCGACCTTCCTGCTGCACGCCCAGGACGACAGCGTGGTGCCGGTACGCAACAGCCTGCTGATGCACGACGCACTGCTGCGTGCCGGAGTACCCAGCGAGCTGCATGTATTTCCGCAAGGCGGCCATGGCTTCGGCACCGACCGCATCGCCGGGCTGACCCTGGCCGCCTGGCCGCAGCTGGCGCAGGCCTGGATTGCCCACCTCACCACGCCACCGGCAGCGGCGGCATCGGCGAAGAAGGATGCCGGGCGATGAGCGCACCCCACGCGCCCGACCCGCGCCGCCGCACGCTGCTGCGCGGTGGCCTGCTTGCGACCGCCGTGGCCGCCTTGCCCGGCGTTGCCGCAGCCGCCGCGGCGCCAACACCAGCGCCGCCACGCGACGACAGCGCACCGCTGGCACACCTGCGCAGCGGCACCGTGCGCGGCCTGCGCGATGCAGGCGTCTGCGTGTTCAAGGGCATCCCGTACGGCAGCGACACCGGCGCGCGACGCTTCCAGGCCCCGCTACCGGAAGCGCCCTGGCAAGGCGTGCGCGATGCCAGTGGATTCGGCGCCGCCGCCCCGCAATCCAGGGCCAGCGAACCGACCAGCGAAGACTGCCTGTTCCTCAACGTGTGGACCCCGGCCCTGCGCGATGGCGGCAGGCGGCCGATCCTGTTCTATATCCACGGTGGCGGCTACACCACCGGCTCCGGCAGCGACCCGCTCTACGACGGCGTGCGCCTGTGCAAACGCGGCGACGTGGTGGTGATCACCGTCAATCACCGGCTCAACCTGTTCGGTTACCTGTCGCTGGCGCAACTGGGCGACGCCAGCCTTGCCGATTCGGGCAATGCCGGCCAGCTGGACCTGATCCAGGCGCTGCACTGGGTGCGCCAGCACGCCGCCGAATTCGGTGGCGATGCCGGCAATGTCACCGTGTTCGGCCAGTCCGGCGGCGGCGCCAAGATCGCCACGCTGATGGCGATGCCGGCCGCACGTGGGCTGTTCCATCGCGCCTGGACCATGAGCGGGCAGCAGGTCACCGCGGCAGGGCCGCGCGCAGCCACCCAGCGCGCGCAGCTGCTGCTGGACGCGCTGAAGATGACGCCAGCCGATCTGCCGCGCCTGCGCACGCTGCCGGCGGCGCAGCTGCTGGCTGCTGCTGCGCAAGTGCGCGACCCCTCGCGGGTGGAAAACAGCGCGCTGTATTTCGGCCCGGTGCTGGATGCGCGCAACCTGCCGGTACATCCATTCTGGCCCACCGCACCGCTGCAGTCGGCCGCCATTCCGATGGTGATCGGCAACACCCACGATGAAACGCGCGCGTTTTTCGGCAACGATGCGAAAAACTTCGCACTGCGCTGGGACGAGTTGCCGGCCAAGCTGGAAGCCCAACAGTACGTGGACCTGTTGCCGCAGGTGGTGATTGCCCAATACCGCCGGCTGTATCCGCACTATTCGCCGTCGGAGGTATTCTTTGCCGCGACCACGGCCGGGCGCTCGTGGCGAGGCGCGGTCGAAGAGGCCGAAGCGCGCGCACGCCAGGGCGCACCGACCTGGGTGTACCAGCTGGATTGGGGATCGCCGCTGGATGGCGGCAAGTTCGGCGCCTTCCACACGCTGGATATTCCGCTGGTGTTCGACACGATTGCCCAGCCCGGCTCGCGCACCGGCGATAGCCCCGCGGCGCAGCAGATGGCCGACCAGATGAGTAGTGCCTTGCTGGCGTTCGCGCGCCACGGCGACCCCAATCAACGCGGCCTGCCGCGCTGGAAGCGGTATTCGCTGGAGCGCCGCGAAACGCTGTTGTTCGATGTGCCGAGCCGGCTGGCCAACGACCCGCGCGGCGGCGAACGACGGCTCTACCAACAGGCCCCCTTCATTCAACGCGGGACGTTCTGACCACGTCCTGGTTTGGGAAAGCCAACAGGCGTGCCGGATGGTCGCCACTCGCACGAGGGCGTTGTGCGCTGAAGCGCTAAAGAGCCCCTGATACATGACGGTTCAGCACCGGCCGCGCCCCGACTGCGCTGCACAGCCGGGTTTATTCGATCTTGCCGCAGTAGTGATTCGATCTTGAGGTGATCCATGCGTCGTGATTCCGTTGTTTCATCGCTGCTGCTGACTGCGCTGGCAGCGGCAGGCCTTCCATTCGCTGATGCCGCCGCGGCCGCACTGGTCGACACGCCGCGCGCATCCGCGGCAGCCACCACCGATACCTCAAACAACAACGCACCCGCCGCAACAGCCACCTTCGCCGCCAGCAAGATCGTGCTGGTGGGCGATTCCACCACCGCCGTGCAGGGCGGTTGGGGGCCGAGTTTCTGCGCGCAGCATGTGACCTCGTTCCTGAGTTGCGTGAACCTGGCACGTGGCGGCCGCAGCACCTCCAACTACCGCGCCGAAGGCTCGTGGGAGATTGCACTCAAGGAGTTGCGCAGCGGCGGTTACCAGCAGGTAGTGGTGCTGATCCAGTTCGGCCACAACGACCAGCCCGGCAAGCCGGGGCGCTCGACCGACCTGGCGACCGAGTTTCCCGCCAACCTGCGCCGCTACGTTGCCGAGGCGCGTGCTGCCGGCGCCGTGCCGGTGCTGGTGACGCCGTTGACGCGCCGGCAGTTCGAACGCGGCCAGTTGCTGGATGACCTGGGCCCCTGGGCAGCGTCCACGCGTGCGGTGGCGCGCGAACTGCAGGTGCCGCTGATCGATCTGCACGCGCGCAGCCGCGCGCTGGTGCAGGGCATGGGCCCGGTGCTGGCAATGCGCCTGGCGCAGCGCCCGGCAGATCCGCAGCAGGTCATCGCGGCGCAATCGGGCACCACCATCGGCACGACGTTGGCGCAGGCGACACCCGCCCCGATGCCTGCAGCAACGGGAGCAAGGGCAACCGCGGCACGCCCGGCGGCACAGGACAATGCCAGCACCGAGCCGATGGGGCAGGCCAAGCGCGCCTTCGACTACACCCACCTGGGGCCCGAAGGCGCGGACGTGTTCGCCGCCATCGTCGCCGACGAACTGGCGCAGCAGTTGCCAGGAATACGGCCGCTGTTGGTTCCATGAGCCACGGGCGCCTTCACGATCGACTGCCGGCGGCGCGGTGCGGCGATTGCCAGCGCCAGTGGCGCGCAGGCAGTGCCTCTTCGCCCCAACCGGAGCGAGGCCTTGCTCCCTTCTCCCATCGGGAGAAGGTGGCGCGTAGCGCCGGATGAGGGTACGGGCGCAGCCTCGTGTCATCCAGCACTGTTGCGCGTCCCCTGCCCCGCGCCGCGCGCAGTCGTCTCGCGTCCTGTCGTGCAAGTGCTTACGTGTGCGCCCGCATCCTCACCGCACACCACCCATCAACCCGACGCAGGCACCGGTGCATCCGCCTCGATCACCTTCTCGCGCTTGAGCTCTTCCCACAGCGCCGCCGGAATCGCCACGCGCATCGATGCTGCATTGGCGCTGGCCTGCGCGGGCGTGCGGGCACCCGGGATCACCGCCGACACCACGTTCGGGGCAGCGGCGAACTGCAGCGCCACGGTGCGCAGATCCACGCCGTGCCGCTCGCAGATCGCCATCGCCTTCTGTCGCGTGGCCGGCGCCCATTCCGGCACGGTGCCGTCGTAGAGATAGCGCTCGCGCCCGGCCAGGTAGCCGGCCAGCAGTGGCGCGCCCACCACCACCGAGGCGCCATGCCTGGCGATCTTCGGAAAGGTGTCGTGCAAGGCCTGCGCGTGGTCGAGCAGCGAGTATTGGCAGGCCAGCAGGAAGATATCCGGGTCGGCCTCCTCGATCGCGCGCAACGCAGGCTCGGGGCGATTGACGCCAAAGCCCCAGGCCTTGATCAGGCCCTCCTTGCGCATCCTGGTCAGCTCCGGCATCGCACCCTTGGCCGCTTCGGCGAAGCGTTGCTCCCACGGCATGCCCAGGTCTTTTTCGTTATCCGGGGACAGGTCGTGGATGTAGACGATATCGATCTGCGACACGCCCAGGCGCTGCAGGCTGTCTTCGATCGAACGCCGCACGCCGGCGGCACTGTAGTCGTAGCGGTAGTCGAAAGGCGAGGGCTGTACCCACATCGTCTTGGGCGGCTTGCTGGTGGCGGTCAGCAACCGACCGACCTTGGTGGAGAGCACATAGTCCTCGGCACGGTGGGTGTGCAGATGGTGCCCCATGCGCCGTTCCGACAGACCCAGCCCGTACCACGGCGACGTATCGAAATGACGCACGCCGGACTCCCACACTGCGGCCAGGGTCGCTTCGCTTTGCGCATCGCTGGTGGGCGCGAACCCATTGCCGATCGCCACGCCACCAAAACCAAGACGGCTCGCAGGGCGATAGCGCGCGCCCTTGGCGACTGGATTGGTCGGCAACGCGGACGCGGCGGTCTTGCCGCGCGTGGGCATCACGCTGCCGGGCGCAGCGGTCTGCGCCAACAACGGGGCGGCGGCCAATGCAGCGGTGCCGGCAGCGGCGGCGGAAAGAAACTGACGACGGGTATTCATGAGGGAATCCTTGCAACGACGCGATGCATAAGGATGGTCCCGCCTGCGTGCATGCCAGGTCAGCGATCCCTGCAGCGATCCCTAGCGCAGCTCCAGCAACTGCAATTGCGCACGCGGCGCGCCATCGCCCAGCCACAGCTGCGCCACGCTGACAGGCAGGCTGAAGCGGCGCGGACCAGCGCTGCCCGGATTGAGGTACAGCACGCCTTCGCGGGTGTGGATCGCCGGCTTGTGCGAATGACCGCTGACGATCACGTCCGCCTGCACCTGCGCTGCCAGTGTCTTCAGATCGTGCAGCACATGGAGACGCACACCTGCAATCTGAAGGTCCAGCGTCTGTGGCAGGCCAACCGCCCAGGGCTGGTCATCGACATTGCCTGCAATGACGTGCAGCGGCGCCAGGGCCTGCAGCGCCTCAAGCACCTCCGGCTTGCCGACATCGCCGGCGTGGATGATCTGCGCGCAGCCGCTCAGCGCGGCAAGCGCCTCGGGCCGCAGCAGCCCGTGGGTGTCGGAGATCACGCCGATGCGCTTGCCGGTGGACATTGCGTCATACCTCATGCAGATCTACCGGCCACATCCTACGGCCGGCAGGTGGCAATGCATGTGATGTCGCCGCGTCCGACATGGCGTTGCCGCTGCATGCACGTCGTGCGATGCGTTGCGTGGCATTGATGCAGGGGACTCGATCGCAACTCAGGCTGCGGCGCGCCCCCAGGCCCACACACTGTTTGGGTCCCCGCGCAGGCCGCGTCGCTTTCCGGCACGCGCCATCTGCCAATATGCCCATGCCATGACCAAGGCGACCAGATCGACAACCAGCGTCGTCGGGTCCCGCCAGGGAACGGCGCTGCCTTGCACGCCAAAGCAGCTGGCCAGCGGAATCGCGGCCGTCACCACGGCGCAGGCCAGCAGCACCTCATACGCGCCACGCGCGGTCGGGCGCAGCAAGGCCCACAGCACTGCGGCGCCGGATACGGCGTAATAGACAAAGTGCTCCTGTCCCGCCGGCAACAAACGCGCCGCGATGAACAACGCGGAGATGCCGGCCACGCTGCCCAGACAGACGCCGACCGTGAGCCGCGCCATCGCATGGGTGCGGCGTGGCTGCGCGGGTTGGCGGCGCTTGCGCCGGGTTTCGATCCACAGCAGGTTGCCGCTGTAGAACAGGAAGGCACCGCCCAGGCCAAGCAGGAAGTACAGCCACTGCACCGCCACATGCCCGAAGTTGCCGAAGTGCAGCGCCTGCAGGCCGCGCAGGGCAGCGGTGCCGGGCGACATCGTGGCCGGCTGCAAAACGCGCAGCACCTTGCCTGTGGTGGCATCCAGCGCCACCCCGCCCAGCGTGTTGAGCCGGCGCTGATCGTGATGGCCATAGACCTCCACCCGCGCATTGGCATCGCCGGCGTCGTGGTAGGCCAGGCTCTCCGGCAAGAAACCCGGGCTGGCCGCACGTGCGCGTTCCAGCAGTGTCGCAACCGGTAGCAGCGGTGCAGCGCGTTTGGCTGGCGCCACATGCGGTGCGAGCTCGAAATCCGGCTCCAGGATCTGCATCAGCTTGCCGTCGAACACCAGGAACTGGAACGGCGCCAGCAGCAGCACGCCCAAACACAGCACCGCGCCGGACCAGGCGAAGATCACATGGAATGGCAGCGACAGCATGCCGACCAGATTGTGCGCGTCCTGCCACAGCCGCTTGACGTTGGCGCCGATGCGCAGCGCGAACAGGTCCTTGAAGAACACCGGCGCATACAGCACCACGCCGCTGACCAGCGCCAGCCCGTACAGCACGCTCACCACGCCAAACAGGTAGGTGCCGAACACGCGCGGCAGGCCGGCGGTGAAATGCAGGTCGTAGAGGAAATCGGCGAAGCCGGTGCGTTGCGGCAGTTCCAGCAACCCGCCATCGGGGCCGAGTTGGTACTGGCGCATGCCACCACTGGCATCGGCCTGCGGGCCGTACCAGTACAGCCGCGCCAGCGGCCCATGCTCGCCCGGCAGCAGCACCAGGAACGAATCGGCCACCTGTGGATGCGCGGCGATGGCGCGATCGAGCAAGGATTGCGCTGCGGCCACCGGTTCGGCCGGCGATGACGACGAAGAGCGCGGCGCCACTTGCCAGCTGCTCAACTCGTGGGTGAACACGGTGAGGGCACCGGCATAGAAGGCGATGAACAAGGCCATGCCGGCCAACAGCCCCATCCAGCTGTGCACGGACAGGAACGCGCGCAAGGTGGCCGCCTTCATGCGGGCAGCTCCGTCCAGCCCAGCGCCTTGATGAGCGCCAGCGCGAGGTAGCACAGCAGGGTCAGCCCACCCAGCCAGCACCAGGCGCGCGCCGCGCTGCGGAACGCGAATGGCCACGCCATCGCGCCGATCCAGACCGGGAACATCAGCAGCAGCCACGCCAGCGTGTAGGACTGGCGCGGCCCCGGCAGCAGCAGCGCGCACACTCCCACCAGCGCTACGGCCAACGGCAAGCCCAGCACCACCGATGCCAACCATCTAGCCCACATGCCGCACCTGCCTGCGCTGCACGCGCGCCTGATGCCAGAGATCCACACACGGCAGCACGATGGCCGCCAGCATCACTGCAGTCATCGCCGCGAAGATGCCGGCCCAGATGCCCAGCGCAGCGCTGCCACAGGCCAGCGACAGCGCAAACAGCGCAAGACCGCCGGCTCGCAGCGGCCGCACCCAACGTGGTGTGCGCTGCCACAAGCGCTGATGCGTGGTGGACAGATAGAACAACGTTGCCGCCGCGGCGGCCGCCAGCAGGTAGACACAGGTCAGCAGCATCGGGGGGCACCGGCACATGCGATTGCAGGCATGCATGTCCTGCACGCAGCGAGACGGCCACGCGCGTGCACGCGCTGGCCTGGAGGCACAAGCCGCCGCACGCCGGCATTCGGGGCCACCCAACTGCAATGCCCAGGCCACACGTCGGGCGCTGCGCAGGAGGCAGGCCCGATTTCGCTCACACACTTCACCACACGCACGCGCAACGCTCCCGCAAGGACGGTCGACGGAAGGCATGGCGGCGGCTGTGCCTTGCCACCCTCCCCGGGCGGCATGAGGCGCGAATCTAGCAGGTGCCACACCGCCAGGCCAAGCGCCCGGCGGTACGACATCGTTTCAAGCAGGAGCAGCTCATCAGGCAAGCGCAGCGACCCAACCGACTGCGCAGCTGCGAGGCGGGCACGGCCGGTACCCGGGCTCAGCAGGAACCACTCGAACACGCAGGGCCCTGCACGTCCTCCCTACTTGCCTGCCAACGGCTCGCTTGGCTGGATGCGTTGCTCCGCGCGGCATCAGCCCTGCGGAGTCAGCACGATGGCGCCCAGCGGCGGCAGCAACAACGGCAACGATTGTGCGTGCCCGTGCATGGATTGTTGCTCGGCGCCCACGCTGCCGCCGTTGCCCAGGTTGCTGCCGCCGTAGAGGCCGGCATCGCTATTGAACACCTCGCGCCACTGGCCGCCCTGCGGCACACCGATGCGGTAGCCGTGCTGCACCACCGGGGTGAAGTTGATCACCACCAGCACCGGCGCATCGCCGCGCTTTCCCTTGCGCAGGAAGGCGACCACGCTATTGGCGGCATCGTCGCCCACCACCCAGGAAAAGCCGGACGGGTCATCGTCCTGCGTGTGCAGCGCGGGGTATTCGACGTACAGACGGTTCAAGTCGCGTACCAGCGTCTGCACGCCACGGTGGCGCGCTTCATCGAGCAGGTGCCACGGCAGGCCCGCGTCGTGATTCCACTCGGTGGGTTGGCCGAATTCGCAGCCCATGAACAGCAACTTGCGCCCCGGGTGGGTGAACATGAAACCCAGGTAGGCACGCAGGTTGGCAAACCGCTGCCAGTCGTCGCCTGGCATGCGGCCCAGCAGCGAGCCCTTGCCGTGCACCACTTCGTCATGCGAGATCGGGAGTACGAAACGCTCCGAATACGCGTACACCATGCTGAAGGTCAGCTCGCCATGGTGGTAGCGGCGATAGATCGGGTCCAGCCCCGCGTAGTGCAGGGTGTCGTGCATCCAGCCCATGTTCCACTTGTAGTGGAAGCCCAGGCCACCATGCGCCACGTCGGCGGTAACCCCGGGAAATGCTGTGGATTCCTCGGCAATCATCACCGCGCCCGGGGTGTGCTCGCGCACCACCGAATTGAGCCGGCGCAGGAACGCAATGGTTTCGTAGTTCTCGCGCCCGCCGTGGATGTTGGGTACCCACTCACCTGCGTTACGGCTGTAGTCGCGATACAGCATCGAGGCCACCGCATCCACGCGCAGGCCGTCCACGTGATAGCGCTGCAGGAACTCCAGCGCGCTGGCGATCAGAAAGCCGGACACCTCGCGGCGGCCGTGGTTGTAGATCAGCGTATTCCAGTCGCGATGGAAGCCCTCGCGCGGGTCGGCGTGTTCGTACAGCGCGGTGCCATCGAAATGCGCCAACCCATGCGCGTCGGTAGGAAAGTGCGCCGGCACCCAATCCACCAGCACGCCGATGCCTTCGCGGTGGCAGCGGTCGACAAAGCGGGCAAAGCCGTCCGGCGAACCGAAGCGCGCGGTGGGCGCGAACAGGCCCAGTGGCTGGTAGCCCCACGAGCCACCGAATGGATGCTCGGTGACCGGCATCAGCTCCACATGGGTAAAGCCCATGTCGGCCACATACGGGATCAACCGGTCGGCCAGGCCGTCCCAGTCCAGGTCCACGCCCTCTTCGCGCAGCCAGGAGCCGGCGTGGATCTCGTAGATGCTCATCGGTGCGTCGTGCGCCTGGCGGCGCGCACGCGTGGCCATCCAGCCGTCGTCGCTCCACTGGAACGGCGTGGGGTCGGCCACGATCGAGGCGGTGCCCGGCGCCAGTTCCGCACGCCGCGCCACCGGGTCGGCCTTGGCCGGCAATTCGTGGCCATGCGGGCCACGCAGTTGGTATTTGTAATGTGCTCCGGGGCCGACATCGGGCACGAACAGCTCCCATACGCCGGACTGGTGGCGCAGCCGCATCGGGTGGCGTCGCGCATCCCAGCTGTTGAAGTCACCCACCACGGCCACGCGTGAGGCATTGGGCGCCCACACCGCAAAGCGCGTACCACGCACGCCGTCCACCTCCACCACGTTGGCACCCAAGGCATCGGCCAGCTGCAGGTGGTGGCCTTCGCTGATCAGGTGCAGGTCGAAGTCGCTGAGCTGCGGCCCGAAGGCGTACGGGTCGGCGGTGTCCTGCTCGCCGCCGGGCCAGCCGATGCGCAGGCGGTAACCGCCCTGCGCCGGAAGGTCGCCGGCAAACAGGCCCGGCTCCGGGCCGGCCTCCAGCGCGATCGCCTGGCCGTCGTCCAGCACCGCGATGACGCGCTCGGCGCCAGGCAGATAGGTGCGCAACACGCGCCCGCGGTCGCTCGGATGCGCGCCCAACACGGCGAACGCATCGCCGTGGCGCGCGTCGGCCAGGGCGCGGATGACGCCGGGATCCCATCGATTACTCACTGCTGTCATTACTCCACTCATCATGTGTCTCCTGCACCGGCGCGTGCGCGTTGCAGGATGCGTCGCAAACCTTCGATCGGCACCATCAACCAGCCGGGGCGGTTGGCGGCTTCATAGCGCACTTCGTAGCAGGCCTTCTCCACCAGGAACAGCAAGGTGGCGGCGTTGAACGCCGCCGGCGCGATCCACGGATGGGCGCTGGCGTCGAGCACGGCATGGTAAGCGTCCAGGAAGGCCTGTGTGGAGCGGCGGCGGAATTGCACCAGGAATTCGTCCAGATGCGTGTCCACGCCCACCCCGGCGCGCGCGGCCGTACCCTCCTCGCCACGCGCCGACACTTCGCTGGCGTAATCGAGCGAGCGCAGGAAGCCGGCCACGTCGCGCAACGGGCTGGCCTTGGCGCGCCGCTCGGCCAGCGGCTTGGCCGGCTCGCCCTCGAAGTCGATCAGCACCACATCGTCGAAGGCCACCAGGATCTGGCCCAGGTGGAAGTCGCCGTGCACACGGGTCAGCAGCGAATCGGCCAGCACGCTCGGCGCCTTGGCCAGCAGCGCGTCCAGCTGTGGACGTTGCGCCAGGATGGCGTCCAGCGCTTCGCGTTCGGCCGGCTCCTCGCTGGCGGCCAGGCGCGCGTTGACGGTTTCCCACATCTCCTCCACCTGCCGCGCAACGCCTGCCACCACATCGTTGGCGGTAGGCAGGTCGATGCGCTGCGGGGCGAAGTCGGCATCGTCGGTTGCGCGCGATAGCGCCTCGTGCAACTCGGCCAGACGCTTGCCCACCACCGCGGCGAACGCGTCATATCCGGCAATGGCTTCGGCGCGGGCCTCATCGGTCTGCGCGGTGGCGTACTCGTCGAAGCTGCGCGCCAGATGATCCAGGGTCCAGCGCCAGGCATCACCCTGGTTGCGGATGAAGCCCTGCAACAGCGCGATGGTGGTGACGGTGCCCTGGCCATCGATGCGGCTCACGCTGCCCAGCAACGGCGCAGCGTTGGCATAGCCCATTTCGGTGAGCCGGCGGCCGATCTCGATCTCCGGGTTGGCGCCGGTGGCCACATGCCGCAGCAGCTTGAACACCGCCTTGTCGGCGACCACCAGCGAGCTGTTGCTCTGTTCGGCCGACAGCCAGCGGATGTCCGGGTCGTCCGGGATCTCCAGCCTGGCCAGCGCCGGCGTCGCTTCGAATCGCACCTGGCCTTGCTGCGAAGGATCATCGCCATCGCGGAAGTCCAGCGTCGCATGGGTGCGCAAGGCATCGATCACCCCGCGCACCATCGGCTTGAGCGCAAACGCATCGGTGAGATAGCCCACCTCGCGGCCCTGGCGCACGCGCGCCAATGCCAGCTGCTCGGCCAGCGTGCTGGGATGCTCGCGCTCCCACACGATGCCCACCGGCAGCATGTAGCACTCGTGGTGGCCGTCTTCCAGCTCCACGTCCAGCTCCAGCAGGTTCATCGGCTCATCGCCCGGCAGCGGCGTGCGGCGCGAAATGCGCACGTGCTCGAGTGCCTGGTCCTTGGCCGAGAACCAGCGCCGCGCGGACAACCAGGCCGGCAGGATCTCGCTTTCCAGCGTCGCCAGATGCGGCAGCAAGGCGTTGCTCTCGTCGGTATCGCTGCGCAACACCAGCGTGCGGTAATCCGGCAACGGCACCGGGCTGGGCACGTGCCAATCCGGCAAGGTGCCTTCGCTGACCAGCTGAAAGGCATAGAAGCCGAACGGCGGCACGGTGAGCAGATAGGTCAGCCGGCCGACCGGCGGGAAGCTGCCGCCGCCGATGATGTCCACCGGCACGCGGCCTTCGAACTCGGACAGATCCAGTTCCACCGCCTGCAGCGTATGCGACAGGTTGGCCACGCACAGCACCGTTTCATCCTGGTAGCAGCGCAGGTAGGCCAGCATGCGGCGGTTGCCCGGGTACAGGAAACGCAGCGTGCCGCGGCCGAAGGCCTGATAGCGCTTGCGCACGCTGAGCACGCGGCGGGTCCAGGTGAGCAGCGAGTGCTGGTCGCGGATCTGCGCTTCCACATTGACGGCCTGGAAGCCGTACAGCGGGTCCATCACCGGCGGCAACACCAGCTGCGCCGGGTCGGCGCGCGAGAAGCCGCCGTTGCGGTCGATCGACCACTGCATCGGCGTACGCACGCCATCGCGGTCGCCCAGATGGATGTTGTCGCCCATGCCGATTTCATCGCCGTAATACAGCACTGGCGTGCCCGGCATGGTGAGCAGCAGGGAGGTCATCAACTCGATACGGCGGCGGTCGCGTTCCAGCAATGGCGCCAGCCGGCGACGAATCCCCAAGTTGATGCGGGCGCGGCGGTCGGCGGCGTAGGTCTGCCACAGGTAGTCGCGCTCGGAGTCGGTGACCATCTCCAGCGTCAGCTCGTCGTGGTTGCGCAGGAAGATCGCCCACTGGCAACTCTCCGGAATCTCCGGGGTCTGGCGCATGATGTCGGTAATGGGAAAGCGGTCTTCGCGCGCGATCGCCATGTACATGCGCGGCATCAGCGGGAAGTGGAACGCCATATGGCATTCGTCGGCGTTCTGGCCGAAATACTGCTGGGTGTCTTCCGGCCACATATTGGCCTCGGCCAGTAACATGCGGTCCGGGTATTCGGCATCCAGGGTGGCGCGGATCTTGCGCAGGATGGCGTGGGTTTCGGGCAGGTTTTCGTTGGAAGTGCCCGAACGCTCGATCAGATACGGCACCGCATCCAGGCGCAGCCCGTCGACCCCGCGGTCCAGCCAGAAGCGCATTACCTCCAGCACCGCTTCCAGCACCGCGGGGTTGTCGAAGTTCAGATCCGGCTGATGCGAATAGAACCGGTGCCAGAAGTATTGGCCGGCCACCGGGTCCCAGGTCCAGTTGGATTTTTCGGTATCGCAGAAGATGATCCGCGTGCCGGCGTATTCCTGGTCGGTGTCCGACCACACGTAGAAGTCGCGCTCCGGCGAGCCGGCTGGCGCATTGCGTGCGCGCTGGAACCAGGGGTGCTGGTCGGAGGTGTGGTTGATCACCAGCTCGGTGACGATGCGGATGCCGCGCGCATGCGCCTGCGCCACCAGCTGCTCGAAGTCTTCGATGCTGCCGTAGTCCGGATGCACCGCCATGTATTCGGCGATGTCGTAGCCATCGTCGCGGCGCGGGCTGGGGTAGAACGGCAGCAGCCAGATGGTGTCCACGCCGAGCTCGGCGATGTAGTCCAGCTTGGAGATCAACCCCGGAAAATCGCCGATGCCATCGTCGTTGGAGTCGAAGAACGACTTGACGTGCACCTGGTAGATGATGGCGTCCTTGTACCAGCGCTGGTCGGCGACCACCGCCGACTGCTCTGCATCGGCCTGTAACGCTGCAACTGCATTCATGCGACCTCTCCTGCGCGGATGCGCCATAACGCGAACGGCCGCGTCGCCTCTAAGCGGATGTGCTGGTGTTTGCCGTGCCACGTGAAGCGATGCCCGTCCCATAGATCGTCCACCGCGACGCTGGCGTGGTCGGGCAGGCCCAGCTCCCAGAGCGGGATTTCGATATCCGCGTCCTGCCCCGCGTGCGGGTCCAGGTTGATCGCCACCAGCACCATGGTGCGGCTGCGCGACAGGTAGCCGGCATCCAGGAACTTGCCGAAATACAGCACCTGGTCGTTATGTGCCTGGTAGAAGCGCGTGCCCAGGTGCGACTGCAGCTCCGGATGCATGCGGCGCAGCTGGTTGAAGCGGGTGATCTCATCGACGATGTCGCCGGGCGCACGCTCGGGCCAGGCGCGCAGCTGGAATTTCTCCGAGTCCAGATACTCTTCCTTGCCCGGCGCCAGCGGCGTGGCCTCGCACAGTTCGAAGCCCTGGTACATGCCCCATAGCCCCGACAAGGTGGTCGCCAGCGCTGCGCGGATCAGATGGCCGTTGCGTCCGCTGGTCTGCAGGAAGAACGGGTTGATGTCCGGCGTATTGACGAAGAAATGCGGGCGGAAGCACTCGCTGGGCACGCCTTCGTTCAACTCCTGCACGTACTCCTGCAACTCGTGCTTGTGGTTGCGCCAGGTGAAATAGGTATACGACTGCGAGAAGCCGCACTTGGCCAGGCGATACATCATCTTCGGCCGGGTAAAGGCCTCCGAGAGGAACACCACGTCCGGCCGGCGCCCGCGCACATCGGCAATCAGCCACTCCCAGAACGGGAACGGCTTGGTATGCGGGTTGTCCACGCGAAACAGCGTGACGCCTTCGTTGACCCAGAACAGCACCGCATCGCGCAACGTGTTCCACAACTCCGGCACCGCGCCGCTGGCATAGAAATCGACGTTGACGATGTCCTGGTACTTCTTCGGCGGATTTTCCGCATACGGAATGGAACCGTCCGCACGCCAGGTAAACCAGTCCTTGTGCTCCTTCAGCCATGGATGGTCGGGCGCGCACTGGATCGCAAAATCCAGTGCCACCTCCAGCCCCTGCCCACGTGCGGCCTGGATCAAGCGGCGGAAGCCCTCGAGCCCGCCGAGCTCGGCATGCACCTCGGTGTGCCCGCCATCGCTGGCCCCGATCGCATACGGGCTGCCCGGCTCGCCGTCGACCGCGGTCACCGAATTGTTGCGCCCCTTGCGGTTCCTCAGGCCGATCGGGTGGATCGGCGGCATGTACAGCACATCGAAATTCATCGCACGGATATGCGGCAGCCGCGCGATCACATCGTCGAAGGTGCCGTGCCGCGCCACATCGCCGCTCTGCGAACGCGGGAACAACTCGTACCAACTGGCGAAGTGCGCCGCGCGACGCTCCGATTCCACCCGGAAGGTGACCGGGTACTCGGAGCGGAACGGTTTGTCGTCGGCCAGCGCCATCGCCTGCGCGGTGTCCGGCTCCAGCACGATGGCCAGTTGCTGCAGCGGCTCGCCCTGTGCACCGATGCGGGTAAGGAGGTCCTGCAGCTGCGCTGCCAGTTCGCCCTCGCTGCGCGCATGCGCCGCCTCGATCACCGCAACGGCTTCCTGCACGTCCACCGGCAGCACCGTATCGGCCGCGCGCTTCTTCTCCAGATCCGCATGCAAGGTGGCGAAGACATCGCGCCAGCCTTCCACGCGGAATTCGTAGGTGCCGATACGCTCCAGCGGGAACTCCGCACGCCAGCGGTCGTTGCCCAGTGCGCGCATCGGTGCGCTGGCCCAGCTCTTGGCATCGGCGGCACGCCACAGGACCGCCACCGCAATGCGGTCATGCCCGTCGCAGAATGCATCGGCCTCCACGCAGATCCGGTCGCCCACGGTGCGCTTGACCGGGAAGCGGCCGTTATCCACCGACGGCGTTACCGACTCGATACAGACACGTGGCCAGGTCCCGGCGGTCTGCGCGCGCGGACGCATGCGCGGCACCGCCAGCACATGCCGTGCCGGCACGCTGCGATACACCCGCACCTCGCCCGGCTCCAGCGCGTCCAGCGTGGTGCCGGACAGGGTGCGCCCATCGTCGGCCACCAGCGCTTCGGCATCGCCCAGCAACCGCAACAGGTCAGAGGCCGACACCGGCACCACATGCCGCGTATCGCCATTGATCAGTAACAAGGAGGGTGCGCCGCCCAGGGGCTCCACCGCCACCGCGGTCAGTCCGGTCGCCTCGCGCAGCAGCGGGCGCAGCCGCAGGCCGGCATTGCTACCCGGCAGCCGCTCGCCGCTGCGCAGGGACTGCGGCAAGGCGTGCAGCTGCGTCTCGTCCAGCAACCACGCGCCACCCAGCGCCTGGGCCAGCTGCCAGTGCTGCTCCGGCGCTGCGGCACGCTTGCCGTCGGGCGCATCCAGTACCGCCACGACCTGCGCTGCCACTGCGCGCAATGCCATGTCTTCTTCAAAGAACCAACTGCCGCGCCCATCCCACCAGGCCAGCGAAGAGAACGCCGCATCGAAGCCGGCGCCGGACAGCTGCTGCAAGGCCTCCAGTCCCAGACCCGGCGTCCACGCGGCGAACACCACCTCCGGCGCTTGCGCATGCACCCGCGCAATCAACTCATGCCAGCGCTGTGCCGGCACCTGCTGCGGCTGTAACAAGCGGAAGCCACCCACGCCCTGCCCGGCCCACTCCAGCAGCCGTGCGCTCCACCATTCCACCAGAGCCGCACCCTCCTGCGCATAGCTGAAGCGTGCCTCGGCCACCTCGGGCGTGGCCCGTGGCTGGCGCGGGTCCGGCACCGCCGTACTCCGCGCCCGGAACCACTGCGGGTTATCGCGCACCACTGCGCTGGCACCGCCAACCTCGTCCAGCCGCACATCGATCAACAGCGTCACGCCGGCCTGCTGCGCGGCCTGCACGGCCCCGCGCAGGCGCCCGGCGTGCGCGTCGTCTCCGCCGGTGGGCTCCATCAACCGGCCTTCGGCATCGCGCGCGAACGGCGCTGCCATCACCACATAGTCGCAGCCGGCATCGCGTGCAGCCGCGCAGCGCTGCTCCAGCCCGCTGGACGCCTCAGTTGCGTCGTTGAGAACACAGATCCGCATGGCGCCCCCTAGCCGGCAACGGCGCGCGAACGCACCGTGACGAAGGACCCCATGCGCTGTCCCCCGCGCTGTAACGGCGTTGGCGCAGCCGTACGGCGCACCAGTCCAACACTTGCCCGGATCACCCCTTGCCCGCACGACACCGGGACGATCCTGCCTACCGTGACTGCACTCATGCGCAACTCCGCAACGATTCTTGACCCATGCAGTCAAACACCCCCGTTGCGAATTTCATGTGTCGGTGGAATTGACGAAAATCCAACAAGCGTGAGGTAGCAGCCGCGGCCAGACGACGTTCTCGCGTTCCGAGACCTTGCGATGCAGTAAGCTGAGCGCTCACCCTGCAAGGAGCGCACGGATGCGGAGCTATGTCGCGATGGCGTTTGTGATCATCGCCGCGGTTGCACAAGCCAGGGAGCCGAAGCTGGAATCAAGGCGCGCACACGAGATTGCAACGCTTTGGCAGGACTTCAGCGTCAACGACGACATTGTGAAAGAGGACTATGTGGGCTCCCTGCAAGTCGCCGATCTGGACCAGGACGGTACTGATGAAATCGTCTACCTCAACTCATCCTATTGCTCAGGATCCACCGTAGACTGCCCCAACGGCATCACGGTCCTCAGCAAACTCATTCCCAGAAAGACACCCACCCTTGGCGCTAGCGCGGACCAGTGGGAAATCAGGGCGCGCAAGACCGGCTATACCCCGGATGCAACCGAGCAAATTCCTGGCGAAGTCATGGATCTGGCGATTTCCGGCAATCGCATTGATGTGACCTTTGTCGTACAGAGGCAGTCTTCCATCTGCAAGCGGGAACTGCGCAATGCGGACGGATCGGAGCGCTGCCCTGCACCGGGCCGTTACACCTGGGCCTTCACCTGGAAGCGCGGCAGCCTGACGCGAGTCGCGCAGGGCGAGCGCTACGAACGGAACTCCTCAACGGCCAATTTCCCGGAGCCGGTGCTTGGCACATGGGTCACTGCCGGCGTTGCATGCGGCGATCCGGACGCGGCCGATCCCAAGCACACCCTCACAGTGGAGTGGAATCGCATGACCGGCAAAGGCGAGCAACTGTGGCCTGCCTCGATCACCTTGCTGGCGCAAACTCCCTGGGCCTGGCGGATCATCACCACTTCGGCGAAACCGCCACACAAGGAAGTCCCCGCCGTCTTCATGCTGAGCGATATGGAATCACGCCTGATCATTGCCGAGCAGACGCGGGTCAGGACGTTTGATCGCTGCCGGTGAGGCGGTGCATCGCCATCCTGACTGCATCGACAGGACTCTTCTAACGCAGTCACCCTGCTGCAGGGTTGGACGATGTTGCCTGGATTGGATATGCCTTTTAAAACGCCGCGTCGTCGTCCTCGAATGGGTGCTGCGGAAGTTGCTGCCCACACCAAGGACAGAACCGCGCGAACACGGGCTGGCCGCTGATCGACCAGCATGGGTCGCTTCTGAACAACTCAAATGCAAAGCGGACGTCGGCCCCATCGTCTGTCACCGCACTGAACATTTGGCTGCAACAGTACTTGTCGAGCCGGTCGCGCTGAGCCACGCGCTCGGGAGAGCGCGCATCCAACCAAGCATCGTGCCATGCCTGGCAGGCCGCGCAGGACTCCAGGTGCACCACGGCCTCATAACTGGCATGGTCAGGAAAATACTCTCGTTCTGCTTCGATCACACTCTCCAGAATTAGCTGCAACGCCGCGCCGTTAGCAGGCCGACCATGTGCTCCTGAATGTGTTGCCGCGCGATAGAGCAGGTGGTGGCGTCGGTCGTCATGCGCTTCCATTTTTGCAAGGCTATCGAATACAGGTCCTCATCAGCATAGTGCGTTGAACTACTTTATGACCGTGTCGGAGGAAATGGCGGTTGTCCACATAGTGACCTGTCCGAGAAACCCGTGGGTAATCAGGCTCCCCGGGTAATCCCCCCGCTTTTAGCGCTCGCCAAAAGTGGAGCTAGGCGGCCATCGCCAATTTCATTGCTGGCGTGATACCGCCGAGCGCCATGTTGGGGCGCTCATGGTTGTACGTCCATAGCCAGCGCGTGGCCTTGTCCTGAACCTGCTCGATGGTGTCGAACAACGTTGTGGCCAGCCAGGCGTAGCGGACGGTGCGGTCGTAACGTTCGACATAGGCATTCTGCTGCGGCTTGCCTGGCTGGATGTGCTCGATCCGAATCCCGCGCTGCTGTGCCCAAGCTAGCAGCGCGCCGCTGATGTACTCCGGGCCGTTGTCGCAGCGAATGGCGTTTGGCTTGCCGCGCCAGTCAATGATCTGTTCCAACGAGCGGATCACCCGGGCCGATGGCAGCGATAAGTCGACCTCTATGCCCAGACCCTCACGGTTGAAGTCATCGAGCACATTGAACAACCGGAAGCTGCGGCCGTCGGCCAGCTGGTCGTGCATGAAATCCATCGACCAGACCTGGTTGATCGTCTCCGGCACCGCCAACGGCTCTGGCCGCTCGCGAACCAGCCGTTTCTTCGGCTTGATCCGCAGGTTCAACTCCAGCTCCCGGTAGATGCGGTACACCCGCTTGTGGTTCCAGCCGAAGCCCTTCACGTTGCGCAGGTGCAGAAAGCATAGGCCAAACCCCCAATCACGATAGGTTGTGGTCAACCGCACCAGCCAATCGGCAATCCGGGCGTTCTCCTCGCTGGCCTTGGCTTGATAGCGAAAGCAGGTCTCGCTCACCGCAAAGGTCCGGCAGGCATGCCGGATGCTCGTGTGGCCACCATCTACGGCCCATCGGGCCATCTCCCGGCGTTGAGATGGCCTCACCATTTTTTTGCCATCGCCTCCTTCAGCAGGTCGGCGCTGAGCTGGGCATCGGCGTACATCTTCTTCAGGCGCCGGTTCTCGTCCTGCAGCTCCCTGAGCTGGGACATCAGCGATGCGTCCATGCCGCCGAACTTGCTGCGCCACTTGTAGAACGTCGCCGAGCTGATGCCGTGTTCCCGGCACAACTCCGGCACGGATGTACCGGCCTCGGCCTGCTTGAGGACGGCAATGATCTGGCTGTCGGTGAAGCGGGATGTCTTCATGGAACCTCCTCGGAAAAGGGTACGAGAAAATTCCACTTCTGGCGTCAGCTAACCTGTGGGGGGATTACCGTTGTAGCGGTAGTTCATGACCGCGACGCCTGCACGCTTGGCCTGGGTCATGCGGCCCGTGGTGTCGTACAGGTACTCGCGTGCCTTGCCGCCGATGGTGAGGGTGTTGCCCATCTTGTCGTAGGTGCGCGCCACGCCTGCGACTGCGCTCAGGCGGTGGTTGGTCGTCAGATAGGTGTAGGCCTGGGTGGCGCCGCCGACCTTGGCACTCAGGCGATTGCCGGTGCCATCGTAGCTATAGCCGTCGATCACCGCCTCGGTAGCGCCATCCTTGAGCGCGGTGAGCCGGCCCAGGGCGTCGTAGTCCAGTCGCAAGTCCGGTGTCGGGTTGCCGGCCGGGGTCAGAGCGGTGAGGTACCGATTGGATCGATGCCAATTCATCTTCCAAGGCCCTCCACAGTAGGCCCCTCCACAGTTCTGAATGAATTATCTACTCAGGAAAAGGCCATTTCTTATGCCAAGGCAATTCGCATCCTAACCATTCTGTGCCCTCAAAAATAATTTTTTTCATCTTTTCATATTTTACGAGCACCCTGGGATGAAAAATTCGATCTGAATTTAAAAACTCTATTGAGTTTTTCAGAATGGATTTTTCTTCCGAGTTTTCTTTTATTTCAATAATACACTCATTTTCGTCGTCAAATAAAGTCCATATCCAGTACCCGATCGACCTAACCGCATTATCCTCAGTTTTTTTCGGCCAATTTCCCTCAAATTCACTTGAGTAAAGTCGGTTTTCATCTAGCTTCCGCAGCAACTCAACTCCGATATTTCTAGCAGAATGGTCGATCACTGAGCACCTCGACATTTTACAAAAGCATTCAATGCTTCAACGTGCTCTGTTATTGCACCAATCCCTGCTCCAATAATACCTGCCCTCTTAACTACCGTTCCTATTCCGAGTCTACCAATAGTTCTCCCGACCCCATTTCCCAGGTAGCGTCTGGAGTAACTCGTGTAACGCCCGCTGGGACCTCCACCTGCCACCCCACCACGCGGCTTAATTGCTGACTTATTGACCACCTGCGCCGATCCACCAAAGATTGCGGAACCGGCGCCAAATCCCACAATCGAATTAACTGACTCTTCCATAGAGTAAGTACTTAGAGCAGCATCAAGACAGTCTTCCTTTGGTTTATCTTCACAAAGACCAGAAGGATCTAGGTGGCTAACTGGGCTTCCTTTAACATAAACGTATGTACCAACTCCTGCTCTTAAGCCAATCGGATCACTCTGCCCATACCGACCAGTCGCCGCATCGTAATCGCGGAAGTAGTTCTGATTGAACCCGCTGGCCGCATCAAACCGCTGCCCTGGGAAACGCATGTCGAACACCATCGCAGTGCTGTCTCCATCCGGATCCTGGTTGGGCGCGGTGTTTCCGAAGGCTTCGCCCTTCAGGCTCCAGTTCCATACGGCAACGTCGCGGGCGGCATCCACGACCACACGCGGGCTGCCTAGGTGGTCGGGTTCGATGTAGTGCAATTGACCCCCGTTGGCCAGCAGGCCCACCGGCAGGTCGTCCAGCCAGATCGCTTGTTGCTTGGGTGCACCGTTAGTGTCGTAGTCGCCGAGCCAATGGCCGGCCTCGTCGTAGAGCGTATAGGTGTTGGTGGTGCCCAGGTAGCGACGTACCTGCTCGCCTCGGCCGTTGTAGCGGTAGTTCATGACTGCGACACCTGCGCGCTTGACCTGGGTCATGCGCCCGGTGGGGTCGTACAGGTACTCGCGTGCCTTAGAACCTGACACCGCTCTTGGTTTTCTTGAAATTAATACCTACAACTAAACCGATCATGCCTCCAACCGTCCAGCCACCAAGAACTATGGCGATCATGAAATGCAAGACAAACCAATTCCCAACTCCGCTACGTTTCATCTCACCTATCAGCGAAGTGTATCCAGATGATGCGATTGAAACAATTAGTATTGCTGCCAGCCCACATAAACCACCTATAAAAATCCCGACACCTACGGCCCCTAAGACTGTGCGAGACGTTCGGAAAACCAGGTAAGGAATAAAGATCAAAAGAAATGAAAATATTAATTTGTAGTTAATTGCCATCTCATTGTTTTTGACTATAAAAGAGACGCTGTATGGCCACATCAAAGAGAAAAGTAAATACATCGCGGAGAAAAAAATCCCCGCCCAAGCTAACTTTTGAGGTAATGACATCACTTTCCCCCATCTACACATGACTCAGACCTTTCTTTATTTCGGGCTTCGTTCAGCATATCTGCCAATCGCCCAGGAAAAATCGTATGGTTTACAACCCCACAATATCCTGACATTACGGAAGAGATCGAGGAGGCACAAGAAAAACCTCTGCTATCGCCGAGCTCTTCTGCTTCCATTTTAAATCTTCTCTCTTGGCTTGCGGTAGTATTAAGAACGATTACCTCAACGCTACTTCCTGTACTCTTTTGGTAATCAACGTAACTTCTAAGGCTAGCCCCTCCATCAACACCTTCAAAGACTCCGCCACTACCTCTAGTTTCTCCCATATAGGACCCGGCGGGATCATATAGAAATGGGGGGGCTCCGTTTTCTGAATCTATTAACATGGCAGTGTGCGAGCCGATCCCAAGATCGCGGGTAACGATGACGTATGTTTTTTGACCAAACTTGTCAGAAGCGACAAGGGGTTTTCCTAAGGCGTATTGATAAGTGGAAATTCCGCCGTTAAGCCCAATCGGATCACTCTGCCCATACCGACCTGTAGCCGCATCGTAATCCCGGAAGTAGTTCTGATTGAACCCGCTGGCCGCATCGTAGCGCTGCCCCGGGAAACGCATGTCAACCACCATCGCGGTGCCATCGCCATCCGGATCCTGGTTGGGTGCTGTGTTGCCGAAGGCTTCGCCCTTCAGGCTCCAGTTCCACACGGCAACGTCGCGGGCGGCATCCACGACTACACGCGGGCTGCCGAGGTGGTCGGGTTCGATGTAGTGCAGTTGACCGCCGTTGGCCAACAGGCCCACCGGCAGGTCATCCAGCCAGATCGCTTGTTGCTTGGGTGCACCGTTAGTGTCGTAGTCGCCGAGCCAGTGGCCGGCCTCGTCGTAGAGCGTATAGGTGTTGGTGGTGCCCAGGTAGCGACGTACCTGCTCGCCTCGGCCGTTGTAGCGGTAGTTCATGACTGCGACGCCTGCGCGCTTGGCCTGGGTCATGCGGCCCGTGGTGTCGTACAGGTACTCGCGTGCCTTGCCGCCGATGGTGAGGGTGTTGCCCATCTTGTCGTAGGTGCGTGCCACGCCTGCGACTGCGCTCAAGCGGTGGTTGGTCGTTGGATAGGTGTAGACCTGCGTGGCGCCGCCGACTTTGGCGCTCATGCGGTTACCCGTACCATCGTAGCTATAGCCGTCGATCACGGTACCTGTACTGCCATCCTTGAGTGCGGTCAGCCGGCCAAGCGCGTCGTAGGTCAGTTGAAGCTCTGGCGTCGGGTTACCGGCCGGGGTCAGGTCAGTGAGGTCGCCAACAGGGTCGAAGCCGAAGCCAATCTCCAGGCCGCCTGTGCGGCTGTCCTGAATGCTCTGTGGGCGGTAATCCTGATCGTACATGCGCGCCAACGTGCGGCCGTTGCCGTAGGTCCAGCCGGCAGATGGGCCGAACGGATAGTAGGTCGCTCCGCTCAGCAGACGTTGGCGGCTGCCGCCTTGTGCCGTCACCCCAACCTCGGTCGTCTGGCCTTGCGCGTTGCGGACATAATCGACCGTGGTGCCGTCAGGGTAGACCATCGACCGCAGGCGGCCGCCAGGCGTGTAGTCGTAGCGCACCACCAACACCTTGCCGTTGACCGTCTGCACCTTGCGCACCACCTCGCCGAAGCGGTTGTAGCAGTACTGGGTGGTACCGCTGCCATCCTGGAGCTTGGCCAGCTGCCCGACGGTGAAGGTCTCACCGCTGGCGCACACGCTCTGCGTGACGTCATAGGTGTAGCTGACATTGAAGGCGGTGGTTGGGTAGCTGATGCTCAGGACACGGTTGAGCGTGTCGTAGCCATAGGTGGACGTGATGCCGCGTGCATCGGTCTGCGTGGCGCGGTTGCCGGCGCTGTCGTAGGTATAGCTAGTGACGCCGGTGTCCGGGCTGGTCAGCTTCAGGGTATCGCCAAAGCCGTTGTACGTGTAGCGCGTGTCCAGACGTTTGGGATCCTTGACCTGCAAGGGGCGATCCTGCGTGTCGTAACCCACATTGGTTTCGGCCTTGATGCCATCGACGTCCTGCAAGGTGCGCGCAAGCCGACCGAGCGGATCATGCTCTTGCAGGGTGTTACGGCCAAATGCGTCGGTGATCAAGCGCAGGTTGCCGTTTGCATCGTAGGCATAGTCGGTGGGATTTGCTGCTGCGTCCGCCTGCGTTTTCAGTTGGCCCAATTGGTTGTAAATACGGCTTAAGCTGCGCTTGAGCGTACCTTGCGCATCCTTGGTCTGCTCCTCCAGACGATTGCCTGCATCATCAAGCACGTAATGAAGGGTGTTGCCCAGCGTATCGGTGACATCGGTGAGGCGTTGGGCCTGGTCGTAGACAAACGTGGCGTAGCTGCCGTCGGGCTGGGTGATGCGCTTGACCAAGCCGGTGGGCCAATACTCCAACGTGGTGACGCGATTCTGCCCGGAAGCAGCGCCATGCACCGTGGTCGATGCCAGCCAACCACGCGGGTGGTAGCTGTAATCGGTCAGCACCCCGTTTTCGTCAACGGCAGAAAGAACGCGGCCCGCTGCGTCATAGCTAAGATTCTCCCGGATATGGCCGCGGGCGTTGATGATCTGCTTGAGGTCGCCCTTACGGTACGGGCACGGTCCGGTGCCAGTCTGGCACCCAGCGGCATCGATGGGGTAGTAGTTGTAGGTCGTACGGTCGTCGATATCCGTGCGCGGGCCATCGATGGACTTCAAATAGCCAAGGATCGGGCAGCCACCACCACCGGTGGCAACATCAGACGCCTCACAATACGTGTAAGCCAGCTCTCGCTTCTGGCCTTCTTGGCTGGTTACTGTCAAGAGGACAGGCTGAAGCCGAGCGTTGCGCGTGTACGTTGTTTTGCGTCCGTCTAGCTGAATCGAGAGGACTTTATTTGAGCCTGTCGCGGTTGCTGTCGTTATGGTGCGTTGCTGAGGATGCCCAATGGCTTCCTGGATGGTGTGGACACTGACACTTACCCCGTTATCGGTTGTTTCCGAATAGATATGCTTTGTCTGTATGCCTCGCCGATCCGTCATGGTGCTCAACCTTCTACGGTAGTCCACAGATTGATCGTAGTAGGTGTAGCTCACCGTTCCCGCGCCATCGGTAATTGCGGAAATCTTCGGTGCTTGACCGCCAGCATTGGTCATAGCGTAGGTAGATTTGCCTCCCAATGCATCAGTCACGATCGTTCCGGCAGAGGAATAAGCGAGAGCTACCCCGTCTGCCCCACCGATGTGCTGACTGGATACCGCCCGCCCTACGTCATCGTACGCGTAGGTACTGAAGCGCTGACCATTTTCATTGGTGATACCTGTCAGATGTCTAGAGAAACGTAAATCCTCGTAGTGATAGACACGCGTGCCACCGTCAGCAAACGTAACGCTTTTCAATCGACCCTGATCGTAGGTGTAGGCAGATAGCAGAACACCTGCCGATGAAACGCTAGCGATCAAGTCCTTATTAGCGCCGCCCACGTAGCGGAGATCGACAGATCTCCCCTGCAAAGAAGTGATCTTACTAAGGCGTCCGTCACTGTCATAGGCGTAAAGCAAGCCAGCGCCGTCGTCAGTCATGCGCGAGAACAAGCGGCCTTTTGCATCGAAAGTGTAGATGGCGTCGTGCCTATACAGCTTCCAAGTGTCGCCATCCGGGATTATTCTTTCGCCCGAACCATTGGTCGCCTCATAGTTTTCTCCAATCTTCCTAAACGGCACCGCATAGCCGTTCCCCTCTATCAGGCCCAATGAGGAAACTTGAATTGCAAGATATAGACCATGGGAATGTGACCAGCCTGGACCGAAATCACTGGAAGCAGTTGCAATCCCCGAATGATAATAGCGTGAAAAATCAATCCAACCTAGATCAAAGTCACGCTCGATCTGAAATTTTTCACCAGTCTTTACATCACAGGGATTTCCGACAAGCCCTGAGCTGGAACCAACGTCCGCGTCGCACTGGTTCGCAGCCACTTTAATTGTCGCCATGAAATCTTTGTTAGCGCAAGCCTGCTCGCTTATAAGCCATTCCGTATATTTTTCAGGGCATTGGGTCCGCCTTCTCTTAACGACTGATGATGAAAATCTGTATGTATCCTCGCAATCGTCATAAGGCGCGTCCACTTGGTACACCCTTGACTGATATTCCATTCCTCTGTCGTACTCGGGAAATGGGCCGATAGATGGAATCCAATCTCTCGCCGGCGCTAAGGTCGCAGCTGACCCACACTGTGGCGCTCTTGCATTGACTTGACGAAGTATCTCTTCTGTCGCGGCTTTTTCTGTAGGTAAATCTGTAACACCTACAGCGTCGTACACCCAGCCTTCGTCTTTTGCCTTCTCTGCTCCCATCCAATAAGTGACCGCCATCTCGCCACTCTCAGAAACATGCGATTCCTTGATGGTGTCGACATATTGATAAAGATCTTCCGCACCAGCCGGACCAGGAATTAATTTGATTGCAGCCTCGGCCTGGACCTGAGTGGCGTAGTCGCCGAAGTGTGCTCCTTGTGAGTCATAAACCGAAAATCTAGGTTTGACTTCTTGAGCCCAAGCACATGCTGAAACAGTCATGAGAACAAATGACATTGTTAAGTTGTGCCAAAGGCTCGACTGATGAGACTGAGGTGATATGCGGTCCTGCAGAAAGCGGAATTGATGAAGAAGTGCCATCTTCTTTCCTTGAAGTAAAGAACCAGATCCGTGATTTATGCCTGATATCAATGACCGCGTAGCGACGCGGCATTTTTCTCGGGCATCAATAGTTGCTGAACACACGTTCGCATCCATATCGGTCTCTGTCAACACAGAGTCAAGAGCTCCCAGCTTTCAACTGATCACTGCTAGGCACGCAGTCAGTGCGCAGCTGATGTGTGTTTCCACCATCTTGATCGAGATGCCCTTGGCTGCGGTCACTCGCGAGTAGATGAGGCCGTCGACGCGGTTGAGGGCGAAGACCTGCCGGCATCTGCGCGTTGGTGCGGGCAACATCTGGGCTTGCATGTGCTGCAGGATGCTGCGGGCTTCAGCGATCTTGTCGACGTGGGCACCATCTGCCGCCAGTGGTGCGAGTCCAGTGCGACCTGAGCGTTGAGGTGGCGGCGGCGGCGCGTGCGCCACTGTCCCACCTCCACGTTGTGGGCAATGCGGTACATCAGCAACGCGTAGTTGCCGATGTCAGGCGCGTCGCGATAGGCCAGCAGGCGGAGCAGCGTTTCCTGGATGAGGTCGTTGGCGGTGTCGGGGGCACGCAGGCGCCGACGCATGTAGGCGAACGGGTCGGCATGCAGCAGGCGATGGCCTGGTCGAAACGCGCCCTGTCCGCTGCAGGCTCCTCGCGTAGGCGCCAATGCGTGGTATCTCGTACGTGGGTGTCGCGCATAAATGCGAGGGCGGGTGCCGAAGGTCCCGGTCAGGGTGTCATTCATAATGCGAGTTCTCCACCTGCGGGTGCACTCGCCGTGCGTGGGCGCGGCAGGTTGGTCAGTCCGAAGGCACCACGGTGACGAGCAGCTCGCCGTTGCGCATGGTTATGTTGAGTTTGCTGCCGATGGTGAAGCCGAGTTGTTCCAGCCAGCGGCCGCGTAGGCGCAGCGTGGGGATGCGTTGGTGGCTGTCGGGGTAGTAGCCGTAGCCGACGGTGCAGTGTTGCGGTGCGCGCGGGTGGCCTGGGCGGCGCGGCTTGTTGGGATCGGGGCGGGGCTCGGGGGTGGGGGCGCGCTCGAGGTAGCGCCGCGGCGTGATCGAGGGGTCGAGCGAGTGCCAGCCGATCTCAGTGGGCGGCGGCACCGTGGCGCGCTTGCGTGCTGGCTTGGGACTGGACGCGGATCGACGCATGGCAAAGCCCTCTTTGACGAACAGGCCCCGCCGCCGAGTGGCGACGGGATGTCGGGAGGTTAGAAACCGCGAACAGTCGGCGGGCGTATTTCCCCGGTGGGTGTTGTATTAGCCGCCCTCCCGACGCAGGCATCGCGTCGGTTGCGCCCGCAAGACACTGCAGGCACAAAAAACCCACCGGTTTGACGGAGGTGGGTACCGCTGTTCGAGGAGTTTCTACGCTCCTTGGTGAAAAGACTGCTACGCGCTGCGTGACATGTCAACTGGCTGATGCTGGCAATCTGGAAAGCGTTGATGGAAGATCCCTTGCGTCAACGTGTGAGGCAGCAGGGTCAGAGTTGGATTGAACCTAGAGAGATTGCTACTCCAAGCGCACCCCAACCTTCACGCAAATAGCTTTCCGTTCCCTCGCTATCCATCGCCATCGCACCACTCACGTTCGGACTCGGTAGTGCATGACACCAACGGTGCGAATAAAAATTGACCAGCATCGCGATGTCGAGTGAGTAGGATTCCGATGATAAAAGTTAGCTTCCGAAGCCTGTTCCCTTTGCTGCTGCTTTCACTAGCGCTGCCAAGTGCATGCGCTCACGCGCCTGGTGAAGCAGGACGGGATGCAGGCACGCCATCTGCTGCCACAGCGACACCAACCTCTCCAGAGAAAGGCAAGAGCACCGATAACCGTGCCGATCCCGTCTCTGCCAACACCGCTCCGCAAGAGCTGGAGCGCCGGCTACTGCGCTTCATCGATGGTCTGACAGTGCCAGCGGATCTGGACTACCCGCGCATGGAATCTGCACTTGGCATCAAGCTTGGGCCACCGTCTGATCCGGCATACCCGTGGCGCGAAGCAAAAGACGTCGCTCTGGCCGATGGCTATGCGCTCTACGCGACACATCGCCCAACGAAGGATGGCTTCTCGCGGATCGAAGTTGCAGTGTCTTTGCCTAACCACCACGATCCCATGCGCGTGCCTACGTCGACCTGCATCTGGCAAGCCGAAGCATTCTCCAAAACGCTTGAGGGCATGGGATACACACGCGGCGGCCAGCGACCCTTCCAGGGTGGATGGCTACGCCAGCATTGGCGTGCAACCAACGGCGGAAATCAGATCTTCTCAGTCTCATTGCTCATCTATCGAACCAACGACCAAAGCGATCAACGAGAGTGCGTTAATGGCGTCAAGATCTATGGAGGCAAGCCATGAAATGGGTCACTCGAAGAGTACAGCCTATGCGTTCCAGGCAGACAGGAACAGGAAGTAGTTTTTTTTCCTTGTCGTTGATGCTCCTTGCGGCTGGACTTCAGGGCGCGTGCGCCGATCCTAGAGGAGATTCCACTACGCCATCTGCGTCAGCACCAGTCACTGCGCAGCATACGACTGCAGGCGATCGCTCGGAGTCAAGCAAGCCCAGAATTGGCTCTCAAGAGCTGGAAGCCAGGCTGCTTCGGTTTGTCGATGGATTCAAGTCACCAGCCGATATGAATTACATGCGCCTTGAGGCCGCACTTGGCGCAAAGTTCGGCGGCACCTCAGACTCTGTGCATCCTTTTCACGTCATGAAAAATATTCCCCTGAGTGACGGGTACACTTTTTACGCAACACATATACCCGCAGAAAAAATCTTCGCTAGTATGGAAGTCGCAGTCGGTTTTCCTGAAGGTATCGACCCAACGCGTACGCCTACCTCGCGTTGCGTTTGGGATGCAACAACGCTGTCACGGAAACTAGAGGAGACCGGTTACAAGCGTGGTGGACAAAGGCCTTTCCAGGGAGGATGGCTGCGGCAGCATTGGCGCCCGCTCAACGACGGAACGCAAGGCTTCTCCGTCGCGTTGCTGATCTACCGCACCAGTGAAGACAGTGGCTCGCGCGAATGCGCTTACGGCATACAGATCGATGGGGGCAAGTCATGATACGTGTCGATCCAAGAATCGAGCCCCTGCTGGCACAGATGGCAAGCGATCCACGCCTTCCTAAAGAGGCCGAGTCCAGTATTCGTCAAGCACTATCGGAGTCGCCCTACCTGTCAAACTTGCTTGGCAATGCGATCGATAAGGGGCATATCGGATCGATCGCGGTCTCGCATGGACAGAATAACGGCGGTCATTTCCAGGATGGCAAAAAGGGGAGCGCTGGCACGCTCAACATCAGCGCAGCAGCGTTTAGCGATTTCACTGGCGCGCAGCGTCTTGATTACATCACCGAAGTACTTGGGCATGAAACGATGCATGGTGTGCTGGCAGAACATCGCGCTCAAGCACTGGCAGAGTTCGCAAAGACCATGGGCAACCGGATGCAGGAGGCCCATGAGAATCGCGAGGATCAGGTCGACCTTACTGGGCCAACACGCGTCTATCTGGATAGTACACGGGAGGATGAAGCGCTCGCAGAGATTTCAGGCATGCGTGCACTTCACGACCGCATCAAGCATCAGAACCCTGGAATGCCAGATGAAATGGTCGAACTTCGGCTGCTCCAGCGCTCGACCACACGGTGTGTAGATAGAGGGGTCGCTCCACCGCAGTTTGCCAACGGATTGACGTATGAAGAGCTGACGACGCGCCCGTTCTCACGTAATGATGCGCTGACAAAGTCCGTGGAACAGTGCTTCTACGACGGTCGTGGCACGCTGGGCCCGCATGGCGACTCCGATTACCGGAATTACTATGGCGTCAACCCGATCAGTCACATCGCGCAGAACTACGCGCATCTGGCGCATGACCGCCAGCCCCCGGAAGTCCGCATCGACCTCAAATCCTTGGGCCTGGACCCAAGACAGCTGGAGCGCAACGGGCTGGACCTCGGTTCTGCAAAGACCTTCAACATCATTGACCTTGGCAAGGACGGCTATGGCATGGTCCAGCTTAAGGACACTGGCGCACGCGGCGTCAGCTCTCCCAATCTTGCGACACCGAACGGGCCAAGCCGCACATTGACACCTGCGGAAGCGGGGCACCCGGACCATGCCATGCATCAGCAGATCCGGAGCAAGGTGGAGCAGCTGGACGCCGCCAACGGCCGCACGTTTGACGCGACCAGTGAACGGATGACGGCGAGTCTGCTGACGCTAGCCAAAGACAATGGACTAACCCGGGTGGACCACGTGCTGCTCAGCGAAAAGACCAGAGACTCGCCCGCTGCGCAAACCCTGTTTGTAGTACAAGGCGATTTAAAGGATCCGGCCATGCTGCGCGCCCATATGCCGACGGCTGATGCAGCGCAGCGGCCCGTTCAAGAGAGCTTTACGCAACTGGAATCTATCAACCAGCGCTTAGCGCACGAGCGCACGCAAGAGCTGGCGATGGAACAGCAGCGCTCACAGGAGCAACAACAGCGCGGCCCTGTTCCGTCACTTTGAGGCGATGACGTACCCGCACTTGTAATCACCAAAGGCTAGCAGCCCTTGCTCGACAAGGAACGGGGCTGATGCTTAAGTGAATCTGGCCCCGTTCTTCGAAGCGTCGTAGAACACCTGCTCTTGGCCAAATATGCTGGCTAGTCTTACTGCAACTGCTTCCACAAGCGGCTTGTCGCTGTGGTTATGGCTGAGGAAAATTCTTTGTGCCATGGCTGCCTAAGTTCCGTCAGTTGGAAGGTATCTTGGTGCCTGATACTCGGACCTAGATCGTCGCGAGCGACATTGGGCACGAGCTGAATATTAGACGCCAATTGCACGCTTAAAAGCCTGAACAGTCGACGCACGCGCTTGGCCGGGACGCGGATTTAAAAATCCCGGCACGTTCATCTGTCTGAGTAATTTCGTACCTTTAACATTGCGAAGATTGGCATTCTTGCTTAACGCGGAGCCAATTAGCATACCTTCCAGCGCGCGAATATCAGAATGCCCTCGACTAGAGGGCATAGCAAAACGACCGCCAGGAGTCATTTTTGGCAGCAAGATTATTGATGGCTTTTCAGCGACTTCTTCTAACGCCTAGTTGTACTGAGTAATCTTATGCAAGGCAAAGCATTCCTGTTTGAAAGATTGTTTTTCGGCCATACCGACATACCAAGCACGCTTGCGAATTACAAATACATAGCATCCACATGCATTAGATAACCCTGAGGCTGCTTCCTCAACTTCAGCCCAGAAGTTGCTCTTGTCCTCCTTGGCTCGTGAGATGAGCGATCTATTCCTAGAAATCGGGAACTCCCCGTAGACTTCGTACTGCATTTTTTAGCTCCGCTGATATATAGGTAACGCCTAACGCCTAAGTTGCCGAGCTGCGAAGCGGTTTCGGCTTGAGCTGATTTTTAGACATTAGCCGCAGAAAAAATAAAATGGAGTTAAGCTCAGGAAACGGGAGCGGGTTTACTATATAAGTGAACCTAGCCCTACTTCTCTAAAGTTAAGCCGCGCCACGAAGCGGCGTCGGCTTGGACGAATTGTTGGACAGCTGGCTAGAAGGGTATGTCGTCATCATCGAAGTCGAAGGACGCCGGTGTTTCGCTCGCTTTGAACTCGTCAAGCTGCTGCTTGAATGGCGTAACCCAAGACTCCGAGCCAAACATTAGATAATCGTCGAGAGCTTCTTTGTATCGCTCATCCCCCTGCTCAAGACGTTCACGAATATGCCGCAAAAAATATGCGGGAGGTGCATCCGCCAGATCGTCCAGATAGCGAAAGAAGAACTTGAAAACGTAATCTTCTCGTTCGCGGACGCCGGAAGACAGTGCAGCGTATAGAGAGTAAAGTAGCTCGCGCTTCAAACTGAAATACTTGAAAAACTCCTTGGCCCAAGTAGCAAGAGCTCCCCCGACGCAGCGTCCCTTGGCGGACGAATATCGACCGGCCTCAATGCTGCGGATTACCCGATTTTCAGAGCGCATGCGATCGGCCTCAGCAATAAATAGCCACTGTGCAACATCCAAAATCTGAAATACCGACCGCAGCTCTCGCTCGTCAGTGCTAGATTGTAAATGTGAACTGACGACTTCGAAGAATTTTTCTTTCTCGTTGGTTTCAAGCGACGATATGCACGCTTGGAAGAAGTGCACCTGCTTCAACGAGTCACTTGTGTTGCGGCCTTCAAAAGCCGTTACGAGAGTATCAAGCCGCTTGCTCTTAGGGATCTCGGCGAGGATCAGTTCTGCATAGCGCTTGTTTACTACGAAGTTTTCGTCTGTGACTCGCTCCAGAATATTATCGATGGAAAACGCTGCACGCGCGTGACCGATCATGCCCAGGAGATAATCGACGAATACTATGATAGCGTCGCATTCGCGCTGACTGTCCTCGAAGCGCTCGTGGCTTCTAGGATTGCGAATGGCCTGATACAGGCCTCGAGCGATCTGCTCCACACCTGCCTGCACGTTCTTCTCAGACTCTGTTGCAAGCCTATTGAGACGAATCTTAGGTTCTTTGCCACCAAAGGCTTGCCCGGCCAAGGCGGTCCCATCGCTTTGCAAGCCTGCCTTAGCGCGAATCACATCACTGAAATGATGAACAGCGTCAAGAATTGCATTCGACCAAGCTTGGCTCTCGTAGCTGCGCCGAACGGCTGCCCACAGATCAGGATTTACTTCGGTTGCGAGGTTCATAGTTCCTGCTGCCCAACACCAGAATTAAGCCGAGCCGCGAAGCGGCTTCGGCTTGAATGAATTGTTAGGCCCGCCGCCAGAGACCGCACACAACTGCAAGATCTCGTCTAGACCTTCGAGCAGCCATCGTGGATGCGGTAGCGTGGCTGGTCCGCCGTAACGAAGGAAATGTTGCTTGTGCTGCGGGGAAAGTGCGCTGATGAGACGCAAAGTTGTATCACTTATATTGACGTGGCCGGAAAGCAGCTCAGCAAGCTTTTCCAAGTTGTGCCTTACGTCAGGCACCTTGAGTTGCTGCAAGGGAGTGCCACGCTTGAGCAAGGCCGCTTTTAGCAGCAATTCCATGTCGTGAGAAGCCAAAAAGTACGCAGGAAGGCAAGCAAATTTAGCAGCCATGCCATTGGGCGTTTTGTCCATCTCGTCGATGAGTGTACTGATGCAGGAGCGAAACGCCCCCGCCTGCATCAAGTACGTCGCCCCAGTGAGATAATCGTCTGCCATAGCGGGCCTAACTACCATTGGGCCGCCTAAGCGCGGCGTAACACGATCCCCGTCGACTCTCTGACCGTGGTCAATTGCTACGAGCGTCGGAAGCTCACCGCTTTTCAGCTATCTCCCTCTGACGCAGGTGCTATGCCCATCCCCGGGCCGGCCACAGTCACTGCCACGATCCTCCATGCCTTGCTCAACATTGTTTCTTCCCCCTGAAGAAATGTGTGGCTTTGCGGCTGCGTTACATGCTGCGTGACTTGATCCTCGCCGAGTTTTTGGGTTGCGTCAATGCGTTTGCGAGAGTGGTCGTTGGCTTTATCGGCTTTGCCCTCATCCGCCCTCCGGGCACCTTCTCCCGCGTGCGGGAGAAGGGACGGTCTTCCCCTCATCCGCCCTTCGGGCACCTTTTCCCGCGGGCGGGAGAAGGGGTTGGTGTTTTGGGTTATTGGCTGTTTTTTACGGTTGCCGGCTTGGCCGGGGTGGGTAGAGGGAGATTATTGTTGAGGTCGGTAATCTCTGGGGCATTGCTTCCGGTCACCACACGCACCTGCGCGGTTTTTAGATCTTCCGCGTTGGTTAGTGGCAGGCGTACCTGGGCGGTGATTGGCTGCAGATTGCGTGGTGCGGCAAGCGCCGGAAACGCGCCCCGTGCCAACTCCTTCCCACGCGCATCCTCCAACACCGCGAACCCGGCCGGTGCATCGGCGTGGCCGAGGCTGTGCACAGTCACTTCGATGGCGTCTGCGGTCACACGCACATCGCCGTGGCCGATACCCAGGTCCGGGCGAAGTTCGACCGGGGTGGTTGCGGCGATGCGTTCGAGCTGCAGGACGGTGGTGCGGCCTGCGGGGAAGTCGATATCGATGGATGCGCTTTTTTCGAAAGCGACTTCTTGCGTCTTGGCGTTGCTGTCGAGCTTGCCGTCATTGGCTTTGCTCACGCCTTGGGTGACGCGCCATTGGCCCGGGGCGACGTTCCAGCCGGTCATGCTGGCGCGCTGGTTTTTATTCGATGTGTTGTAGGCGATGACGGTGAAGCGGTCTTGCCGGGGTGCGGGGATGGCGATGGCGACCTGGGTAGCAGCCTCCGGATCATTGAAGCGCCAGCTGACGGTGTGGCCGGGGTAGGTTTGATTACGCTTGAGGGCCACGCCGCCTAAGCGTGCGCGTTGCAGGTTGACGGTGGGGGATTCCACGCGGTCGCTCCACCAGTGGCCTTCGGTGTTCATGTAGAAGTTCTGCAGTTTCTCTCTTGCCTCGCTGCGGTAAATGGCGGCGAGATACTCCAGATTGCCGGTTTGTTCCCAGGCCACGTGGTGCGGGAAGTCCGGGGCGCTGCCGTCGTCCTTGTTGGCGGCATCGATGAGCTTGCCGCTCCAGTCGCTGCGCTTGCCCATGACATCGAGGAAGTTTTCGTTGAGTAGCGACAGGCCATTGGGGCCGCTGTTGGCGACGCGGTAGTTAATCGGCTTGAGATAGCGACCTTCGCCGGTGAAGCGGTAGGCGGCCCAGAAGGTGTGCAAGGTGTCGGCGCCGCCGCTGCCTTCGAACAGTTCGCCGCCGCGGGTTTTGCCGGTTTGCCAGTTGATCTCGTTGGGCAGAGCCCAGTTGCCCTTGGCGTTGGTGTAGGCGTGGGCGAGATAGCCGTCCGCTAACCCGGTGACGATGCGGCGGCTGTTGGGGTCGGCGTTATAGCCGCCCAGCAGGATCGCCGGGTGCACGATGGGGAAGGAATACGGTTTTTGCCATTGCCAGTTGGGCTCGCGGTAGACCTTGCGGCCGCCGAACCAGTTGCTGGCGAACAGCAGGTGGCCTTGCGGGTTGACCTGGATGATGGTGTCGAAGGCCTTGACGGTTTCCATCAGGCGCTCGACGGTGCGTGGGTCGCCCCAGTTGAGATACAGCAGGGCGCTGTTGAGGTTGATGCCCTCCTCGTAGGAGTGCAGCTCGTCGGTTTCGATGGTGGACAGGCCGTTGGTGAACATGCCGTTGCGGTAGTTGGCATCGGACAGCGCCAGCATGGAGGCGTTGAGCATGTCCGGGTCTACGCCCATCAGGGCGACGCCCGGCCATTGCTGCACCAGGTCCGAATCGTCGGAAATGCCGCCGCCGAAATCGCCGTAGGCCACCTGGCGCTGCTCGATCCACCAGCGGATGTAGCGGCGGGTGGCGCTGAGGTCTTGCAGCTGCCAGAACGCCCAGGCGGGCACGCCCTTGGGCACGGTGGGCATGTCCACAGGCAACTCGCCCTGGTTGGCGTAGCTGATGTCGTTCCAGTATTCGCGGCCGAGGGCGTGGTCCGGGTCCACGCGCAGCAGGTCGGTGATGTCGGCGTCCAGGCGCTTGTAGAGCAGCTGGCGCTTGGAGGTGGTGTGTTCTTCCACCAGAAAGCCCCAGTTGTCCTTGACCTGGTTGAAGCGGTCGGCGACGTGCTCTTTGATGGCCTCGGCGCGCGGCTTGAACACCAGCTGCAGCTGGGTGCCGTCGAGCGCATTGGCATCGAAGCCGGGCGCGGCGGCGGCGATGCTGAGCATCAGGCTGTCGTTGCTGAGGATTCTGTCGCGCAGGTCCAGCCACAGCGTGCGGGCCTGGCCGGGGGCGACGGCGACCGAGACGTCGACCATGTCGCGTGCGGGCCAGATGGGGTCCTTGATGCGGATGTTGAGCGGGATGCTGCCGTTGTGGGTGGCCGGCAGGTTCAGCGCCGGCAAGGTGATGGCGATGCCGTCCAGGCCGTCGTGCATGTTTTCCCAGCCGTAGGACCAGCTGCGCATCAGCGCCTGGTCCGGCGGCGGGTTGCCCAGGCTGGATGGCACCAGGATGTGCACGATGGGCTGCTGCGCGCTTGCTGCGGTCTTGTCGCTGGGGCGCTTGCGGGCGGGCGCCTTGGTGGGCAGCGCGATCACGGTCTGGCGCTCGCCCGGCGGGTAGCGGCCGGCGATGACATCGCGCAGTTCGGCGAGGTTGTCGTAGTCGGGCTGGATGTCGCTGCGCACGGTGTAGCTGAGTTGCGCGCTGCCTTTGGGAACCTGCCCCGGTTGCACGTTGTAGGCCCAGATTTCCTGGATGGGGGTTTCCTGCGCGGTGTTGGCAAAGCGCAGGGTGCCGCCGCGGCGCTCGGGGAACTGGTCCACGCTGCGCACCACGCCTTGTGCGCGTGCGAACAGTGGCTGCGGCTGTGCGTTGGTGGCACCGGCGGCAGCGGGCGCGGTGTAGCTGGCCTGGCCGTAGGCGGCGCCGCGCAGCTCGATGCGGTTGAAGGGCTCATCCGGCAGGGTGAGGTCCAGCGCCTTGCCGCCTTCGACGTAGGTGTTCCAGTCCGGGAGCTGGAAATAGTCGTTGCGCCCCGGCAGGCGCGAGCGGTTGTACACGCCGGGCCAGGTGGTTTCGGCAATGCCGTCGGTGGCCTTCCACATCCATTGCTTGAGGTCGCGCGCGTCGGTGAATTCCACCTTGCGGATACGGGTGACCGGTGCGGTGAGTGCAGGCGGTGCGTGGCCGTTGTCCCAGCCGTAGCGGTGCAGGAAGGCGGCGTGTTGCGCGTTCCCGGTGGGCGCTTCGGCGCTTGTGGGTTCCTGCAGGCGGGCGAGCGCGCTGGCGCCTGCGCCGTCGAGCATGCGGTCGTAGATGCGGATCTCGTCGAAGTCGCTGCCGCGCAAAAAGTTGTAGCGGCTCTGCACCTGGTGCGGCGACATCACGCGGCCGGCCAGGCCGAACTGGTCCAGCGCGGCGTCGAAGTCGAGCGCGCCGCCGTTGGCGCAGGGCGCACCGCAGTCCACGCGGGCGGCCTCCTTGCCGTCCACATACAGGCGCACGCCGCGGGTTTCGTCCCAGGCAAACGCAATGTGGGTCCAGTCGCTGGCAGTGGGGTTCTTGTCGAGCTTGAAGGAGACGCGGGTGCGCGCGAGGTTGGCGTCGGTGACGAAGGCATCGAAGCCGTGGCCGTTCCAGTCGATGCGCAGCCAGGCCATGTCCCAGCTGGTGTGGTCGGCGTAGCCGACACGGAAGATCACGAATGGCGCTTCGCCCACGGGATAACGTGAGCGCCAGAAGAAGCCAAGCGTGCCGCGCTGGGTGTAGAGGTTGCCGGGCGCATTCCACGACAGCACACCGTCGTCGGTCCATTCGATGGCATTGCCACGCTTGCCGGTGGGCACCAGCGTGATCTTGTCGCGGAAGTTGGGCACGCCGTCGCCGCGGGCGACATCCGCGTCCAGGCTGCGATCGGCGGACACGCGGAACAGCAGTTCCGGTGCCGCAACGGAGGCCGCGCTTGCCGGCAACGCGATCAGACACACCACACCCATCAAAAGCTTCAGCACGCTTACCTCACTTCAAAAGACATCGCCGCGCGGGGATGCCGCGCGGCGGGGTTTCCTCACAGACCGTTGGCAGTACGCCACTTCGGGATGTCTTCCTTCAACAACTTGTCCGGCCAGGTACCGTGCCAGGCATAACCGACGCGGCGTTCGTTGGGCACCTTCATGTAGTCGGTCAATGCAACGCCGTCGCGGTTGGCATAGAGCGGGCGTTGATTCTGCAGGTCGTAGAAGCGTGCCCACAAGGAGGCACCCGGTTGCGCGACCAGGATCACGTCCTTGCCGGTTTCCTGGGTGGGGTCGTCAATCTTCTTGGTGGCCAAATCGCGCATGCGATGGGTATCGAACCAGACAGCGGCCGCCTGCACCGCAGTCTTGATCTTGGCCGAGGGGTTGGGCTGGCGCATCAGAAAGCGCACGATGCTGACCGATTCGCCCGAGGCCAGCGAGGCGAGCTCATACGCGCGCGCCTTGTCCGGCTTGAGCGTGACCTCGTCATACTGCGCGCCCCAGATGGTGAGGGTGCCGCCGATCTTGACCTGGGTGGCGAGCACGCATTCCAGGCCCTTGGCCACGGCCTGGGTGGACTTGGCGCCGTGGCTGCCACGCAGCTGTGCGCCGGTGTCGCCCTTGCCCTCGCCGATGTCCTGCAACAGGTTGAGCACGCGCACCATGGCGTCGTCGTTGTAGGTGATCTGGTGATGGTAGGACGACAGGTCCGGGTAGAACTGCGGCCAGCCGCCGTTGGCGTACTGCGCCTTGAGCAGATAGTCCACGCCACGGCGTGCGGCGGCGATGTACTTGGCGTTCTTTTCGTTCTTGAAGGCAGTGGCCAGGTACGTGATTTCGTAGGTGGTGGCCTTGTTGTCGATGGTGGCATCGTCCTTGCGGCCGGGCTGCTGCAGCTCGGCGATTTCCGCAGCGGTGAAGGTGCGCGTGTAGTCGACCGCCACGCCCTTGTAGTGCTTTGACCAGCCGCCGGAGGCGGTCTGCAGCAGCAGCATGTTGTCGGCGATGGTGTCGGCCATGGCCGAGAGCGGGGCCAGCAGCAGCGCGCCGGTCAACGCGAAGGTTGAGAACTTGATCATCAGAAGGGCTTCCAGTTGCCGAGGATGGCGGTGCGGTCTTGTGCTGCGGCCTGGGCAGCGGTGAGCTGGCGCGACCACTTCACGCGGCGCGACGGGTTGGCGCCGGCGCCGCTGCTTTGGTACTCGCTGTAGCGGGCGGTGGCCTCGTTAGCGGCATTGCCCCAGTTGTTCCAGCCTTCGGGCAGGATGTGCGCGCCGAGCTGGCTGCCGATGAAGCTGACGCTGGCATACGGGCGCCACGGCCGGCCCAGGAAGACCCGCGACACGCCGCTGGCGGCGGTGACGCGCGCATTGCGGAACACAAAGCCGCGTGCGGCCTCCTGCGGGGTGGAGGCGGCGGTGAGATAGCCGTCGCCCAGCGAATGCAGCTGCACGTTCTCGAACAGCGCGGTGCCGGCGCCGAACACGAAATCCACGGTGCCTTCCACATAGCAATCCAGGAAGTACGACAGCTTGGCGCCGCGCAGGTACAGCGTGTCCTGGTAGCCGAGAAAACGCACGTTGCGGAACGCGGCGCGGTCGCCATCCACGCGCACCGCCACCGCCTGGCCCACCGGGCCGGCGTGGTTGCCCAGGCTCAGTTGTTCGGCGGTGAAGTCGTTGCCGGCGATGATGACGCTGGACGAACCGGAGGTGCCGTATTCGGTGCCGGTGGCCGGATTGATGCGCGAGGCGTAGTTGTCGTAGGTGATGACGGTCTGGGTGGGGCCGGCGCCGGTGAGCCTGAGCGCCGGTGCGTTGGACGGCACCACGATCAGTTCCTGGTAGGTACCGGCGCCGATGTTGATCTGCGCGCGTTTGCCACCTTGTACGGCAGCGTCGATGGCGGCCTGCACGGTGCGGTAGCCGGCGCTGCCCTGCTTGGCCACGGTGTACACCGGGTCGGCGGCCAACGCGGTGCCGCTGCCGAGCGATAGCCCGGCCAGCAGTGCGGTGGCGGCGAGGTTGCGTAACACGATCCTGCGATGCAGTTGCATGCGTTGCTCCTGTCAGAACTTGTAGCGCGCGCCGATGTAGTACTGACGCCCGGTCACGGTGTACTTGTCGGGCAGTTCCAGCGTGGAATCGACGTAGCGGCGGTCGGGGGTGTCGAGCAGGTTGATGGCCTCCAAGGTCAGCGACAGGTGGTCGTTGAGCTTGTAGGACATGTTGAAATCGACGTTTTCAACACTGTATTTACCGGTGACATCGGCCGTGACCAGGCGCCGACCATCGAGGTCGTAGACGTCTTCCTGGGCCAGGATGTTGTTGATGTAGCCATCGCGATAGCTGGTGGACACGCGCGCACTGAAGCGGCCGTCGTCGTAGTAGACGGTGGCGTTGTAGGAGTGCGGCGAGAGATTGAGCAGGTCGCGTTCGGTGGCGGTGGTGGTGATGCTGGTATTGCTGTTGCCGGCGGTACTGAACAGGTAATTGATCTTGGAATCGACCTGGGTGTAGTTGAGCTGCACGCCGAAGTTGCGCCAGAAGCCGGGCAGGAAATCGAAGGCCTGCTGGTAGGTCAGCTCGAAGCCCTTGAGCGGGCCGCCGGGGGTATTGAAGTAGCTCTGCACATTGAAGATGGTGTCCGGGGTGAAGCCTGCGGGCAGCAGGTCCAGCGAATAGCCCATCGCCTCCCAGGTGGTGAGCACGCGGGTGCGCTGCACGTAGCTGTCGATGTCCTTGTAGAACACTGCCGCCGACAGCAGCGAGCCTTCGCGGAAATACCATTCGGCGCTGAGGTCGTAGTTGGTGGAGCGGAACGGGTCGAGCTTGGGGTTGCCCAGGTTGATCGAGAAAAAGCGCCCGTCGTCGAAGAACTGGGTGGGGCCGCCGCTGACGCTGGGCGACAGATACGCCAGCGTGGGCCGCGCCATGGTCTTGGCCGCACCCAAGCGCAGTACCACCTCATCGCTGACGTCCCACGACAGATTCAACGACGGCAGCACATCGCGGTAGTTGTGATTGACGGTAGTGGGCACCAGCAGGCGCTCGCCGGGGTTGGCGGTGGCGCTGGCCACGCCGAAGAACGATTCGCAGTTGGGCGAGATGGCGCCGGCAGCAGCGGCCGTGCACGGTGCATAGCCGCTGGCAGCGATCTGCGTCTGCACGTAGCGCACGCCCAGGTTGCCGCGCAGCGCGCGGCCCCACAGGTCGGTGTTGAAATCCAGCTGCAGGTAGGTGCCCAGGCTCTTTTCGTTGACGGCGAAATTGTTGTTGGACGAGCCGAAGTGGCCGACATCGGCCAGGCGGTAATCGCCGCCGGGCACGCCGGTATCGCAATTGCAGTTGATGTCGAGCAGGTCGGCGACCTTCTGGAAATCCGGAACCACCCAGGTGGTGGGAAGAGTGCCGTTCAAGCTGCGACCGAAGCCATCCAGCGTAGTGGTCAGGTCACCCACGCCCACGCCGGCAGGCAAGGCCTGCGCCAGACGGCCGTAGGAGATGTGACGCGACTCCGACGTGTCCATGTCGTAGTCCTTGTAGGCCAGGCCGGTGCGGAAGGTGAAGGTGGGGCTGATGTTGAATTCCAGATCCAGCTTGGCGGTGTCGAAGGTGTTGCCCACCGATTGCGGGTTGAGCCGCACTTCGCTGATGTTGGTGCCGCGTGCGGTGCCATTGCTGTTGACCGGCACCGCGCCGTAGCCCAGCCACTGCCAGCTGTTGGTGTCGCCGGCATCGAACGGGAAGGTCATGCTGGGGTAGTCGCCACCACCGCGGCGGTCGAGCACGAAGCCGTCCAGGTTGGTGTTGTCCAGGCTCACCATCGAGAACACCGGGCGCTGGTAATCGGAGGTGGAATGCCCGACCAGCGCATTGAGGCGGACCTGGTCGTTGAAGCGGTGCTGCAGGTCCAGGCTGACCTGCTTGAACTCGGTGGACTCCTCGATGCTGCCGGATTCGGTGCGGAAGTCGACGTTGTCGAACACCCCGTAAGTGAGGCGGTTCTGCGCGTCCACCTGCGCCTGCCGCACGGCGATCTGTGTCTTGCCGCCGAAGTTGGCGGTACGGTGCAGATTGGCGCCGAACGAGTCCTCGCGCTGGTCCTTGTCCAGCTTGGAATACAACAGGTCCAGATTGAGCAGGGTGTCGTTGCTGAACTTGAACTGCAGCGCGCCGGTCACGCCAAGCCGCTCCAGCTGGTGATCGATGCGGGTATAGCGGGGATAGCGCGGAATCCAGGCATTGGTGGCGGTTTCATAGGCCTGGATGTTCTCCGGCGTATTGGCCGGGCGCGCGATGCCGGTGCCGCAGGTGGTGGCGCTGATGCCGTAGCTGCCCCACCCGTTGTTGCGGTCCTGGTTGGCCTGCGAGCCGACGCCGGCGGGGGTTTCGTTGGACAGCGGGTTGCGCGGGGTCTGCGGGTTGTAGCCCACCGGCGAGCAGAACCCGTAGGTGCCGTTGTTGGTGGCGGTGCTCTGATTGGCGTTGCGGTAGTTGCCGTGCTCCCAGCGCACCGGGTTGTAGCCTTCTTCGCGCAGATGGCGCTCGCTGTAGGACACCGACATCAAGGCACCGAAGCGGCCATCGGCCCAGATGTTGCTGATCAGCCCGGAAAAGCGCGGATCGTTCTCGCGCGAGAGATCGTTGTAGCCGTATTGCGTGGATGCGGCGGCTTCGAAACCATCGAAGTCGAACGGGCGCGAGCCGCGCAGGTCGACGGTGGCGCCCAATGAACCTTCGTCCATCTGCGCCGACTGGGTCTTGCTGATGGTGACGCGGCTGAACAGCTCCGAGGCGAAGGTATTGAAGTCGAAGCCGCGGCTGCGGTTGACGCCGTCGCCGCCACTGCCGGTGGTGGCCAACGCCTCCAGCCCGTTGATACGCACGCGGGTGAAGTCCGAGCCCAAACCGCGCACGGAGATCTGCTTGCCCTCGCCGCCTTCGCGGTCGATGGACACACCGGCGATGCGCTGCATCGATTCGGCCAGGTTCAGATCGGGAAACTTGCCGATGTCTTCGGCATAGATGGCATCCACCTGCTCCACGCTGTAACGCTTGGCATCCAGCGATTGCTGCAGGCTTTCGCGGTAGGTGGCCTTGACCTGTACGCGGTCCAGATCCACCGGATCGGTGGCTGGCGTGGCCGGGGCGGTCTGCGCAACGGCGCTGGCCGCATGCAGTGCCAGGACGATGGCCACCGACAGACGCGCGGTGGGCAGGCGAGCGGCCGCCAGTGAGGCGGAACGACGCGAACGGACTTGCATGATGCACTCACTCCAATGGCGCGGCTGCAAAGACGCGTGCAGCCTCCCCACGGGCCACGGGCGTCGACTCGTCACATCACCGCCACCGTGCGGCGCGACGTTGTGTGGCGCGATGCGGTGTCTGCGGCTTGAATCACGCCCACCGCGTTGCACGCGCACGGAACTCCGGCGCAGGCGGCAATGCGATCAGGCGTTGGAATGGGGCCCGCTGCGCACATGCGCAGCAGGCGGGCAACACTTAGAACTTGTAGCGGGCACCCAGCAGGAACTGGCGACCGGTTTCGCCGTACTGCAGCGGCAACTGGCCGGTACGCGGCGACGACACCCATTCGTCGGAGGCTTCGTTGGTGAGGTTGATGCCTTCCAAGCTCAGCTCCAGCTGCTTGCTGATCTTGTAGCGCAGCGAGGCGTCGATCATGGTGGTGCCGGTCATGCCGTGCACGCCATCGACGTTGAAGCCGGCTTCCGCACCCGGTGCCTGGGTCAGGTAGTCGTCGCGGTTGGTGGCCGACACGCGCCCTGCGAAGGACTCGCCTTCGTAAAACAGCGTGGCATTCCACGACGAGCGCGACAGCCCGAGCAGGTCGTTCTTCATCACCGGCGCGCCGCTGCTGGCCAGGTACTGGATCTGCGAATCGACCCAGGTGTAGTTGAGCTGCACGCCCAGGTTGGCCCACTTGCCCGGCAGGAAGGTGAAGGGCTGGGTGTAGTTGGCTTCCACGCCCTTCAATTCGCCGCCCGGAGTATTGAGCGGAATGCTGAAGGCGAAGTCGTCATTGACGGTGGCACCGGTGCCGGCCAGCAATTCGGCCGGCAGGCCGCTGGTGGAGTACGGGCGCACTTCGCGCGCGGTCTGGATGAAGCTTTCGATGTCCTTGTAGAACACGCCGACGCCGAGCATGGCGCCTTCGTTGAAGTACCACTCCAGGCCGAGGTCGACGTTGGTGGCTTCGATCGGGTCCAGATCCGGGTTGCCGCCAGCCACGGTGCGCGAACCGCCGGCCACGGCCACGGTGACGCCCGGGGTGAGGCTGCCCAGGCCGGGACGGCTCATGACCTTGGCTGCGCCCAGGCGCAGCAGCAGGTCCGGCGCCAGCTCGGCCACCAGGTTGAACGAGGGCAGCGTGTTGTTGTATTTGCGGCCGACGGTGGTCAGCGCCGGTGCGTTGTTGATCAACGCATAGCCGGTGGACTCCTGCTCGGTGCGCACATAACGCACGCCGAAGTTACCCGACAGCGGGATGGATCCCAGGTCGGTGGAGAACTCGCCCATCAACCACACGCCGCGGTCCTTTTCTTCGACGCTGCGGCTGTTGTTGACGCGCGGGGCGACGGCAAAGGTGCCGCTGTTGCTGTAGATGCCGAACTGGTCGGCCACCGCATCCAGGTTGGGCACCACCCACGCGCTGGGGCTGCCGTTGATGCCTTTGAGCCCGGCCTGCTCGGTCAGGTCTGCCGGCACGATGGTGGTGCCGTTGGCGAAGGTGGGCACGGCCAGTTCGTTGGCGCGACGCAGTTCGACGGTGCTGAAGGTGTAGTTCTTAGCCAGCACGCCGCCCTTGAGGCGGAAGCCGGGGCTGATGTTCCAGTTGAAGTCGATCTGGCCGGTGTCGAAGTCGTTGTCCACCGACTGCGGACGCAGACGGATTTCGGCCAGCTCCCACCCGTTGGGATTGGTCGGGTCGATACCGTAGTTCAGCACCGGCGCGCGGTTGTTGCCGCGGTAGTCGTAGCTGTACCCGTCGACGTCGTACTTGTCCATGATGATGGTGGTCTGGATGGGGTTCTCGTGCGCCGAGCGCGAGGTACCGACCCGGGCATTGACGCTGAAGGCATCGTTGAAGCGATGCTCCATGTCGAAGCTGATCTGCTTGAACTCGGTGTTCCACTCGTCGTGGCGGTTTTCGGTGCGGATGTCGACATTGTCGAATTCGCCGTAGACCAGCGCGTTGTTGCGGATCTCGCCGTTGCGCACGATGGTGCCCGGCTTGCCGTCGCGCACCGCACGGCGCGGGGTGAGCCCGTCGCGGTTGCGGCTGAAGGAGATCGCTTCGATGTAGTGCTCGTCGCGCTTGGCGTCGATCTTGGAATACAGCATGTCCAGCGACAGCGTGGTGCGGTCGGAGGGCTTCCATTGCAGCGCGCCGGTCACGCCCAGGCGCTGCTGGTCGTGGATCTGCTGGGTGTAGCGCGGAAAACGCGGGTGGTAGACATCGGCCGAGCGCGCGGCGGCGAACGGCGAGGCCGCATTGAAGCCGCCGTTGCTGGTGCCGTTGGCCCAGCGGCCGGTGTTGGCGCCTTCTTCCAGCACTTCGCGCTCGGTGTAGGCCACCGACAGCAAGGCGCCGAAGGTGTTGTCGGCCCAGGTGTTGGCGATCAGGCCGGCCACGCGCGGGTTGGCCTTTTCGGCCATCGCGTTATAGGCCGCCTGGCCGCTGGCGGCGAAGGTGAAGCCGTTGTAGTCGAACGGACGTGCGGTACGCAGGTCGACGGTGGCACCCAGCGAGCCTTCTTCCACGTCGGCCGAGGCGGTCTTGCGCGCGATCAGCTGCGAGAACAGGTCCGAGGCGAACACGTTGAAATCGAAGCCGCGGCCGCGGTTGGTGCCGCCGCTCTGGTCGCCGGCGCCCACGGTGGTGAGCGCTTCCATGCCGTTGATGCGCACGCGGGTGAACTCCGGGCCCAGGCCACGCACCGAGATGGCGCGGCCTTCGCCGGCCTCACGGGTGATCACCACGCCGGGAATGCGCTGCAGCGACTCGGCCAGGTTGAGGTCGGGGAACTTGCCGATGTCCTCGGCGACAATCGCATCGACCACGCCGGCTTCGCCGCGCTTGATGTCCAGGGCCTTCTCAACGCTGGCGCGGTAGCCGGTCACCGTGACGGTGTCCAGGTCGACGGCCGGTTCTGCAGGCGCTTGGGTGGTTTCTTGTGCAGCGACGTGGCCGCTCAGCGCCAGGCCGATCGACAATGCCAGCAAGGTAACCGGTGTCTTCCGGTCGGTGGTCCGAAATTGCATGTCCTCCCCTCCCAAGGGTCCATGAACAACATGAATGTCTGGTTGTGAGCGGCAATGACACCGCTGGTCAAAACGACGTTACCAGCTGAATCGTCGTTCAACATCTTGCAGCGCAGCAGAAATGCGTCAGGATTTCGCCTAAATGGGGCGCAAGCCGTCACGCCGCGTCGCATCCTGGGTCTGTCCGACCGTCTCCGGGGAGGGCTAGAATGACACCGATGGTCATCGTAACGCGCCGCGGTTCCCCCACCCCGTGACGCACCACACAGCCGAGGTACTGCCGCATGAGTCGAGCCCGCATCCTGTGTTTTGGAGAGTTGTTGTTGCGCCTGGGGGCGCCCGGCCATGGCCTGCTGCTGCAGCAGCCGCAACTGGACGTGCACTGCGGTGGTGCAGAAGCCAACGTTGGCGTGTCGCTGGCGCACTTTGGCCACGAGGTGGCCATGGTGAGCACGGTGGCCGACAACCCGCTGGGTGCGGCGGTGCTGGGCGAACTGCGCCGCCATGATGTCGATACCCGCCATGTGCGGCGGGTGGATGGCCGAATGGGTTTGTACTTTTTGACCACCGGCGCGATCCACCGCCCCAGCGAAGTGGTCTACGACCGCGCCGACTCGGCGTTTGCGCTGGCGCCTGCCGATGCCTATGACTGGCCGGCCCTGCTTGAGGGCGTGCACTGGCTGCACCTGTCCGGGGTGAGCCCGGCGCTGGGCGCCGACGTGGCGCAGGCCACCCTGGCCGCCGCCCGCGCGGCGCGTGCAGCCGGGGTCAAGGTGTCGTTCGACGGCAACTACCGGCCCAAGCTGTGGCAGCGTTGGCAAGGCGATGCGCGCGGCATCCTGCATCAGCTGTTCGACTGCGCCGATGTGGTGTTTGCCGATTACCGCGACATCGGCGTGGTGCTGGGCGGCGAGTTTGCGCAGGACACGCTGGAAGCGCGGGTGGAAGCGGCCGCGCAGCAGGCGTTTGCCGCATTCGGGCAGCTGCAGTTGATGGCCTGCACGCAGCGCGTGGCGCACAACGTGGACCACCACAGTCTAGGCGCAATGCTGGTCCCGCGCGACGGCGCGGTGGCGCGTGCGCCCAGCGAGGAGCTCACCCCGATCATCGACCGTATCGGCGGTGGCGACGCGTTTGCGGCCGGCGTGCTGCACGGCCTGATCGAGGGTTGGTCGCTGGAGGACACGGTGCGCTTTGGCCTGGCCGCTGGCTGTTTGAAGCACTCGATTCCCGGCGACTTCAATCCGCTGTCGGTGGCCGATGTGCAGGCCTGTGTGGGGGATGCGCGGTTTGATGTGAGGCGGTGAGGAGCCGGGATTGGGGAATCGGGAATCGGGAATCGGGAATCGGGAATCGTAAAAGCGGTCTTCTGGGTTCTGATGGTTTGTGTGGCGGCGCACATGGAGCGATTTGTTCGAGTGTGCGCTTGTTTATGGCCGTTGTTGCGTGGGAGCTGCTGGCCTCAGATTAGGGGTGCCGAGGCGTTGTGATCGCGCTGCGGCCCCGAGTCGGGCCGGGGTAGTTGCACGGCAGTGCTGCGGTGTTGCGCGGGTGCGCAGCCGCTTCAGACGGGGCTGCGGGTCCGGCGGCGTCCGGTGATCCACTTGATCGCCGCGCTGAGTGTGACCACGCACACCGAGGCCGGGATGCTGAAAAACACCGCAATCAGCAGGGCGTCCTGCCAGGGCGGCGCCGTGCCGTCCTGCATCACCACAGCGCACACCACCGCGGTGGTGAGCACAAGATTGGCGATGGCTTTCAGCGCACCATGCACGCGGATAAAGCGCGTCAGCACGGCGCAGACGATGCTGACTAGAACGGCCAGGACGAGATGGGCGATCAGTTTGTCCATTGGGCACCGGGATTAGGGAGTTGTCGCTAGGGATTGGGAGCGGCGGCGTTGCGGCGGCGTGGTTCGCGCCCACACTGTCGGCGTGCCGCGCTTGAGATTGCGGGGACACCGGGACCGACCCTTCTCCCGTCGGGACATTGTCCCCCTTTATGGGGAGAAGGTGCCCGAAGGGCGGATGAGGGGACGGCCGCTCGACGTTGCGCCAGCCGTCGCTTTGACCAAATGACGGCGTTACAGGACTCGTCGATCAACTCTCCGGACGCCGCAACGCAACCACTGCAGCAGCGCGTCGCATCAGCGCGCGTCGATAACGCATCGCGCCACGGAGCCAACCACCACTGCCCGCCCCCATAAAAAACAGCCGACATCACTGCCGGCTGTTGTCCGCCGCGCCATGCGCACGGAAGTTCAAAGAATCAGGGCACCACGCTCTTGCGATTCCCGATTCCCGATTCACCCCAACTCGATGCAATCGAACCTCACGTCCGGATCCACATCGGCGTCGTAATCCACATCGCTGCGCTCGAAGCCGAACAGCTTGAGGAACTCGTGCTTGTAGCCGGCGTAGTCGGTGAGCTGGAACAGGTTCTCGGTAGTGACCTGCGGCCACAGCGCCTTGCAGGCATCCTGCACGTCGTCGCGCAGTTCCCAGTCGTCCAGGCGCAGGCGATTTTCGTCGTCCAGCTCGGCCGGCTGGCCGTCTTCACGGTACAGGCGCTCGCGGAACAGGCGGTCCAACTGGTCGATGGTGCCTTCGTGCAAGCCCTTTTCCTTCATGATCTTGTAGACCATGGAGATGTACAGCGGCATCACCGGGATGGCCGCGCTGGCCTGGGTGACCACCGACTTGAGTACCGCCACGTTGGCGCTGCCGCCGCGGGCGGCCAGACGCGCGTTCAAGCGCTGCGCGGTGTGGTCCAGGTCCACCTTGGCCTTGCCGAGCGCGCCATGCCAGTAGATCGGCCAGGTGATTTCGGTGCCGATATAGCTGAACGCAACGCTGCGCGCGCCATCGGCAAGCACGCCGGCGCCGTCCAGCGCGTCGATCCACAGTTCCCAATCCTGCCCGCCCATCACGGTGATGGTGTCTTCGATCTCCTGCGCGCTGGCCGGCTCGATCGAGGCCTGGATGATGGTGTCCTTGTTGGTGTCGATGGCGGTGGCGGTATAGGTGTTGCCGATCGGCTTGAGCGCCGAGCGCTTCACTTCACCGGTGCCCGGCAGCTTGCGCACCGGCGAGGCCAGCGAATACACCACCAGGTCCACCTGGCCGCCCATCTCGGTCTTGATCAGCTCGATCACCTTCTCGCGCGCCGCATCCGAAAACGCATCGCCATTGATCGACTTGCTGTACAGGCCCGCGGCCTTGGCATGCTTGTCGAAGGCGGCCGAGTTGTACCAGCCGGCGGTGCCGGCCTTGCTGGGGCTACCGGGTTTTTCGAAGAACACGCCCAGCGTGTCGGCGCCGAAGCCGAACGCGGCCGTGATGCGCGAGGCCAGGCCGTAGCCGCTGGATGCGCCGATCACCAGCACCTTCTTCGGGCCGTCGGTACGCACGCCGCGCGCGCGGGTGGCGGCGATCTGTTCGAGCACATTGCGCTCGCAACCGAGCGGATGCGTGGTGGTGCAGATGAAGCCGCGCACTTTGGGATGGATGATCAACGTGGACTCCTGGTCAGCAAGATGCTGGCGGCATCTTAGAGCGTGTGGCGCATGCGAAACAGCCTGATGCGCAACACACGCTGCTGTATGGACACGCGTGAGGGCCATCGACCACCGCACCGTTGGCCGCACCATCGCCGGCCCATGCCATCACGAACAACGACCGCAATCGAAGTCCGCCCGCCCCGGCTATGCTACGTTTCCGTCACTGCCGTGCCGTGCTTGGCCGCGCCTGTTGGCGATCGTCAAGGCCCCTTCCAGCTGTGCGACCGGTGTCCGAGTGCATGTCCCTTCGTAGTGAGCGTGTCACGCAACTTGGCTCGGTGCCGCGCTTCCGCCTGGGCGCCGTGCTGGTGGAACCGGAACGGCTGCTGCTGATCGACGACGGCCAGACCATCGCGCTGGAGCCGCGCATGATGGAGGTGCTGATCGCGCTGGCCGAACGCGCCGGCGAGGTGGTCAGTGCCGAGCAGTTGCTGATCGAGGTCTGGCACGGCAGCTTCTACGGCGACAACCCGGTGCACAAGACCATCGCCCAGCTGCGCCGCAAGCTGGGCGACGACAGCCGGCAGCCGCGCTTTATCGAAACCATCCGCAAGCGCGGGTATCGGCTGCTGCCGAAGGTGGTGTTTCCCGAGGATTACCGCGGCGCGGTACTGGGCACGCAGACCTGGAGCCACGGCAGCCCGTATGTGGGCCTGCAGGCATTCGACCCAGCGCATGCGCAGGTGTTTTTCGGCCGCAGCCACGCCATTGCGCAGGTGGCGGCAGCACTGCGTGCGCAATTGCACAGCCAGCGCGGACTGGTGCTGATCAGCGGCGCCAGCGGCTGCGGCAAGACCTCGTTGCTGCGCGCCGGCGTGGTGCCGCTGCTGACCCAACCGGGCGGGCTGGACGGGCTGGAAGCACTGGCGGTGGCGTATTGCAACCTCGCGCAATGCCGTGGCGGCGATATGCTGGGCACCCTGGCGCGGGCACTGGGGGAATGGGCGCCGGGCCAGCGCGCGGTGTTCTCGCCGGCGCAGATGGCGCTGCTGCCGGACTGGTTGCAGCGCCCTGCGCCGCTGCATGCGGCCATTGCCGAAGCGATGCGCCACGCCGCGCCGCCCCGAGAAGGTGCAGCAGCGCAGCGGCATCTGCTGCTGGTGATCGACCATGCCGAGGCGATGGTGGCCACGCCGGGCATCACCGATGCCGATCGCACCGCGCTGGCGGCGGCATTGCAGGCCTTGTGCGGTAGCGCGCAGGTGGCGGTGCTGATGCTGACGCGCAGCGACTTCTACCCGCGCCTGATCGATGCGGTGCCGGAGATCGTGGAACTCAAACGCGGCGATGGGCATGCGGACCTGCTGCCGCCGCGCGATGGCGAGATCGGCCAGATCATCCGCGTGCCCGCTGCCATGGCGGGGCTGCGCTTCGAGCAGGAGCGCGACAGCGCCAGCCATCTGGACGATGTGCTGCGCGATGCCACCGCGCGCCAGCCCGATGCCTTGCCGTTGCTGCAACACCTGCTGCATGCGCTGCATGCGCAACGCAGCGACGACGGCCTGCTGACCTTCGCGGCCTACCGCGCCCTGGGCGGGCTGGAAGGGGCACTCGCGCATCACGCCGAACGCACCTTCGGCGCATTGCCGGCTGGTGCGCAGGCCGCCTTGGGCCAGGTCCTGACACTGCTGAGCGTGATCCACCCCGACAGCGACGCGGTGACCGCGCAGCGTGCGCTGTGGTCGGCGCTGCCCGATGCCAGCGCGGCGCGCACGCTGGTGGATGCCTTCGTGCAGGCGCGCCTGTTCGTCAGCGAGCTGGTGGCCGGCGAACCGGGCTTCGTGGTGGCGCACGAAGCGCTGCTGCGGCAATGGCCGCGCGCAGCCGAGTGGATCCACGAAAACCGCCGCCTGCTGCAGGCGCGCAAGCGGCTGCAACTGGCCGCGCAGCGCTGGGCAGCCGAAGGCCGGCGCAGCGATCACCTGCTCAACAGCGGGCGCCCGCTGAGCGAAGCGCGCGAAGCGGCGCGGCGCAGGCCGCAGGATCTGGACCCATCGGAACTGGCGTTCCTGCGTGCCTGCGAGCGCTCCCAGCAGCGCCGGCGCGGCCTATATGCCGCCGCTGCCGGCTTGCTGGTGGTGCTGGCCAGCGCCTCGCTGCTGCTGGGTTGGCAGGCGCGCCAGGCGCAGCAGGTGGCAGAGCAGCGCCGCGACCAGGCGCAGCAGCTGGTGAGCTACATGCTGGGCGACCTGGCCGAGCAGTTGCGCACGGTGGGCAACCTCAAGCTGCTCGACAGCGTGGGCAGCCGCTCGCTGCGGTATCTGGAGGGGCTGCCGAATGCGAGCATGCAACTCGGCGATTTGATCAACCATGCCCGAGCCCTGCGCACCACCGGCGAAGTGTTGATGAATCAGGGCAAGTCGAACGAGGCGCAGGCCGCATTCAAGCGCGCGGCCGCCACGGCCGAACAGGCATATCGGCGTGTGCCCGATGCACCGGCGGTGCGCCTGGAGATAGGGCAGGCCGCGTTTTGGCTAGGGAACATGGCCTATCGCAACAACGAATTTTCGCTGGCACAGACGTATTGGATGCAGTATCTGGCAGCCAGCGAGTGGCTGGTGCGCAATGCGCCCGATGACGCACGCTGGCAGCTGGAATTGTCTTACTCGCTTAACAATCTCGGCACACTCGCTGTGGCGCGGGGCGATACCAAGACCGCGATCGGATTCTTTGAACGCGACATCACGCTCAAGCGTGCGCTGATGGTGCGCACGCCGGATGACACGTCGTTGCGCTATCAGTTGATCGACAGCCTGTCTGGTTTGAGCACCGCACAGGAAAACCAGGGCTTGCTGGCGCCTGCCGAGCGCGGTTACCGCGACCAGGTTGCGATGTTGCGCCGTTTGGTATCCGACGAACCAGACGCAACTGCATGGCAGCGGCAATTGGCCGTCTCGCTGCTGCGCACCTCGAATCTTGCACTGGCGCAAGGCCGCCTGACTCTGGCGCTCCAGGACGCGCAGGACAGCGTCGATATGCTGGGCAAACTTGTTGCATCGCAACCGGAAAACCAGCCATGGCGCCGCGATCTGGCCCATGCCCATGCGCAGGTGGGTTGGGTTGCCGGTCTCGATGGACAGCATGCCAAGGCCCAACAACAGCTCAGCCAGGCACAGCAGGCGATGCGTGAGCTCTTGCAGCAAACGCAGCCATTGCCGGAATGGCAATGGCAAGCTGCCATCATTGCACTCAAGTCCAGCCGCCTGCGCGGTGCTGGCACCGCCACGGCCGAGCCGGAGGCGGCAGCCATTGTCGCGCAGCTGGAGACGCTGCATCGCGCCAATCCCCGTGACCTGCTGGGCGTATCGACCCTGGCCGAAGCGCTGATCTGGCATGGCGAACAGCTCGCCATGTCGGGTCGGCCCGACAGCGCGCGCCAAGCCTGGCAGCGTGCACTTCTTGTGCTGGGCACGGACGTGGCCAATAGTCGCGACAAGGAATTGCTGGACCCATGGATTCGCGCCCAGGTACACCTTGGCCGGCGCGCTACCGTCGCGCAACAGCTCGGATGGCTGTATCAAGCGGGCTACCGCCACCCGGAGTTCATCTCCCTCTATACCCCGCTGTCAAACAAAGGAATCTGACACGTTATGACCGAGCACAAACTCTCTCCTATTGAGCTAACCGTTGCAGACGTCGGCTTTGGCGGTAACACCGGAGGCAGTAAATATTTCTATAGCTTTTCTCCTGATCTGGCCCTTGCGTACAAAGGTCAGAGCCCACTGAAGATGCTCTATACCTTCGCTCCGGAGGTCCGGGACAATTTCATCATCCGGGCCGTGCTGACCACGGATTCCAAGGAGCAAATCCAGCAGCCCATCGAGATTGCCAAAGATGGCCGAAGCGCACTTGTCATCAATAACAACCTGGTCGAAACCTTGATCTTGTTGTCGTTCGTGGTGGAAGACACCGACAAGGGAATCATGTTCAGCTGCGATCCGCAGGTGGGCAATGTCCCGAAGATCTCGCCGCGCTGAGTCTGTGCGTGGGTGCCTGCGATATCACCCTCTGTCTGGCGCTCTGCGCCAGACAGAGGGTTGCAGCTCCTGCTCGTGCAGCTTGATGCATGCAAAGCAGTTCCCTGCTCCTCCCTCATGACGGCGAGTAGAGTTGCTTGCTTGGCGTGTTGTCGACACGGATGTCTGCCCTGGCCTGTTGATATGCAGCGCTTGAGGCCGCCTCCTTTATGGCGACTTAGCGGCGACTGTCCTGGATTGACTGAGTCTGCCAGACGTGTTGCCCAATTACTCGACTGTGGCAGCTTCCAGGGCCGGTCTGGTAGACGACCGATGCGGCACGGATCGGTGTGGTAGCTGGCAATGTAGGGCGCACCGCCGCCAGCCTGCGGGTTGCTTTGTCCAAAAATACTGCGGACTGATGTGGCAAATTCGGTGCGTCAGGTGGGTCCGTTGCCACGCGCACGTGCACCCAGACACATCTGCAAAGGCAGGCAAGCGGTCCTGTCTGTCTGAGAAGCAAGCCCGTCACTGGCAGGGTCTGCAGTTGGGCACTGCGCAGGATCGCAGCCAAGGCGCATCTGCAAATGCTGGGCGGATAACGCTCCCAGCGAGAGCGCTGCGTGGCTCCAGGCGCCAGGCAGTTCGGCCTGAGTCGGCGCAGCCCAAGCCGTGGTGGACAGCACAACAATCAGCAGGAGGAGATATCGGACCAGGCGCATGACGGACTCCGCAGCAGACCGGAGCGCGGCGCGTCCCCGAGCGGCTGGGGTGGCCGCCGGACGACCTTCATGCTTGGCGTCCCGCCTGACCTGACGGCAACCTTACGGTTGCTGCCTGAGGCTGATTGACGCTTTAAATTTCATATAAAACAACTATATAGCTCAGTCGCATTCGGTGACCTACGGGTGTCCCGAGTGGCTTCGCCCCGTCCCTCACCCCAACCCCCGCTCCGCGCCCCAGCCCGCGCCCCAGCCCGCGCCAGCAGCGCGGGCGCTCCAAGGCACGCGCGCCAGTGGCGCGCAAGCGGTGCCTTCTCGCCCCGCAGGAGAGGGACTTGATGCTTACCTTCTCCCCTCGGGAGAAGGTGCCCGTAAGGGCGGATGAGGGTACGGGCGAAGCCTGGTGTGATCCATCGCTGGGCGGCTTCGCCCCTTACCCTCTCCCCAACCCCTCTCCCGCAGGGAGAGGGGCTTAGGATTCCCCGATTCCCGATTCCCGATTCCCGATTCCCGATTCCCGATTCCCGATTCCAGGCAATCAAATCACCCGCAACGTAATCGCCTTCAACACCGCCCGGGTGCGGTCGCGGGTGCCTAGCTTTTCCAGGATGGTGGAGACGTAGTTCTTCACCGTGCCTTCGGCCAGGAACAGGGTGCGGGCGATCTCCTTGTTGGAGTAGCCGCCGGCCAGCAGGCGCAGGATGGCGACCTCGCGTTCGTTGAAGGTCTCGCGCGGAGCCTGCTGGTCGCGGAACTGGTAGCGCGCGCGCACCGGGTCGGTGCTGACCGGCTGCAGCAGGGTGTCGCCGGCGGCGACCCGGGCGATGGCGTCGCGCAGGTCTTCCGGGGCGGCGTCCTTGAGCAGGAAGCCCTGCGCGCCGGCGTCGGTGGCACGCAGCAGCAGGTCGCCGTCGTCGAAGGTGGTGAGCAGCAGCACCGGGGTGCGGTCGCCGCGGGCGCGCAGCTGCTCCAGCGCCTGGATGCCGTCGATGCCGGGCATGCGGATATCGCTGAGCACCACGTCCACCGTGGTGGTGCCCAGCGCGTCCAGCAGGCCCTCCCCGTCGTCGGCCTCGCAGACCACCTCCACGCCTTGCTGCTGCAGCAAGGCGCGCAGGCCGGCGCGGACCAGGACCTGGTCGTCGGCCAGGGCGATTCGGAGTGGACTCATCGCGGCAGTGTAGCAATCAGATGCATGCCGCCCTGCGCGGTGCGCTCCAGCTGCAGCTGGCCGTGCAGGGCCGCCAGCCGCTCGCGCATGCCGGTGATGCCGTTGCCCTCGCGGATGCGCTCGGCGCGGTGGCCGTCGTCGTGGATATCCACGCGCAGCTGCGCGTCCTGGCACTGCAGGTGCACGGCCACTTCGGTGGCATCGGCATGCCGTACGGCGTTGGTCAGTGCCTCCTGTACCAGCCGCAGCAGCAGCTCGGCCACGCGGGCATCGGTCACACGCACGTCGGCATCGATCTGCAGCCGCAGGGTCGGGCGTGGGAACGGTGCGGCCAGCGCGCGCAAAGCGGTCTGCAGGTCCAGGCCCTGATCATCGCGCAGGGACTGCACCACGTTGCGGATGTCCGACAACAGTTCGGCAGACAGCTGCTCCACCACCCGGATGTCGTCGCGCCCTGCCATTGCGGAGTCGGCGACGAGCAGGCGCAGATTGATGCGCATGGCGGTGAGCTTGTGCCCGGCCACGTCGTGCAGCTCGCGCGCCAGCCGCAGCCGCTCGGCATCGCGCGCGCTGTCGGCCAGCAATGCGCGAGTGGCCAGCAGGTCGGCGTTGACGTAGGCCAATGCGTCGCGCGCGCGCTCGGCACTGCGCGCGTAATAGGCGGTGAGCGCGGCAAACGCCTGGAAGCTGGCGTAGACGACGATCGACAGCAGCGCGTTGTCGAAGCCGGCGCGCACGAACAACGCGTACATGATCGCGTTCATGGCCAGCGCCATCGCCACCACCCGCAGCGGCGGCCACACCATCGCCAGTTGCGCCACCAGCATGACGAGCAGGACAGGGCTGGTGCCGGCACGCGGCTGCAGCGCCGTCAGGCCCAGCGCCAGTGCGGCCTGCAGCAGCAACGACACATTGCGCACCACGTACTGGCGCGGCAGCAGGTCGTGCAGCAGGAACAGGACGGTAAACCCGGCCAGGGCCACCCAACGCCAGCCACCGTGCGCCGACGGGATGGCGTTGAACGACAGCGCCACCGCCGCAATGGCCATCAGCCCGGCCAGGCTCAGGGGTTGGATCAACTCGCGCAGGACATGTTTCATGCGGCGATGCTGACCGCCGCGCCGCTGCCCGGCAATGGGGCGCACGCAGAAAGTGACTTCTGGCAGGTGGGATCGATGACCTGCGGCTCCTGTGGGTCGCACCGGCGCTGGGCACACTGGCATCACTGGCCGCTGGACACCGATGCCAGGTGAACCAGCCCAGCGCCTGGCATGGACCACGCGCTGGATGGCAGCGGCGCTGCCGCCATCTCAACCGTCTGCTGTCCGCTGTCTGCTGCCTACGTCCTTGCCATCCATCCACCTTGTCTTCCATCCACTCCGGAGCTCTCTCATGTCTACATCCCCTCTGCTCACCGCGCTCAGCCTGCTGTGGGTCGGTTACGAACTGTGGCTGCGCCAGCAGCGCCGCGCAGCCGATGGCGGCACGCACGACCGCGGCACCCTGGGCCAGCTGTGGCGGGTGCTGTCGCTGTCCATCGCGGCGGCGGTGGGGCTGGCGTTTGCCGGCGTCATGCACTGGCCGCATGCCTGGCAGGAACCGCTGCGATGGGCGGCGTGTGCGCTGATCGGCGGCGGGCTGGCGGTGCGCGTGTGGGCCATCACGGTGCTGGCGCGCTGGTTCACGGTGGATGTCACCATCCAGGCCGGGCATCAATTGGTGCGCAGCGGCCCGTATCGCTGGCTGCGGCATCCGTCCTACACCGGCGCGCTGATGGCCTTCTACGGACTTGCGCTGGGCATGGGCAATGCAGCGTCGCTGCTGGCGATCGTGCTGCCGGTGACCTGGGTGTTCCTGCGCCGCATCCGCATTGAAGAAGCCGCGTTGCAGCGCGCCTTTCCCATCGCCTACCCGGCGTATGCGGCGCACAGCCATCGCCTGCTGCCGCTGGTGTGGTGAAAATGCCGCGTCCTGGGAAAGAAGATGGCCGTGCGCACTGGCAGACGCATCCGGTGAACAACCTGGAACTGCCGCTGTCCGACCGCCGTACGACGGCCATGCAGGGTGCGCACCCGTACGCGCCTTGCATCGCCGGGCCGAACCAGTCGCCGTTCCTCAATGCCGTGGCCGCCTATGACCTGGAACGCGACCGGCGCCAGGTGCATCGCTATGGCGCGCATGTGCTGGCCGAGGAACACGTGTTCGTGCCCCGGCCCGGCAGCGACCGCCCCGACGATGGCTGGCTGGTCGGCACCGTGCTGGACACCCGACGTGCACGCACCGGGCTGATGGTGCTGGACGCGCGCCACGTCGATGCCGGGCCAGTGGCGCAGGCCTGGCTGCCCTACGCAGTGCCGCTGGGATTCCACGGGCAGTTTGCCTTCGACGCCTAGCGCAGCGCGCCGCGTCGGCCGCTGCCCGATCGGTCAGCGCGCGGCCTCGGCCTGTGCGCGCAGTTCCAGCGCGTGCGCCCACAGCATGTCGTACAGCTCCACCTGCAGCTTGGCGTCACTGCCGTCCAGCGAGGTATTGCTGAGCATCACCACGGCGTTTGCGTGGTCCAGATCCGAGAGCATCTCTGCGCGCACGCCCGGATCCGAGCCGCCATGCCCGATGCGGGTGACATTGAACTTGGTGGACCAGAAGATGCCGGCATTCTTTTCGCTGACGATGACGTTGTCGGGCACGTTGCTACCGGCGTACTGAAAACGCAGCATCTCTGCGGTGGTGGCCGCATCGAGAACGCGGGTGCCCTGATAGCGCCCGCCATCGAGCAGCGCGATGAACAGCCGGGACAGATCGTTGACGCAACTGCGCAAGCCACCGTCCGGGTAGGTCACCAGTTCGTAGGGTTGCACCGGCACACTCAGGCCCATGTGGCCGACATACAGCATGGCATGCGTGCCGGCCGGCAGTTCGGCCACATGCCAGGCGGTGCGCTGCATGCCCAGCGGCGCGAAGATGCGTTCGCGCGTATAGGCTTCGAACGGCTGGCCCCCTGCCCGCTCGACGATATAGCCCACCAGGCCCGCGCCGATATTGGAATACTCACGATGCGTACCGGGCCGGTTGGGCAGATAGTTCTGCGGCAGATAGTCGCGTCCGCCCGGTGCCAGATAGCCGCGCAGGAAGTCCGGAAGCGGCTCGGCCGTGGCCCCCTCCCAGCGGTAGGTGTCACGGTACACCTCCCAGCGATCGGTCAGGCTGGAGGTATGGGTGGCCAGCTGCCGCAGCGTGATCGGCACCTGCGGGAACTGCGGGTTGCGCACGGCGAACGGCAGGTAGGGATTGATGTCCGCATCCAGCTGCAGCCTGCCGTCCTGCACCGCCTGCATCAGCGCCACGCCGGTGACGGTCTTGCTGACCGAGCCGATATTCATCACCGTGTCCGGCGTGAAGGCAAGCTTGCGTGCGCGATCGGCGAAACCGAAGCCAGCGCTCCACACCACGCGACGGTCGCGGATGATGGCCGCGCCCATGCCGACCACGCCGGCCTCCTGCATGCGCTGCTCGATGCGCCGCTCGAAGCTGGATGGCGCGCTGGCCGCCACCGGTGCATCGGCTGCCAGCGCGTCTCCGATCCAGGCCAGGGCCAGGCTGGCTGCCAGGCATGCATACGGTCCGATTGCTCTCGCTGCGCGCATTGCCACTGTCTCCTGGATGGCCGCCCTGCAGCCTGAGATGTCCGATGCGGACAGGACCGCATTGGCGTGCGGGCCACGACTGCATGCTGCTGCCCGCAGGCAGCGGAGACCAGCGCCATGCGAGCAAGCCCTGCCAACGGCGACGAAACCGGCGATGCACGGAGCAAAACCCCGGCATGGAGCGGATGACCGGCCAGGCCCGCGATGCCCTCGCATGCCGATCGCCTTACACTCGGCGGCTCCCCTGCCCCCGCCTTGTCTTCGATGATCATTTCCGCCGCTTCCGACTACCGTGCTGCTGCCCAGGCGCGCCTGCCGCCGTTCCTGTTTCACTACATCGATGGCGGTGCGTATGCCGAGCACACCTTGCGGCGCAATGTGTCGGACCTGGCCGATATCGCGCTGCGCCAGCGGGTGCTGCGCAACATGTCCGACCTGAGCCTGAGCACCGAGCTGTTCGGCGAAACCCTGGCGATGCCGGTGGCCCTGGCACCGGTGGGGCTGACCGGCATGTACGCGCGGCGCGGCGAAGTGCAGGCCGCCCGCGCGGCGGCGGCGCGCGGCATTCCGTTTACCTTGTCCACGGTGTCGGTGTGCCCGATCGAGGAAGTGGCGCCGGCGATCGAACGGCCGATGTGGTTCCAGCTCTACGTGCTCAAGGACCGTGGCTTCATGCGCAACGCGCTGGAGCGCGCCAAGGCGGCCGGCGTCACCACGCTGGTGTTCACCGTGGACATGCCCACGCCGGGCGCGCGCTACCGCGATGCGCATTCGGGCATGAGCGGGCCCAATGCATCGCTGCGACGCATGCTGCAGGCGGTGACGCACCCGCGCTGGGCCTGGGACGTGGGCCTGCTCGGCAAGCCGCACGACCTGGGCAACATCTCAGCCTACCGCGGCAGTCCCACCGGCCTGCAGGACTACATCGGCTGGCTGGCGGCCAACTTCGATCCATCCATCTCGTGGAAGGACCTGGAGTGGATACGCGAGTTCTGGACCGGGCCGATGGTGATCAAGGGCATCCTGGACCCGGACGATGCGCGCGATGCGGTGCGCTTCGGCGCCGATGGCATCGTGGTGTCCAACCATGGCGGGCGCCAGCTCGACGGTGTGCTGTCCAGTGCGCGTGCATTGCCGGCCATTGCCGATGCGGTGAAGGGCGAGCTCAAGATCCTGGCCGACTCGGGCATCCGCAGCGGGCTGGATGTGGTGCGCATGCTCGCGCTCGGTGCCGATGCGGTGTTGCTGGGCCGCGCCTTCGTCTATGCGCTGGCCGCAGGCGGCCAGGCCGGCGTGGAAAACCTGCTGACGCTGATCGAAAAGGAAATGCGCGTGGCGATGACGCTGACCGGCACGCATTCCATTGCCGAGATCAGCGCAGATGCCTTGAGCCGGGTGACGCGCGAGGCGGTGGTGTCGCCTTGATGCCGGGATTCGGGATTCGGGATTCGGGATTCGGGAATCGTCACAGCATCGCGCGTTACGTGTTTCGATTCTTGAGGTTCGCCGACGCGGGACCCTTATCGACATACGCAAGGGCGTCGCAGCGACCGGTATCGCTGGCTGCGTAGGAGCGCGCCCGAGCGACAGGGCGTTATCGAGGAAGCCGTCGCGCGCGGGCACGCTCCTGCGGCAATGCGCTGCCTGCATGCAGTGATGCATGCAGGCACCTTTCTCTGACGAAGGGGGCGGTGACCCGCTGCAATCGCACCCGATGCATCGCCCGCCTGCATCACACCCTGTTTCACCACGATGCGCTCTGCGCCTGGCCTCTAGCCGGGGAGAGACTGACTGAGCGCCAGCACGCTGGCCCAGGGGTCGCTGCGTTGACGCTTGGCACGCTGCACGGCCTTGTCCAACGGAAATGCATCCGGGCCACTGAGTTTGCCCAGCTCCTCCCAGCGCAGCGGCACCGCCACGGTGGCAGCGGCGCGTGCACGCAGCGACCACGAGCACACACTGGTATTGCCGCGCCCGTTGCGCAGCCAGTCGATAAAGATCACGCCTTCGCGCTTGGCCTTGCTCATGGTCGCTACGTAGCGCTCCGGCGCCTGCGTGGCCAGCGCCTGCGCAAACGCCTCGCAGAAGTCGCGTGCCTGCTCCCAGCTCGCCTCCGGTACGATCGGCACCACGACGTGCAGGCCCTTGCCACCGGATAGGCGCACCGCGCTTTCCAGGCCCGCCGCACGCAGCTTGGTGCGGATGTCGCGTGCTGCCGCCACCACCTCGCTCCAGGCAACGCCTTCGCCCGGGTCCAGGTCGAAGACCAGCCGGTCCGGGTGTTCCGGATCGTCGATGCCCGCGCCCCAGGGATGCAGCTCCAGGGTGTTCATCTGTACCAGTTCGAGCAAGCCTGCCGCGTCGTCGATGTAGAGGTAGTCTTCAGTGCCGCTTTTCTGCTCGAGCGCGACCGTCTTGATATGCGCGCCCAGCTGACGGGCCTGGTGCTTCTGGAAGAAGCAGTCGCCGCCCACGCCATCGGGGCAACGCAGCAACGACAGCGGCCTGCGTGCAACTTCGGCCAGCACCAGCGGCGCCACTGCGCGGTAGTAGGCGGCCACCTCGCCCTTGCTGATGTCCAGCGCAGGAAACACCACACGTTCGGGATGGGTCACGGTCACGCCGTCTTCGGATGCGCCACTTGCCGCACCGGACGTGACTGATCCTGCGGCGGACGTGGCGACTGTCGCTGAGGTGCTGCTGCGCCTGGAGCGCGAATGGGTCACGCGTTCCTGCGCAGGCCCGTTGGCTGCACTGCGTGACGCCCTGGACGTGGTCACCTGGCTGCTCGTGGCTTTGCGTGCAAAGAGCTGCTTGCGTGTGGTGGTGCGCGTTGCAGTGCCGGGGCTGCCTCGGTCGCCACCCAGGTCACTCACCGGCTTGTCTGGTCGTAAACGCTTGAATGCGGCTTGCCGCAGCAAACCCTGCCGCGCCCAGCCGCGGAAAGCGATCTCGGCGATCAACTCCGGCCGTACCCAATGCACATCGCGTGGGCGACCAGGCAGATGCGCGGGCAATGTCAGCGTGGCGGTATCGCTGCGTAGCGCGCGTAGCTGCGCGGTGATCTCGCCAAGCAGCGCGGCATCGAAGCCGGTGCCCACACGCCCCACATAACGCAGCGTTTTACCCTCGGGTTGCGCCAGCAGCAGCGCACCGAACCCGCTACGCGCACCCTTCGGGTCGGTATATCCCACCACCACGAACTCGTCGCTGTCTTCGTGCTTGGTCTTGACCCAGTCGGCACTGCGGCCGCCGCGATAGACGGCTTCCGCACGCTTGCTGACAATGCCTTCCCAGCCCTTGTCGGCACTGGCTGCGAAGACCTCGGGGCCACGCCCGATCACGTGGTCGCTGTAGGCCAGCGTGCTTGGCGTGTTGCCGAGCAGCGCGCGCAGCAGCTGTTTACGCTGCACCAGCGGTGTGTTGCGCAGGTCCACTCCGGCCACGCCAAGCAGGTCGAACACCAGGTAGCGCAGGGGTTGCCGCGCGCTGCCATCGAGCGCCTGCTGCAAGGCCGTGAAATCGCTGCGCCCCTGCGCATCCAGCACCACCAGCTCGCCATCCAGCCGCGCATCGCGTACCGGCAGTGCCTGGATGGCGCGGGCAAGCTCGGGAAAGTTGGCTGTCCAGGCCTGGTCGTTGCGCGAGCGCAGCTGCGCGCTGCCGTCGACCAGATCGGCCAGCAGGCGGTAGCCATCCCATTTGATTTCGTGCAACCAGGCATCGCCATCCGGTGCCTGCGCGCGTAGTAGGGCCAGCTGCGCGCGCAGGCCGGTGGGACAGAGCGTGTCGCGCGCACCATCCAGTGCCAGTGCGCGGGTGCGCCACTGGCTGTCGTTCGGCTTGCGCCGGGTGCTCCGTTCCTTGCCGGCTTGCGAGGCTGGTGTGGCGCGTTGGTCCGAACTGCCGGGATCCTGCTGCGCCGGGCCTGGGTTGGTGCGACCCTTGGTCCTGCCGTTGCGCGCGGCCATGGGCTAGCCCGCCTTGCGGCGCGGCGCGGCGGTTGCGCTCTTCTTGGTCGCTTTGCTGGCGGTCTTCTTCGTCGCCTTCTTCGCAGCTTTCTTGGTGGCTTTCTTGCTCGCTGGCGCCGAGGTAGCGGCAGCGCCGGTCTTCTTGGCTGGCGTGCGCGTGTTGGCCTGCAGGCTCTTCTGCAGCAGCGACATGAAATCCACCACGTTGGTGGTGGCGTCTTCGTGCTGCGGCGGCTCGGCCTCCACCCTGGTGGTGCCGCCCTTGGCCTGGATGCGCTTGCGCAGGATCTTTTCCAGCTTGCCGCGGAACTCGTCGTGGTAATCCTCCGGCTGCCAGGTACCGGACATCGACTCGATCAATTGCCTGGCCATCTGCTGCTCCTTGGCGGTGATGCGGTAGTCGCCCACCGCGCCCGCCGGCAGCTTGTAGTCCTGCGGGTCCACCACTTCCTGCTGGTAGCGCAGCAGCAGCAGGATCAACGCATCGCCCTGCGGCATCACGGCGGCCAGGTATTCACGGGTGCGGATCACCACCTTGGCGATGCCGACCTTGCCGGTATCGCGCAGGGTTTCGCGCAGCAGCACATAGCCTTTCTCGGCCTTCTTGCCGGGTACCAGGATGTAGGGCTTCTCGAAATAGCGCGGGTCGATGTCGGCCGCATCGACGAAGGTTTCCACTTCCACGGTCTCGTGGCTCTCCGGCGCGGCCGAACGGATGTCTTGTTCCTCGACGATGACATAGCTGCCCTTGTCGTACTCGAACGCCTTGACGATCTCCTTCCACGGCACCTCATCGCCGGTGTCGGCGTTGACGCGTTCGAACCGGATCGGCTTCTTGTCGCGCGAATCCAGCATGCGAAAGTGCAGATCCACCTTGCGCTCACCGGACATCAGCGACACCGGTACATTGAGCAAGCCAAAGGACAGCGTGCCGGTCCAGATCGGTCGCGCCATCAGTGCGCTACTCCGTGTACGGCAGCGTTGGGAATGTGGTCCAGCGCCAGCCAGGCATCCTCGACGATGTGGCGTGCATGCGGCCAATCCAGACGCGAGCTGCCACGCATGCTTTCCCATTGCGCGGCCAATGCCTGTTCGCACTGTGCATCGGCGCCGCGCGGCCAGTCGGCCGCATGCGTGACGCGCGCAAACGCGTAGACCGGCGAAAGATCGCGCCAGGTCGGCCCGCCGCGCCGACGGCGGCGCTGGTAATCGGCCAGGCTGTAATAGTGGAAGTCCTGGGCCACACCCACCGGATCGGCAACAAGCACTCTGTGGTGCGCGCGCCTGGGCGATGCCGGGTCAAGGTGGACGCTGAACAGGCGACGATCGGGACGGCGGTCCAGGGGGCGCATGGGTCTGCTCCACGGTGCGGCATGGGGCTGTCATCAGTACCGCCCCCGCCGTGATCCATGCGTGAGAAATGCGCATACATCTTGCGATTTGCGCGGCTTTCACCGTGCGCGCGGTGAACTCAGGCATCCATCGAAGTGCAGGAGACCAGCCATGACCCGTGACCCCCTACGCGAGCAACCCGCCCAACCGGGCGAGCAGCATGGCAAACGCGATGCCGAACACTACGAGGACCGGGGTGCCGGCGACGCGCCAGATACCCTGGTTCCCGCCGATGACGACACCCCGGCCAAGAAGCCAGGCAGCGCACCGTGATCGTTGTCGTGTTCGCTTGATCCCGCGGCGACGCCTATTGGCTCAACGCCTCACACCCGCCCGGCCGCCGACAGTTGCGCCATCTCCTCGTCGCTGAACAGGCGCGAGCGCACCAGGAATCGCACGCCCTCGCCGTTCTCCAGCGAAAACATGCCGCCGCGCCCGGGCACCACGTCGATGATCAACTGGGTGTGCTTCCAGTACGCAAATTGCGATGGACTGATGTAGAACGGCGCACCGGCGATCTCGCCCAGCAGCACATCGCGGTCGCCCACGATGAAATCGCCCACCGCAAAGCACATTGGCGAAGAGCCATCGCAGCAACCGCCGGATTGATGGAACAGCAGATCGCCATGCCGCGCACGCAGCGTGTCGATCAGCTGCTGCGCGGCAAGCGTTGCCGTTACCTGCAACGGCGGGTCTGTCAGCGTGGCGGTGCCCTGCATGGTCTGCCTCCTGCGGCGCGGTCAGGCCGCCATGTCGAGCACGATACGCCCCTCGATCGTTCCGGCGTGCATGCGCGCGAACACGTCGTTGATGTTGTCCAGGGCGTCGGTGGTCACGGTTGCCGCGACCTTGCCCTGCTCGGCGAAGGCCAGCGACTCCTGCAGGTCCAGCCGGGTGCCGACGATCGAGCCGCGTACGGTCACGCCATTGAGCACCATGCCGAAGATGTCCAGCGGGAACTGGCCCGGCGGCAGGCCGTTGAGCGATACCGTGCCACCGCGGCGCACCATGCCGATCGCCTGCTCGAAGGCCCTGGGCGATACTGCGGTGACCAGGGCACCATGCGCGCCGCCGATTTCCTTCTTCAGGTAGGCCACAGGATCAGTGGTCAAGGCGTTGACCGTCACCGTGGCGCCCAAGCGCCTGGCCAGCGCCAGCTTGGCGTCGTCCACGTCCACCGCCGCAACGTTCAGGCCCATCGCCCTGGCGTACTGCACCGCCAGATGGCCGAGCCCGCCGATGCCGGAAACCACCACCCATTGGCCGGGCGTGGTGTCGGTGACCTTCAATCCCTTGTAGACGGTGACGCCTGCGCACAGGATCGGCGCGACCTCGACAAACCCCAGGGTGGCGGGCAGATGCCCAACGTAATCGGCATTGGCCAGCGCGTACTGCGCAAAGCCGCCATTGACCGAATAGCCGCTGTTCTGCTGCGCCTCGCACAGGGTTTCCCAGCCACCCAGGCAGTGCTCGCAATGCCCGCAGGCCGAGTACAGCCAGGGAATGCCGACCCGGTCGCCTTCCTTGACGTGACGCACGCCGGCACCCACCGCCACCACATAGCCCACGCCTTCATGGCCGGGAATGAACGGAGGATTCGGCTTGACCGGCCAGTCGCCCTGCGCGGCGTGCAGATCGGTGTGGCAGACCCCGCAGGCCTGGATCCTGACCAGCAGGTCGCCGGCCTGGGGCCGCGGCACCTGCACTTCCTCGATCACCAGTGGTGCGCCGAATTGGCGCACCACTGCGGCTTTCATCGTCGTGTCCATGGTGTCCCCGCATCGTGTCTGGCCGGGCCAGGATGCGTCAGGCGCGGCAGCGACGCGTTGATCGAGATCAATCTGCAGCGACGCAGCTGGGCGGCACCGGCAGCACGTCAGAACAACCCCAGCGCTTTCGGCGAATAGCTCACCAGCAGGTTCTTGGTCTGCTGGTAGTGGTCGAGCATCATCTTGTGGTTTTCGCGCCCGATGCCCGACTGCTTGTAGCCGCCGAATGCGGCATGCGCCGGATAGGCGTGATAGCAGTTGGTCCACACGCGCCCGGCCTGGATCGCGCGGCCCATGCGGTACAGCCGCGCCGCATCGCGGCTCCAGACGCCGGCGCCCAGCCCGTACAAGGTGTCGTTGGCAATCGCCAGCGCTTCGGCCTCGTCCTTGAACGTGGTCACCGACACCACCGGGCCGAAGATCTCTTCCTGGAACACGCGCATCGTGTTGTGCCCCTTGAATACCGTGGGCTTGACGTAGAAGCCCTCGGCCAGCTCGCCATCGAGCGTATTGCGTTCGCCACCGATCAACACTTGCGCACCTTCCTGCTTGCCGATGTCGATATAGGAGAGGATCTTTTCCAGCTGCTCGCCCGATGCCTGCGCACCGACCATGGTGTTGGGATCCAGCGGGTTGCCCTGCTTGATCGCCGCCACGCGCTTGAGCGCCTTTTCCATGAACCTGTCGTAGATGGATTCCTGGATCAGCGCACGCGAGGGGCAAGTGCACACCTCGCCTTGATTGAAGGCGAACAGCACGAAGCCTTCCACCGCCTTGTCGAGAAAATCGTCGTCTTCGGCCATGACGTCGGCAAAGAAGATGTTCGGCGATTTACCGCCCAGCTCCAGCGTGACCGGAATCAGGTTCTGGCTGGCGTACTGCATGATCAGCCGGCCGGTGGTGGTTTCGCCGGTGAAGGCGATCTTGGCGATGCGCGGATTGCTGGCCAGCGGCTTGCCCGCTTCCAGACCGAAGCCGTTGACCACGTTGAGCACGCCGGCTGGCAACAGATCGCCGATGACTTCCATCAACACCAGGATCGACGCCGGCGTCTGCTCTGCAGGCTTCATCACCACGCAGTTGCCGGCCGCCAGGGCCGGCGCCAGCTTCCAGCACGCCATCAACAAGGGGAAGTTCCACGGAATGATCTGCCCCACCACGCCCAAGGGCTCGTGGAAATGGTAGGCAATGGTGTCGCTGTCGATCTCGGAAATGCCGCCTTCCTGCGCGCGGATGGCCCCGGCAAAATACCGGAAGTGGTCCACGCACAGCGGCACGTCGGCATTGAGCGTTTCGCGCACCGGCTTGCCGTTATCCCAGGTCTCGGCGTAGGCGAGCAATTCAAGGTTCTGTTCGATGCGGTCGGCGATCTTGAGCAGTACGTTGGACCGCTCGGTGGTCGAGGTCTTGCCCCACGCGTCCTTGGCCGCATGCGCGGCATCCAGTGCGGCTTCGATGTCCTGCGCGTTGGAGCGGGCAATCGAAGTAAAGACCTTGCCGCTGATCGGCGTGGTGTTGTCGAAATACTGTCCGCTGCTCGGCGCCACCCACCTGCCACCGATGAAGTTGTCGTAACGCGGCTTGAAGATCGATTGCGGGTCGGTGCTGAGCGGCTTGGTGGAAGGCTGCGCGTTCATCAGGGTCTCCGGCTGAAATGACGGCCCAACGTGTATACCCGCCACGAGGCGAGCGCAACGTCAGCACCAATGCTGTTGCGCTGCGTCATCATCGAAGCGCCATCAACACTGCATCGGGCCTCATATTCGGTTGCATCGCATCATTACCGGCAGCGCCAGGATCATGCTGCAAGACCGCACAAGCGCGTGGTTCCGGTCAATCCAGGAGAAGACGATGCGCCCGCACCCGCAGGCGGTGTCGAGGCTTCAACGGCGGCGCCCCAGACACCACCGCGACCACCAGCAGGCAAGCGCCGCTGATGCCCGAAACCAGCATGGCCACACGACGCTCGACTTATCCGCCAGACTCACTCACACCGGCGCGGATCTGCTGCGGCGTTTCCGTTGCTCGAGGTGCCTGCATCCGGATCAGCGATCCGATTGAGCTACCAGTGTGCTTGCCTGGTACGCGATGAAACAGACGCGGTGAAGCGGCACGCGCGGTGGAGAACGCGCACCGCCGCCACAGGCTCACCCACCAAAATCCCACTGCAGCCCCACCGTGTAAGTGCGGTCCGGGCCGGGTTCGTAATAGCGTCCGTTGCCGTCGTTGACGATCACCGAGCCCACGCACTGGCGGTCCAACGCGTTGTCGAGGCGCGCAAACGTGCGTAGCGCCCCGTGCGCGGTGGTCCAGCGGCGCGAGGCTTCCAGGTTGACCAACGCATAGCCGGGCGCACGCTCACTGGCCAGGTCGTTGACCACGGTGGCAGCGGAGGCCACCGTTTCGGCGGCGAACTGCCACTGCATCGGCTGCCATTGCCAGCGCGCAAACAGCTGCTGACGCGGCACGCCGGGTAGGCGCGACCCGCTGGCCACCGGCGCGGTGGGCACCGCGCAGCCGCTGCTGGCACAGGTGAGGTAGCCATCGCGCACGGTGGCGTCGACAAAGGTATAGGCCAGCTGCAGCTGCTGGGTGGTGCCCAGCGGTTGCTGCCAGCTCAGCTCCGCGCCCTGGCGGCGGGTGGCGCCGATGTTGCGGAAGGTGCTGCGGCCGTTGGTGTTGCTGGCCACCGCCAGTTCGTTGTCGGTGTCGGCGCGAAACAGCGCCACCTGCAATGCCGCGCCGCTTTGCGCGCGCCACTTGCTGCCGATCTCATAATTGCGGCTGGTGGCCGCGCCCAGGTCCAGCGCCAACCCGGCCGCGCCATCGTTGCGATAGCCCAGCTCGTTGAAGGTAGGCGTTTCGAAGCCGCGTCCGGCGGAGGCGTAAAAGCGCAGATCGTCGGTGGCGCGGAACACGATGCCGGCCACCGGCGTGGTGGCCGAATACTCGCGCCGGCCGCTGTCGTCGGGATTGCGGCCCACGATGTAATGGTCGTCCGACGCAAAGCGCACTTGGCTATGGCGCACACCCAGCAATGCCGACCAGCGCTCGCTCCACTGCCACCACGCTTGCGCAAACTGGTCCACGTTTTCGACCCGGTCGCGCTGATTGCGGCGTAGCGCACCCTGCACACCCAACGCATCGCCGACGAAGTTCTCGTAGCCGGTGCGGTGCTGGCGCTGGCGGTCGACGTTGGCGCCCACGGTGAGCTGCAGCGGCCGGCCCAGCGCCTGCCCCTGCCAGGCCCAGCGCGCGTCGGCACCTTCGTAATTGCTGTCCAGATCGATCACCCCGCCGGCATGCAGCGGGTTGCGCTGCACCGCCACCGGCACCGAGAGGAACTGCTCCACGCTGCGCTGGCCGCCATAGGCCATCAGCCGCAGCGTCTGGCTGTCGAACTGCTGGGTAAAGATGGCCCCGGCCTGGCTCTGGCGTACCGACTTGCGGGTGTTGAACTGGGTAGCCACCGCGGTGGCCTGGCGCGGGTCGGCGTTGAACTGGTCGCGGCTCAGGCCCAGCGGGTCCTGCGCATCGGGCGCATCCAGATAGTTGAGCACCAGATCCAGCCGGCGGCCGGGCGCCAGATCGAAACCCAGCTTGGCGTTGACCGACTCGCGCCTGGCGCGGCTATGGTCGCGGAAACCGTCGGTCTCGAAATGGTTGGCGGCCAGGTTGTAATGCACCGCGCCCTGCTGGCCGAGCAACTGCGCACCCACGTTGACGGTGGCATTGCTGCCGTAGGTGGCGCGCAGCCGCCAGGGGTCGTCCGGCTTGCCGTCGGCGCTCCACAGCTGCAGCACGCCGCCGGAGGAATTGCCGTACAGCGCCGAAAACGGCCCGCGCAGCACTTCCACCCGCTCAGCGCCCAGTACGTTGAAGTGCGACAGCTGGCCCTGGCCATCGGGCATGCTGGCCGGGATGCCGTCCACCAGCAGCCGCACGCCGCGCACGCCGAAGGTGGAGCGCGCGCCGAAGCCGCGGATCGACAACTGGGTGTCCTGCGCGTAATTCTGGCGGTCGCGCGCCACCAGCCCGGGGATGCCGTCCAGCAACTCGGAGACCTGCGCGCCGCGGCGGTTGTCGTCGTCGGCCGCCACCACGGTGAACGAGGCCGGCAGGTCGAAGTCGTCCACCCCGTGCACACGGGCGGCGTCCACCTGCACGGTGGGGAGGACCTGCAAAGGCGCCGCATCGGCGGCCAGGACGAGCGGCGCGGCGCTCGTGGCGAACAGGCCGCAGGCGGCGGCCAACAGGGTGAGTCTGGGCATGGGGATAGTGTCTCGTATCCGTACTGTGGCCGCATCGTTGCGTACGGAACGAAGCATGCTACGCCCGCCATGGGCTGCTACGATGAAGTGGTTTGGCCCAGCCGCGGCCGAGCACCCCGGAAGTACCCCACTCTTTCGTCCTTCAGCGAGTCATGCCGTGTCCTTCTTTGCAAACGTGGAACAGGTTCCAGGCGACCCCATCCTGGGCCTGACCGAGGCCTACAACGCCGACAGCCGCCCCACCAAGGTCAACCTGGGCGTGGGCATCTATTACGACGAAAACGGGCGCATCCCGCTGTTGCGCGCCGTGCACAAGATCGAGCAGCAGCTTGCGCAGGAGGCCAAACCGCGTGGCTACCTGCCCATCGACGGCCTGGCCGCCTACGACAAGGCCACCCAGGAACTGCTGTTCGGCGCCGAGTCGGCGCTGGTGGCGTCCGGGCGCGTGGCGACCTCGCAGACCGTCGGCGGCAGCGGCGCATTGCGCGTTGGCGCAGATCTGCTCAAGAAGCTGCTGCCCACCGCTACCATCGCCATCAGCAACCCCAGCTGGGAAAACCACCGCGCGGTGTTCGGCGCGGCCGGCTTCGAGGTGGTGGACTACACCTATTTCGATGCCGCCAGCCATGGCCTGAACTTCGACGGCATGCTCGCCGACCTGGCCAAGTTGGAGCCGGGCACGGTGGTGCTGCTGCACGCCTGCTGCCACAACCCCACCGGCGCCGACCTGACCCGCGAGCAGTGGAAGCAGGTGGCCGGGCTGCTGAAGGAACGCAACCTGTTCCCGTTCGTCGACATTGCCTACCAGGGCTTCGACAAGGGCATCGAGGCCGATGCGTATGCGGTACGTCTGCTGGCCGCCGAAGGCATCGACAGCTACGTGGTCGCCAGCTCGTATTCCAAGTCGTTCTCGCTGTATGGCGAGCGCGTGGGCGCGCTGTCGGTGGTCTCGGCCACCGCCGCCGAAGCCAAGGCGGTGCAGTCGCAGGTCAAGCGCATCATCCGCACCATCTATTCCAGCCCGTCCACGCACGGCGCCGCGCTGGTGGCCGGCGTGCTGACCAGCCCGGAACTGCGCGATCTGTGGGAGCAGGAACTCACCGAAATGCGTGAACGCATCCACGCCCTGCGCGCAGGGCTGGTGGACAAACTCGCCACGCTGGGCGCGCCGGAGTTCGACTTCATCCAGCGCCAGGCCGGCATGTTCTCGTACTCGGGACTGACCAAGACCCAGGTGGACCGCCTGCGCGAGGAGTTCGCGATCTACGCGGTGGGCACCGGCCGCATCTGCGTGGCCGCACTGAGCCAGCGCAACCTGGACTACGTGGCCCAGGCCGTGGCGACCGTCAGCCGCATGTAAGCGGCCCCGCCGCTGCGTGCGGCGGCATCGACGTACGGCAGACCGGGAGCGCGCAAGCCTCCCGGTTTTTTGTGCCCGCAGCCGCCGCTCCCTTCCCCCGCCCGCGGGGGAAGGTGCCCGAAGGGCGGATGGGGGCACCTCAGCGCCATGAAGCGTTCCGCTCCCACCGCCCATTCGCACAAATTCGATCAGCCACGCTACAAACCGCGCAGCAAGTGATCGAAATCTAACGGCGCAATGGCGACAATGGCGGCCCACTTCCTACAACAGGCTGCCCGCTCCATGTCGCGTCCCTCGCTGACCCGCTTCCTGATCGAAGAACAACACGCCGGCCGTATCGATGCGGAACTGCGCCAGCTGATCACCATCGTCTCGCGCGCCTGCAAGCGCATCTCCATTGCCGTGAGCAAGGGCGCCCTGGGCGGCGTGCTCGGCGATGCCGGTACCGGCAACGTGCAGGGCGAGGCACAGAAAAAGCTCGATGTGCTGAGCAACGACATCCTGCTCGAAGCCAATGCCTGGGGCGGCCATCTGGCCGCATGCGCCTCCGAAGAAATGGATCACAGTCAGCCGGTGCCCGACCAATACCCCAGCGGCGATTTCCTGCTGCTGTTCGACCCGCTGGACGGCAGCTCCAACATCGACGTCAATGTCTCGGTGGGCACCATCTTCTCGGTGCTGCGTGCGCCCAAGGGCACCGAAAAGCCCGGCGATGAACACTTCCTGCAGCCAGGCACCCAGCAGGTGGCCGCCGGCTACTGCATCTACGGCCCCAGCACCATGCTGGTACTCACCCTCGGCCACGGCACCCACGCCTTCACCCTGGAGCGCGAGGAAGGCAGCTTCCTGCTGACCCAGCGCGACATGCGCGTGCCCGAGGACACCGCCGAATACGCCATCAACATGTCCAACCAGCGCCACTGGGAGCCGGCGATGCAGGCCTATGTGGGCGACCTGCTGGCCGGCAAGGACGGCGCACGCGGCAAGGACTTCAACATGCGCTGGATCGCCAGCATGGTGGCCGACGTGCATCGCATCCTCACCCGCGGCGGCATCTTCATCTACCCCTGGGACAAGAAGGACCCGAGCAAGCCCGGCAAGCTGCGCCTGATGTACGAAGCCAACCCGATGGGCATGCTGGTGGAACAGGCTGGCGGCGCCGCCACCACCGGGCGCGAGCGCATCCTGGACATCCAGCCGACCCAGCTGCACCAGCGCGTACCGGTGTTCCTGGGCTCGAAGAACGAAGTGGCCGAGGCCACGCGCTATCACCTGGAGGCGGACAAGGCATAAGCCTACGCCTTTGCCGTAGAAACCAGCAGTCATGTGTTACCCATAGACACCCGCGTCCTGCGGGTGTCTGTTTACCCGGCGCCGAACACCGCATTGGCATGGATGCCGGTTGAAGCGGCCAAAGATCTCAGGTATCTGATGCACGCGTGCACACGGTGGAGCGATACGTGGCGATCTCCGGTTCGCGCATTCCAACGAGAAGCTGTGCATCAAGCAAGACCTGAGCTTCCACCTGTCTCCTGCCGATTGCCTCCTCATCGCGGAACCAACTTGCTGAGCGAGCTCATCATCTTTCTTTGAGGTAACCTGCGTGAGAGACGCCTTGCTCGCAACCGCACACGCAATAAAAGGGAGCTTGGTTTTTTTGGGTTCGGTGCTGTTGTCATGCGTCGCTGCGACGATTCTGAGCGGCTTCCTCATTGCTCTTATTCTGGCAATGTCGGGCAGCGGTGGAGCGGCGCCTACATTTTTTCTGTACTACTGTTTTTTCGCATTCGGCATTGGCTCACCTTTCTTTGTTCTTTTGGGCACCCCAACGCTGCACTTTGTTCCTGGTCTGAAGCATGCACATCCTTATGTTGCGGGAATCGCTGGAGCAGCAATTGTGGCAAGCCTTTGTCTACTCCTGCGCTTGATGCATGCTTCTTCAGGGCCATTCGACTCATTGGCTTCCTTGGCCGCATTTGTCGCTTGCCCATCGCTTTGGGCAGGAATCGCAAGTTGCATCTATCAGCGCACCAAAGAACTGACGGCTACCGCGTGATTGCAACACGCGAAGGACGATTCGAGGCGCAAGCGCGATAGAAGACGCATCAATCACAGGACGCCCTGGGGCGCCAAGGGGACACAGGCAACGATACGACGTTCAATCCCCGGGCGCGACGCCATCGTCAAGGATTCAAACGTCCGCGGATAGCCGTCAGAATTCCCCCGACATGCGACAGCCGTCTGCTTTGCTACGCTTGGTTGCCAGCCGGCAAGTGGCTGGCTCGAATGGATTCCACCGGGGATATAAATGAAGAAGATTGGTTGGGCGCTCGCGATGACGAGCGCTGCATTGCTGTGCGCCTGCTCTACCAACAGCGTGGTCCGCCAGAGCTACAAGGCCGACGCTGCTACCACGTATTGGTACGAGATCAAGGGAAACGAGGATACCGATGCTGCGAGTATGGCGATGTTTCGACGTCAGCTCGATGCCAAGCTCGGCGAGGCCAAACTGCGCGGCGTGCAAGGTGCGCCGGGAGCGCGTGAACTGGACATCCGCGTTACCCACTACTACATGCGCAGCAACGGTGCACGGTTCTGGGCCGGCATCATGGCCGGACGTGACAAGGTCAAGACCTCCATCGAAGTCAAGGATGCCGGCAAGACGGTGGCCGCATTCGATGTGGAATCGACCAATACATCGGCGTGGGGTACCTCGGAAGGCCTGATCGAAACGCATGCTGAAGAAATCGTCGAGCGCTTGACAAAAATGCGATAAAGCCTGCGGGAGCAGCACCTCCCACATGCACAGTGGTGCGCGCACTCAGCATCAGGTGTCTTGCGCAGCATCCGCCTCATCTCCACGCCGTACTGAATGCTGTCACCGCTCGGGGCAGCAAGGCACCTTCAAGAGAAAAGATCATGGACGTCAGCAATCTGTCTTTCAATAAATCCCACAAGCAGCAGGCCGATGCCAGAGATGCCGTCAGTGGGCTGCGCTGGATCCTGTTGGCATGCCTGGCGGCCGGGTTGAGCTTTGGCACTGCGGTCGCGATGACCGCCACGGCAGGCGTGGGGACCGTTACCACCATCGTTTGCATGGCACTGAGCGTGCTGGCAGTCGGCTGCGGCGCGTATGGCGGTTACCTCACTGCGACCGCACTGGGTTGGTCGTCATTCGTTACCGGCGCGATGGTGCTGTGCGCAATCATCCCGCTGCTTAAATATGTGTGTTTCGCGGTACTGGCAGTACAGGCCTTGACGAAGATCCGCGCGGCGGGATACCTGTTTACGCCAATCGGACCATTGCGCAGCGCGAATGCTTGATAAAAGAGGCAGATGAGTGTGGAGCATTGCGGGCAGATCACCGTTGGCTGCCCGCCGCGACCCGGCTTTCGATCACCGCAGACGCGCACTGAGCCTCAAGTTGCCTGCTGTCCTGCCGCTATCGCTTGCATCAACCGCGTCGACGCAATGAGTGCCCTGCACATGGAGCAGTATTGGTATGCCCAGGAAAATGGAGCATCCATCGGGGCGACCCGGATGCAGGCACAGGCGTGGTTTGCCGAAGGGCGTATCCACGCGGACACGCTGATGTGGACGGCAGGCATGGCGGGCTGGGAGCCCTACGCGCGCTGCTCGCTGTCGCAAGCCACTCCGCCACCGATCCCTGATAGCGCAGTGAGCTTGGTGGCGCTGCATGCCGGGCAAGCCGATGGCAGCACAGCGGCTGCACGCAACTTCGACGCCACCGACTTCCTGGCGACGATCAGCCGGCCACAGCTTGCGCTTCCGGCCGACGCGCCAGTGCTGCACGTGTATGCCGATGGCTGGCAAGACATCCGTGCGCATCCATGGCGTCGCTGTTTTGCGCGCAGCTTCGACACCTTCACGCTCGGCCTGCTGCTATGGTTTTCCATCGGTAGTGTCGTGGGTACGATCAGCCCGCCGCTGTATTCGGCGCTGGTGGCGCCGGTCTCCAGCAAGGCATTGCTCTCCGGCATCCTGACAAGCGTGTTGCTGATGCCAGTGCTTGCCATCTGGATCGGCCTATGCGGCACGACGCCCGGCAAGTGGCTGTTCGGCATCCGCGTTCTGCGTGCGGATGGATATGCGCTGGGCTTTGCTGATGCGCTCCGCCGCGAGGGACGGGTGTTCGTATTCGGCATGGGCCTGTGCGTGCCGTTGATCAGCATGATGACGCAGTTGTTTGCGCTCGTGAAACTGATCAACGCAGGCAAGACCTCCTGGGACTTGAGGGCGGGCTGGGTGGTCACGCACCGGCCGACAGGCCGCTGGCAGATCATTCTGTATGTGGTGGCCGGCATCTCGGCGATGGCATTGGTGGCGCTGGTGCGCTGGATGCGATGAGCATGCAACACCTGCATTTACGCGACAGGCGGGGCTATCTCGGTGTGTGGGAGATGGCCCAGGTGCACGCCGAATTCGGACGTGGCCGCTATCGTGCCGACACCATGTCCTGGCGCCCTGGCGAAACCGCGTGGACCTCGCTCGGACGCCGCTGGAGCCCGCGCATGACACCGTGGCTGCCCGTCTTGGGGGCACTCGCACTGTTCGGCTGTCTGGTCCTTGGGGTTGCGCTGCCGTTATGGGGTTTCCACATTCCCGGGCGCCCGCCATTGCCGCTGGCCTGGCATCTGAGTCTGTTTGCTGCATCGCTGCTATCGACTGCAACGGTGCTGGGTATCGCGATCAAACGCGACCCCGGCTACGGTCCCTCGCGCGCGTGGACGTCGGTGTGGTTGCTGATCTTGGCACTGCCATTGATTGCTGCATTGCTCTATCAGGTAGTGAGTAACGATCGTGCACGTCACCAGGATCCAGACGCGCGCATGGTGCTGAGTGCGGACAAGCGGGTGCTAAGCATCGACGGTAGTATCGCGGCGAATTTCATCGATGACTTCAAGGCCGCTATGGCGCGTGCGCCGCATCTGCAGCGGATCGATATCCGCAGCGGCGGCGGGTTGGTCGGCGACGCACTTGAAGTGGCCAAGATCGTCCGTGCCCGCGACGTGGTGGTGCGTGTGGATGACTATTGCGCCAGCGCCTGCAGTTTGCTGTGGGCCGCATCGCCCGAGCGCGAGCTCGGCCTGCGAGGCTCCATCGGGTTGCACCAGAACAGGATGCTGGGTAACGCGCCCAAGGAATGGCGCGAATCTGCGCTGGCGCAAGGGGATGCGCAATCGCGCGCCATCCTGCTGCGTGCTGGGTTCGGGCCTGACTTGCTGTCCAAACGCAGCCATACGCCGCCCAGCTCGATGGCTTGGATCGATGCCACCGAATTGGTCGAAGGCGGTGTCGGCGTGCGTATCCTGGATGCGCATGGCAAGCCCGCGACGCGTGCTGCCATTGCCATGGCCGGCGCCTTGCACCAGATGGGCGCCAGCGACGCCTCCTGGCGCGCTTACCTGGCGTATGCGGCCAAGCAGCCGGACCAGGTCCTGCAGCGCGCACCGTCGATTCGCCAGGCGTTGCTTGCCAAGGACAAGGACATTGCAACTGCCTGGTTGCGCAGGCTCTACGCCGAAATGACGGCATTCGCCTTTGGACGCTCGAGCGATGCCGACATGGCCCGCTGGGGCCGAGGCATCGCGGCGCTCTGGGATGACGCCGTGCGCACCCAGGACAAGGCGCAATGCAACACCTTGCTGGATAACGGTGAGCGCCCGCAGGACGAGGAGACCCGTGCACGCGTGCGCGACCTGCTAGCGGATTTGATCGCCCGTACCGCAGTGCAGGCACCGCAACATACGGTATCCGACGCACAAGAGCAGGCCGTGCGCTTGCGCTATAACACCCTGTTCTGGAACGCGCTCGCATCACAGCCGGGCCCGGTCGAGTGGGCCACTTGGTCGCAACCGCAGCGCTGCAAGGTGTCCGCGCAACTCTTTCGAGAAGCGCTTGCGTTACCGCCTGCGCAGGCAGCGGCCTCGTTACGCGCGTTGCGGATCATCCATTTCGATTGAGCCCCGGGTGATCGGTGATGGTTACTTGGCCAGCGGGTTCAGCGGTTGCAGTTGCCTTACCCGCCGCCGATCCTGCCCTTTGGGTCAACCCGGGCATCGGCGGGTCTGGGTACCTTGACGCTTTACAGGCAGGTCGGCCGTCTCGCTGCCCAATCACACAATGCCAATGAACATCAAATTCACCGAAAGCGAACGGGCGGCGATCACCCGCAAGATCCAGCTGTATTTCACCGAAGAACCAAACAGCAGATCGGGCGTTTCGATGCCGAGTTCCTGCTCGATTTCTTTGCCGAAGAAGTCGGTGCGTACTTCTACAACCGCGGTGTCTATGATGCGCAAGCCATCCTTGCCGGCAAGCTGGAAGATTTGGGTGAGGCGATCTACCAGCTGGAGCGGCCCACCGACTTCAAGAAGTGATGGAGTGCGCAGCTTCACCCGTCTGCTGCGGAACCCGAAAGGCGGTGACAACACTGTCGCGCAGCACACGCCGCGCAGGCGGTGCCAGCCGGGCTGGTCGTCTGCGCGGCGCGCGGGGCACTTGTCACTTGACCAATTTCAGGCCTGTGCGCCACCCTCTGGGTTTGGCACGTGTGCAGCACTGCGTGCGTCGCCTCAGCGGAGAACGCCACGTGGACCGTCGTACCTTTCTCGCTTTATCCGGCATCGGCGCCGCCGGGCTGCTGCTGCCCCATACGCGGCTGATCGCGGCCGAGCAGCTGCTTGCGCCAGCCGATGCAGCACGCAACCGGCGCTTGTCCGATACCGCGCTCACTACTGCCAAGGCCGCAGGCGCCAGCTATTGCGATGTGCGGGTGGGCCGCTACCTGCGCCAGTTCGTGATCACCCGCGAGGCGCAGGTGGAGAACGTGGTCAACGCCGAATCCAGCGGCGTGGGCGTGCGCGTGCTGGCCGATGGTGCGTGGGGCTTTGCCGCCACCAATGCGCTCACCACTGATGGCGTGGCGACCGCCACGCGGCAAGCGGTGGCGATTGCCAAGGCCAATGCACGGCTGGGCGGCACGCCAGTGCAGCTGGCACCGGTGACGCCGGCCGGTGAAGTGCGCTGGCGCACGCCGATCAGGAAGAACGCGATGGAGGTGCCGCTGCAGGACAAGGTGGCCCTGCTGATGGATGTCAATGCGGCCGCGTTGAATGCTGGCGCCACCTTCGTGGCCTCGCGCATGTTCGCCATCAACGAGCAGAAGTATTTCGCCAGCAGCGACGGGTCCTATATCGACCAGGACGTGCACCGGCTGTGGCTACCGTTCACCGTGACCGCGGTGGACAAGGCCAGCGGCAAGTTCCGCACCCGCGACGGGCTGTCTTCGCCGATGGGCATGGGCTACGAATACCTGGATGGCGACGCGCGCGAGAAGCACGCACTGCCCGGCGGGCTTGTCGGCTATGGGAAAAGCTACGATGCCCGCGAAGACGCCATCGCCGCCGCCAGGCAGGCACGCGCCAAGCTCACCGCGCCATCGGTGAAGGCGGGCAAGTACGACCTGGTGATCGACCCGAGCAATCTGTTTCTCACCATCCACGAGTCGGTGGGCCACCCGCTCGAGCTCGATCGCGTGCTCGGCTACGAGGCCAACTACGCCGGCACCAGTTTCGCCACGCTGGACAAGCGCGATGCGAAGTTCCGGTGGGGCAGCGATGCGGTGACCTTTGTTGCCGACAAGACGCAGCCGGGCAGCCTGGGCGCGGTGGGCTACGACGATGAAGGGGTCAAGACCAAGCAGTGGGAGCTGGTGAAGGACGGCATCCTGGTCGACTACCAATGCACGCGCGACCAGGCCCATCTGCTCGGCAAGACGGCTTCGGATGGCTGCAGCTACGCCGATTCGTGGTCCAACGTGCAGTTCCAGCGCATGCCCAATGTGTCGCTGGCGCCGGGCAAGACACCGCTGGCGGTGGCCGAGATGATCAAGAACGTCGAGCGCGGGCTGTACATCCACGGGCGCGGGTCGTATTCGATCGATCAACAGCGCTACAACGCGCAGTTCGGCGGGCAATTGTTCTACGAGATCGAGAACGGCCAAGTCACGCGCCTGGTGGAAGACGGTGCCTACCAGATCCGCACGCCGGAATTCTGGAACGCCTGCAGCGCGGTTTGCGATGAGCGCGACTTCCGCCTGGGTGGCTCGTTCTTCGACGGCAAGGGCCAGCCCAGCCAGGTGTCGGCGGTCTCGCATGGCTCGTCCACCGCGCGCTTCGATGGCATCAACGTGATCAATACCGCGCGGTCGTTGGGCTGAGAGCAGCTCATTATGATGTCGATTCTTAGCGTTGTTGGGTGCGATCAAAAGCTTGGTCAGTCGAGTGCGCGGTGCCCTCGCCGCTCGCGGGACACGCCGCAAGTACGTCCCTGTAGGCTCGGTGGCGGCATCCATGCCGCCACACGGTCCCGCAATCGGCGAGGACACCGCACCAGAGAGTGAGTCGGTTGCTTTTTTTTTTGAATCCTCAGGTTGATCGCCTTGCGCTGCGAAGGTGATCCGCGGCGCTCTTCAAACGGCGCACGTCATGCTTTGCTCTCACTATGCGTACCGACACTCTCGACTGGTCCTTGCACGCCCACCGTCGCGGGACCTTACGCGGTATGGATGCCGCGTAAGAGCCTACATGGACGTACTTGCGGCGTGTCCCGCGATTGTGGGCGGGCAAGGGCTCTGCAGCCAGAGCGCAGATCGCCCACACAGTTTGTCAGCCGCTCTGAACCCGGGCAGCAGCGATTGAGCGTGATGGCACGACGGCATCGCATCATCGTGAATAGGGCGAGCATGCATGACATCCACCACATGTTCCCGCGCGAAGCATCCAGTGCACGCAACCAGCCTCGCTCGCCAGACTTCCATGCAGGTCTCTGTGCCAATCGATTCAGACGAGCACAGCGATTGCCGCTGCACCCCTGCCGAAAGTCATTTGACGCAGCAATCATCGCCCGGCAAGAATCGGGGACACCGCGTGCAGCGCCGTCTGCGCGTCACCACACTACCTGCGCGCCGCGCGGGACTATTGGGGAGTTGCCGTGCAGCGACGTGATTTCCTGGCCCTCACCGGGCTGACCATGGGCGGGTTGATCGTGCCTGCCTATTTCGGTAAGGCGATTGCCGCCGAGCAGTTGTTGACACCCTTCGATGTGGGCCGCAAGAAGCGCCTGGCCGATGCCGGCTTGAACGCTGCGCGTCAGGCCGGAGCGAGCTATTGCGACGTGCGCATTGGCCGCTATCTGCGCCAGTTCGTGATCACCCGCGAGGACAAGGTGCAGAACGTGGTCAACACCGAGTCCATCGGTGCCGGCATCCGCGTGATCGTGGGCGGGGCCTGGGGCTTTGCGGCCACCAACGAGCTGACCGAACAGGGCGTGGCCAAGGCGGCCGCGCAGGCCGCGGCGATCGCCAAGGCCAATGCCAAGGTGCAGGGCACGCCGGTGCAACTGGCGCCGACGCCGGGTGTGGGTGAAGTCAGCTGGAAGACGCCGATCAAGAAGAACGCGATGGAAGTGCCGATCAAGGACAAGGTGGACCTGCTGCTCGGCGTCAACGCCGCAGCCACCGCGGCCGGTGCCAACTTCGTCAACTCGATGCTGTTCGTGGTCAACGAACAGAAGTATTTCGCCAGCACCGACGGCTCCTACATCGACCAGGACGTGCACCGCATCTGGGCGCCGATGAGCGTGACCGCCATCGACAAGGCCAGCGGCAAGTTCCGCACCCGCGATGGCCTGTCCGCGCCGATGGGCCTGGGCTACGAATACCTGGATGGCGCCGCCTCGGGCAAGTTCGTCTCGCCCAATGGCGTAGTGAATTACGGCATGTCCTACGACATGAAGGAAGATGCGATCGCGGCGGCCAGGCAGGCGCAGGAAAAGCTCAAGGCACCGTCGGTGAAGCCGGGCAAGTACGACCTGGTGCTGGACCCCTCGCATACCTGGCTGACCATCCACGAGTCGGTGGGCCATCCGCTGGAGCTGGACCGTGTGCTCGGCTACGAAGCCAACTATGCCGGCACCAGCTTTGCCACGCTGGACAAGCTCAAGGCCGGCTTCCAGTACGGCAGCGACAAGGTGCATATCCTCGCCGACAAGACGCAAGCAGGCAGCCTGGGCGCGGTGGGCTACGACGATGAAGGCGTCAAGACCAAGCAGTGGGACCTGATCCGCGACGGCAAGCTGGTGGACTACCAGGCCATCCGCGACCAGGCGCATATCCTGGGCAAGACCGCCTCCGATGGTTGCTGCTATGCCGATTCGTGGTCCAGCGTGCAGTTCCAGCGCATGGCCAATGTGTCGCTGGCCGCCGGCAAGACGCCGCTGAGCGTGAGCGATCTGATCAAGAACGTGGAAAACGGCATCTACATCATCGGTGACGGTTCGTTCTCCATCGACCAGCAGCGCTACAACGCGCAGTTCGGTGGCCAGCTGTTCTACGAGATCAAGAACGGCGCCATCACCCGCATGCTCGAAGACGTGGCCTACCAGATCCGCACGCCGGAATTCTGGAACGCCTGCAGCGCCGTGGCCGACCAGCGCGACTACCGCCTGGGCGGTTCGTTCTTCGACGGCAAGGGCCAGCCGAGCCAGGTCTCGGCGGTCTCGCATGGTTCGTCCACCGCCCGCTTCGATGGCATCAACGTCATCAGCACCGCCCGCTCGCTCGGCTGACAGGAGAAACCCACATGAGCATCCTTACCGAAGCGCAGGCCAAGGTCATTCTGGACAAGGTCATCAAGCTGTCCAAGGCCGACGAGTGCACCGCCACCCTTAGCGGCTCGATCGACGGCAATATCCGTTTCGCGCTCAACAACGTCTCCACCAGCGGCATCGTCGACAACACCGACCTGCAGGTGCAGGTGGCGTTCGGCAAGCGCGTGGGCGTGGCCACGATCAACGAGTTCGACGACGCCTCGCTGGAACGGGTGGTGCGTCGCGCCGAAGACCTGGCGCGGCTGGCGCCGGAGAACCCGGAGTTCATGCCGGCGGTTGACAAGCAGACCTACAGGCCCAGCCCCACCTTCAGCGAATCCACCGCAGCGGTCGATCCGGCGTTCCGCGCGCAGGTGGCGGCCGATTCGATCGCCCCATGCAAGGGCAAGGGCCTGATCGCCGCAGGCTTCCTGGAAGATGGCCAGAGCTTCACCGCGTTCGCCAACAGCAAGGGCAACTTCGGCTATCAGCGCGGTGCGCGCTTCGACTACACCTGCACCGTGCGCACCGAAGACGGCCGTGGCTCGGGCTGGGTGGGCCGCAATCTGAAAGACGCCGCCGACTTCAAGGCCGAGCAGGACATCCGCATCGCCATGCGCAAGGCCAGCGATTCGGCCGAGGCCAAGGCGCTGGAGCCGGGCAAGTACACCGTGATCCTGGAGCCGGCCGCGGCAGCGGGGCTGATCTCCTTCATGATGAATTTCTTCGACGCACGCCGCGCCGATGAGGGGCGCAGCTTCCTGTCCAAGAAGGGCGGCGGCAACAAGCTCGGCGAGCAGGTCTACGACCCGCGCGTGAACATCACCGCCGATCCGTGGGACCCGCGTGCGGCGGTGCTGCCGTGGGACGAAGAAGGCCTGCCGCGCGAGAAGATGGCCATCGTGGAAAACGGCAAGATCGCCAACCTGCAGTATTCGCGCTTCTGGGCGCAGAAGAACGGCAAGCGCGCGGTCGGCGAACCGGGCAATCTGCTGATGGCCGGCGGCGAGAAGAGCATCGCCGAGCTGGTGCGTGGTACCGAGAAAGGCATCCTGGTCACGCGGACCTGGTACATCCGCATGGTCGACCCGCAGACCGTGCTGCTGACCGGGCTCACCCGCGACGGCACCTTCTACATCGAGAACGGCCAGATCAAGTACCCGGTGAAGAACTTCCGCTTCAACGAATCGCCAGTGATCATGCTCAACAACATCGACGAGCTGGGCAAGCCGGTGCGCGTGGCCGGCGACGAATCCAACTTCGTGATGATGATTCCGCCGATGCGGCTGCGTGATTTCACGTTTACCTCGTTGTCGGATGCGGTGTGACTGAGGGCCGGGCTTGGGGATTGGGGATTGGGGATTCGGAGAGCCAAGCGAGCTCTCCGCAGCCCGATGCTTTTCCCACACCTCCCATTACCGGCCTGCCGGCCTCTGCGGCGTCCGCGACGCGTCGCCATGTCCTTGGCCTGTTGTTCGGTAGCGCCGCTGCGTTGGCGCTGCCGCGGCGCGCGTGGGCGGCCGGCAATTACGATTTCTGGTTTACCCGGTTGCGCTACGACTCCGGGGATTGGGATGTGGATGCGCGCATGCCGTCCAATCTGATCACCTCGTTGATCGACTACACCCAGCTGCGCGTGGATCCGCAGGAACATGTGCTGGATCTGGCCGACCCACGCATGTTGCAGGCGCCGTTCTGCTATCTGTCCGGGCACAAGCTGGTGGAGTTCAACCCGGCCGAGCGGCGCAATTTCGAGCGCTATGTACGCAACGGCGGCTTCGTGTTCGTGGACGATTGCAACCACGATATCGATGGTTTGTTCGCCACCTCGTTCGAAGCGCAGATGACCTCGATCTTCGGCAAGCGCGCGCTGCAGAAACTGCCCAAGAACCATCGGCTCTACAGCGCCTTCTTCACCTTCCCCGATGGCCCGCCGGCGACCAGCTTCGAGCTCAACGGCTGGGGCGACGACCTGGTGCACGATTATCTCAAGGGCATCCACATCGATGGCCGCCTGGGGGTGCTCTACAGCAACAAGGATTACGGCTGCGAATGGGATTACGACTGGCGCAACAAACGCTTCCTGGCCGAAGACAACACCAAGTTCGCCGTGAACATCGTGATGTATGCATTGACCAATTGATCGCCGCATGTCGATCGCCATGCTTTTTGATCGACATATTGGAGCGCGCTTGCACGCGATGAAAATGCACTTGTGAAGCATCGCGTGCAGGCGCGCTCCTACATCAGCAGCCATCCAACGAGATCTCCCATATGAATGCCCCCAACCACGACATCCTCGCCGCGCAGCTGTCCCAGCTGGGCACGTTGCGCGCGGCCCTGGCCCAGGCGGTGGTGGGCCAGGACGCGGTGGTGCAGCAGCTGCTGATCGGCCTGCTGGCCGGCGGCCACTGCCTGCTGGAAGGCGCGCCCGGCCTGGGCAAGACGCTGCTGGTGCGCTCGCTGGGACAGGCGCTGGAGCTGCAGTTCCGCCGCGTGCAGTTCACCCCCGACCTGATGCCCAGCGACATCCTGGGCACCGAGTTGCTGGAAGAAGACCACGGCACCGGGCACCGGCATTTCCGTTTCCAGCAGGGGCCGATCTTCACCAACCTGCTGCTGGCCGACGAGCTCAATCGCACCCCGCCCAAGACCCAGGCGGCGCTGCTGGAGGCGATGAGCGAGCGCACCGTCAGTTATGCCGGCACCACCTATGCGTTGCCGGCGCCGTTCTTCGTGCTGGCCACGCAGAACCCGATCGAACAGGCCGGCACCTACCCGTTGCCGGAAGCGCAGCTGGATCGCTTCTTGCTGCATGTGCGGGTGGGCTACCCCAGCGAACAGGAAGAGCGCGACATCCTCAGCCAGACCACCGGCAGCGCCAGCGCGCAGGTGCCCAAGGTGATGGACGCGGCCAGCGTGCAGGCGCTGCAGCAGCACGTGCGGCAAGTGCATGTGGGCGCGGAGTTGCTGACCTGGATCAACCGCCTGGTGCGTGCCAGCCGTCCCGGCCCGCAGGCCAGCGACGAGGTGCGCCAGTGGATCAAATGGGGCGCCGGCCCACGTGCGGGGCAGTCGCTGGTGCTGGCGTCCAAGGCGCGCGCACTGCTGCACGGCCGCTTTGCAGCCACCCGCGAAGACGTGGTGGCGCTTGCGGCGCCGGTGATGCGCCATCGCCTGTTGCTCTCGTTCGCCGCCGAAGCCGAACAACGCACGGCCGACGACGTGGTCGCCGCATTGCTGCGTGCCGTGCCGTTCCCGACGTGAGACATCGCGCGGCGTGAATGCAGACCTGCCGGCATTGATTCCCAGCGACGTGCGCAGCCGCCTGCGTGGTCTGCAGCTGCGTGCGCGCCACGCGCAGGGTGCGCACGGCATCGGCCAACATGCCAGCCGCAGCCGCGGCGCCGGGCTGGAATTCGCGCAATACCGCGCCTACGAACCGGGCGATGCGCTGCGCCAGATCGACTGGAAGCTCTACGCACGCTCGGACCGCTTCTTCGTGCGCGAAGCCGAGCGCGAAAGCCCGCTGACGCTGTGGCTGTTGCTCGACGCCACTGCCTCTGCCGGCCAGGCCGACCACGCGCGCCCCGGCTACACGCGCCTGCAGGCGATGGCGACCCTGGCCGCCTGCGCTGCGGAGATCGCGCTGCACCAGGGCGACCAGATCGGCCTGTTCGCGGTGCACGGCGGCGGGCTGGTGGCAGTGCCGGCCGGTACCGGGCCACGACAGCGCGACCGGTTATGGCTGGCCCTGCACGGACTGCGTGCCGGCGGGCAGTGGCCGGGCATGGACGCGGTACGCCCGCTGTGGGAACGCATCGCCACGCATGCGCTGGTGCTGTCCATCGGCGATGGCTTCGACGAAGCACTGAACGCTGCACTGGAAAAACTCGCCGCCGCGCGCCGCGAAGTGATGCAACTGCAGGTGCTGACCTGCGACGAACGCGATTTCAGCTTCAGCGGCGGCCACCGCTTCCGCGACCCGGAAACCGGCGAAGAACTGCTGGGCGATGGCGCAGCGATGCGCGCCGCCTATCTGCAACGCTTCGGCGCTGCACAGCGCGCGCAACAGGCGCGCTGGCAGGCCGCCGGCATTGCGCACGCACTGCATTATCTGGACGCCGCACCCGAGGCGGCATTGCGCCAGTTGTTCGGGCAAGGTGTACCGCGATGAGCGCGCAGCGGAGCCGCCACCACACCGCCAGGCGGGTGCCGCAGTGAACCTGATGCTGCTGCTCCCCGCCGGCCTGGCCGCGCTGGCCGCGCTGCTGCTGCCGCTGCTGATCCATCTGGCCCGGCGCAGCGAACACCGGCCGACCGACTTCGCTGCGTTGCGCTGGTTGCGTGCGATGCCGCGCCCGCGCCACCGCGTGCGTTTCGATGAATGGCCGCTGCTGCTGGTGCGCTTGCTGTTGCTCGCCGCCGTGGCGCTGCTGCTGGCCGAGCCGGCCATTCGCGAGCTTCAAGATGCACGCCGGCGCGTTGCGCTGAGCCCGGGGGTCGCAGTGGCCGCCGCACGCCAGCTCGGCCACGCCGCGAACGCGCAGTGGGTGTGGCTGGCGCCGGGCTTCCCGCCGGTCGATGCAGATGCGAATGCCGATGTACCGAAGACACCCGTCACGCCTGCGGGCGCGGCACCACCGGTCTCCAGCCTGTTGCGCGAACTCGATGCCAGCCTGCCGCCGGGCGCGGCGCTCAGCGTCATCGTGCCGGCCCAGTGGGGCCCGCTGGATGCGCAACGCCTGCAGGTGTCGCGCCAGGTGCGCTGGCAGGTTCTGCCCGGCCAATCGCCAATTGCTGCGCCCGCCGCTGCCGCGCCGCTGCGCCTGCAGGCGATTGCCGACGATCGTGCCGCACCGGCCTTGCGCTATCTGCGCGCCGTGCATGCCGCCTGGGCGCTGCCGGGCAGCCTGCCGGTGGGTGCGCCGGCCGATGCGCAGCCTGCGCGCTGGGCAGCCGGCACCGTGGTGGCCTGGCTGTCGCCCAGCGCCCCGCCGAAGTCCGTGATGGCCTGGGTCGCAGCCGGTGGGCAGCTGCTGCTGGATGCGCAGACACCCGTTCCACCCAGCCTCGCCGCGACCCTGCAGCCCGTGCAACAGGCTGCCGCTGGCGCGCCATTGCTCGATGCCGCAGCGCTCGGCCGCGGACGCGTGCTGCGCTGGGCCGCACCGCTACAGCCGCGGCAACTGCCGGCGTTGCTGGATGCCGATTTCCCCACCCGCCTGCATGACGCCCTGCAGCCGCTGCCCACACCACAGCGCGCGCTGGCGCAGACCCAGCAACCGCAGCGCGGCGCCGCCACTCGCCTGAGCGCCGCCCCCTGGCCGCTGGCGCCATGGTTGATCGGCCTGGTGCTGCTGCTGTTCGCGCTCGAACGCTGGCTGGCCACCTCCCCGCGCCGGGCCACCGCCGCATGAGCACGCCGGCGCTGCAGCAGGCGTGGCAGGCGGCGCGGCGGCGCCAGGCCGCAGGCGTGCTGCTGTTCGGGCTGCCGCTGGCGGCGGTGCCGGCGGCGCTGGCGTGGCGGGCCGGTGCGCCGGCAGCGGTGATTCCGCTGCTGCTCCTGGGCCTGCTGGCAGTGCTCGGCGTGGCAGCGCTGGCGGCGCGGCGGCTGGACCAGACCTGGCTGATCCGCCGGCTGGACCGCGATCCCGATCTGGAGGACAGCAGCGATTTGCTGTTCGCCCCGCTCACCCAGCTCGGTCCGCTGCAGGCCCTGCAACGGCAACGCCTGGAACAGCGCCTGCGCAGCCGCCCACGCGACCTGCGCCCGGCCTGGCCGTGGCGGCGCTTGTGGCCGTGGAGCCTGCTGGGCGTGCTCGCCTGCGCGGCGCTGCTGCTGTGGCCGCCCCCGGCCACCCAACGCACGCCGCCAGCCGACCGCATTGCCGCCGCGCGCGCCAGCAGTGGCGCGCCCGCGCTGCGGCACGCGCAGCTACGCAGCAGCCCGCCCGCCTACACCGGCCTGCCTGCCACGCGCTTGCCCGGCCTGGACGCGAAGGTGCCGGCCGGCACGCGGCTGGACTGGCAACTGCAGGTCAACCCGGCGCCGCGCAGCGTGGCGCTGCGGCTCACCGACGGCCGCACCGTCGCACTGGCCCGGCAAGGCGGCAGCGATACGTGGCAAGGCCACTGGATCGCCGAGCGCGCCAGCCTGTACCGCGTCCTCATCGACGGCGGCCTGGCCGACCGCCAGTTGCACCGGCTGGACGTGCTGCCCGACCGCCCGCCGCAGGTGCGCGTGCTGGCGCCCGAGCAGAGCCTGGTGCTGTGGTCGCCGGCCAATGGCAGCTGGGCGTTGCGCTTCGAAGCCAGCGACGACTACGCGGTAGCCACCAGCGCCGAACTGCGGCTGACCCTGGCCCAGGGCAGCGGCGAGAACATCACCTTCACCACCCAACGCCGCACGCTCACCGGCAGCGGCCCGGCCCGGCAACGCAGCTTCGCCACCACCCTGCAGCCGCAAGCCCTGGGCATGGCCGCCGGCGACGACCTGATTGCCCAGCTCATCGTCCACGACACCCGCCAGCCCGGCCCGCAGGAAGGCCGCAGCGCCAGCGTGATCCTGCGCTGGCCGCCGCCCGAGGTGACCATGGCCGCCGGTCTGGAGGCCAGCGTCAAGCAAACCTTGCCGGCCTATTTCCGCAGCCAGCGCCAGATCATCATCGACGCGCAGGCGCTGCTGAAGGAACAACCGCGCCTGGACGCCGCCGCGTTCCTCAAGCGCTCCGACGCCATCGGCGTGGACCAGCGCCTGCTGCGGCTGCGCTACGGCCAGTTCCTGGGCGAAGAGAGCGAAGGGGCGCCGCAAGGTCCGCCGACCGCCGACGCGCCACCCACCAGCGACGCCCCGGCCGACGACCTGCCGACTGCCGACATGCCCACCGCCGATGCGCCAAGCACGCCCGCCGCTCCTGCAGGCAGCCACGCGCACGCCGGGCATGACCACGACGATCACGACCAGGCCAACACTGCCGAACCAGGCACCGCCGCGCTGGACGATCACGATCACGACCACAGCGGCGGCCATGGCCGGCCCGAGCGCAGCGGCTTCGGCCAGGCGCAGGACGTGCTGGCCGACTTCGGCCATACCCACGACCATGCCGAAGCCGCCACCCTGCTCGATCCCAAGACCCGCGCCCTGCTGCGCGCCGCACTGGACCAGATGTGGCAGTCCGAAGGCGCGCTGCGTCAGGGCCACCCAGAGCGCGCTCTGCCCTATGCCAACAAGGCGCTGGGCTTCATCAAGCAGGTGCAGCAGGCCGAGCGCATCTACCTGCCGCGGGTAGGCACGCAGCTGCCGCCGATCGACCCCAGCCGACGCCTGAGCGGCAAGCGCGATGGGTTGGGCAACCGCGCCGCCGGGCTGGACAGCCGCCCGGACCCGGACCCGTCCGCGTTGCAGCTGTGGGAGGCGCTGGGCGAGCCAGCCACGGTGCCCGACGCCACCCTGGCCCGCTACGCGCAATGGCTGCAAACCCGGCAGGACCAGTTGCACGACCCGCTGAGCCTGGCCGCCGCCGTGGAAACCCTGCGCGCAGACCCCGGCTGCGCCAGCTGCCGCGCCCAGCTGCGCGCCCAGGTCTGGCGCACCCTGCTCGCCCCACCCACAGCACCGCATCGCCGCGCCGCACCCGACGCCCGCGGCCAGCGCTACCTGGATGCACTGCGCCGGGAGCCGCAACCATGACGCCCGCATTGCCCTGGCTGGTCGGCGCGGCGTTGCTGCTGGTCGCCTGCATCGGCTGCGTGCGCCTGCTGCGTGCACACGCCCGGCAACCGCGTTCGCGCACCCGGCTCTGGCTGTTGCTCACTGCCCAACTGCTGCTCGCCGCATTGCTCTATCCGGTGCTGTTGCCCCCGCCGCGCGCCGCCAGCGGTGGGGAACTGCATGTCGCCACCGCCGGCACCGCCGCCGCGCACATCCCTACCGGCGATGCTGCGCGCTGGGTCGCCTTGCCCGAGGCGCCCGCGCTACCTGGCGTGGCGCGGGTTCCGGATCTGGCCACTGCGCTGCGGCGCGCACCCGGCACCACCGCGCTCATCGTGCATGGCGATGGCCTGCCCGCGCGCGACCGCGAAGGCCTGCGCATCCCGCTGCGGCTGGCGCTCAACCCGCCGCCGCACGGGTTGGTCGCCGTATCGACACCACCGCCGGTGGCGCCAGGCGACCTAATCACAGTCGATGCGCAGCTCCAGGGTTGGCCGGGGGCGCGCGTGGACCTGCTCGACCCGGCCGCCCAGCGGGTGGACAGCGCCGTGCCCGATCGCGCCGGGCGCGTGCGCCTGCGTGGCTTGGCCCGCGCGCCCGGGCAGGTGCTGTTCGCCGTGCGCGCGCGCGATGCCGATGGCGTCGAACGCAGCCGCGTGGAGGTGCCGGTGCTGGTCGCCGCCGTAGCGCCGGCGCGCGTGCTGCTGCTGGCCGGCGCACCGCAGCCGGAACTGAAATACCTGCGCCGCTGGGCCAGCGATGCCGGGCTGGAGGTGCGCAGCCAGATTGCGATCGGCCCCGGCATCCAGCTCGGCGAGGGCGCCACCCTGGATGCGGCCAGCCTGGACCGGCTCGACCTGCTGGTGGTCGACCCACGCCGCCTGGTCGCACTGGGCAACGCGCAGCGTCAAACCGTGCACGCAGCGATCCAGCGCGGCCTGGGCGTGCTGGTGCGCACCGACGGGCCACTGGACGCCGGCACCCGCGCCGCCCTGGCCGAGCTCGGCCTTGCGGTCAGCGGCGGCAGCACCAGCAGCCCGGTGCCCGCACCGCAGCGGCTGGCTTCGCCGGCCCTGCCCACCGATCCAGCCTCCACCCCCGGCGATACCCCGACGCTGGCGCCGCTGCAACGTCGCGACCTGCAACCGCAGGCCGCCGACGCCCTGATCGCCGCACGTGCCGACGACGGCAGCGCCCTGGGCTGGTGGCGCGCCCGAGGCCGCGGGCGCATCGGTATCGGCCTGATCGAAGACAGCTTCGCGCTGGTGCTGGCCGGCCGCAGCGATCTGCATGCCGCGCTCTGGGCGCAGTTGTCCGGCGCCGTCGCCCGCCCCGGCGGCGGCGCCCCCACCCCGGTGCAGCAAGGCTGGTCGCAGCAACGCCTCACCCTGTGCGACCTCGGCGCCGACGCGTTCGTGACCGAGTCCAACCACACCCGCCAGCCGCTGCTGCCCGAGCGCAACGGCAACGCGCCGCCCTGCGCCGGCTACTGGCCCGCAACCCCTGGCTGGCAGCGCCTGCACAGCGGCGCCACGCCACGCTGGCTCTACATCCGCGCGCCCAAAGACGCCGCGGCCATGTACACGCAGCAACTGCGCGCCGCCACCATCGCCCTGGCGGCGGCCACCGCCTCTGCACCCATCGCCACTGCCGTCTCCCAACCCGGCGCGCGCTGGCCGTGGCTGCTCGCCTGGCTCAGTGTGGCGGCAGCGCTGTGGTGGGTGGAGCGGCGGCGACCTTGGCCACCGGTTGCGGTGGCAGGCGCTTGAACGTTCTACGCAAGCCGACGTTGCAGATGGCATTTCCCCGGGCGAGATAACCCGCTGCGGCAACCAACGCCACGCATGCGCGTACATCGCCCGCTGTTCCAGATCAGACAGCGCTGCCAATGACACCATCCGCGCTTAGCATCGATAAACGCTTCTCAATCGGCTGCGCTCGGCGAGCCGGCGATTCCATTCTCAACCGTCGTCCGCCGCCACACCCGGCAATGATTGTTCGCCGGCAACGCCACGTCGTCGATCAGCTGCAAGCCAACCGATGCCGCCAGCGCATCCACCGCTTCGGCATCACGGATGCCCGATGCAGGGTCGCGTTCGCGCAGCATCGCATCGAAGGCGCGGTTGCTGTCGCTGGTGAATTGACCATTGCGATTGAACGGCCCATACACCGCCAGCACTGCCTGCGGCGCCATCACTGCGGGTAAGCCTGCAAACAAGGCCTGTACCTGCAGCCAGCCCATGATGTGCAAGGTGTTGGCGCTGTAGATCGCATCGAAACCACGCTGGCCATCGCGCAGCACGGGCAAGGCTGGCAGTGGCGCCAAACCATCCGTCGGTGTCAGCACCGCCTGCAGGACGATCGGCTGCGGCGTGTTGGGCAGCGCGGCTTCATCCAGCCATTGCTGCATGCCCGGCAAATGATCGGCGTGGTCGCTGGCCTGCCACTGCAACCACGGCATCGCCGCGGCGAAATGTACCGCGTGCTGTCCGGTGCCTGCGCCGATTTCCAGCACGTGCTGCCGGTCGGCCAAGTGCCTACGCAACACCTCCAGGATCGGCTCGCGGTTACGCGCAGAGGCCGGCGAAAAGGGCTTGGTCATGATCAGGATCTGTCGTGGTGAAGACAATTAGCGCGTAGCGTAGATGTTCAGCGACAACCGCTCAGCAGCATGATGCTGCACGACTGGATGCAGTTGCCCTGCGCCGCAGGTTTCCCACGTCGACCGCACCGGCAACACGTCTTGCACTGTAGAGATGCACGCATTGTCAGCATCGCATGGCGTGGTCCGCATCAGCGCGGCGGTGGCAATGCGTCATACGCGCGCCGCACTGCATCTTCGCCGAACTGGCGCTCCAGCCGGCGCACGATGAAGTGGCCGCGCGCCATCGCCTGGAAGTGGCGAATGAAGACCGTGTTGAGCGTGGCACCGCTCACCGCGCCCACCAGCGGCACCGCCTGCACGGCGAGCTTCTCGCCCACGTTGACCGAGAACTTGGCGGCGATGCGCGACACCAGCGAGACCAGCGCCGGTGCGCCCTTGCTGGCAAAGCCGTGCGCGGCGACATGACGGGCGGCCGCACTGAGCTGCTGTGCCATGGCCGCGCGCACCGCGAAGTAGCCCGATTCGGTGCCATCGTCGACCGCGCTGCGGCCGCCGTGCGCCAGCACTTCCAGGCAGGCCAGCGCGGTGTCCGGGTCCTGCAGCGATTCGCCCTCGGCACGGGCGATATCGGCGATCGAGCGCAGCATCACCGTGGTGGTCAGCGGCAGCTCCACCATCAATCCGGGCAGGCCAAAGAAGCCGCCAGCGCCACCGGCCACCGCAACTGCCAGCGTATGGCGGGTGGTGGATGGCGGCTGTGGCGCGTCGGTCTTGCCGCGCAGGCTCAGCAGGGCCGACTTCATCGCCACCTGCAAGGCGCGGCGGGTGGCGGCATCGATGCTGCGGGTCACCAGCTTGGGCAGCCGCTTGCTGATCAGGCTCTCGATCGGCGCGCCCAGCGCGTTGGCCAGCTGGGCTGCCACACCGGGGTTTTCCAGTAACGCATGGGCGGTGGTCAGGTCGCGCTGCGCGGCAGCGTCCATCACCGGTATCGGAAGCGTCGTCATGCCTGCTCTGCTCACGGAAGGACCGTGCCGATGGTACCCAGCGCCATGTGAGCGCTGCACGAGCGGCGCGCGCACACCGTGCAAGGCTGCAATTGGCGGGCAAAATGCGCCATCATCGGCATCTATGCAGCCAATGCCCTCGACATGAAGCACGAGATCCGCCAGAGCGTCGTGATCGCCGCCGCACCGGAGGTGGTCTCCGCCGCGCTCTCCGAGCCGGCGCAACTGGCGCGCTGGTGGACGCGTGAGGTGCGCCAGGTCGACGGCCGCGTCTGCCTGGACTGGAGCGGCCATGGCTGGCGCGTGGAGCTGCGCATCGATGCCGGCGCCGACCACCGGCTGGTGTGCTGGCGCTGCGAGCGCTCCAACATGCTCGACACCAGCGCGTGGGAAGGCACGGTGATGCGCTTCGATCTGGTCTCCACCGGCGAAGGCACGCGCGTGGACTTCGTGCAGTCCGGCTACCGCGACTCGCCGTGCCTGGAGGTCTGCCGCCAAGGCTGGAAGTTCTTCCTTGGCAGCAGCCTCAAGCGCTACGTCGAAACCGGGCAGGGCATGCCGTATCCGGACATGCCCGATACCCGCGATCCGGCGCTGCGCTGAGCGCCGGCACCAGGCTGAGAGCGGCGACCACCACGTAGCGAACGGGCGTCAGGTCGGTGCGCAGGAACCGCAGTGGACGCGTGGCACATGCCGCGCCGCGCACCGGCCGCGCCCGCCTGGCGGCGAGCGCGGTTGGTGTGTTGGCTGCTCTCACGCGGTGCGCGGCTGGCCCACCGATAGCGGGTTGGTCAGCGGCAGTTGCGCATCCACCGTGACCGGGCTGTCGGCCTGCAACAACGCACGCGCCTCGGCGTCGCTGGCCACGGCCGGCGGCGAGCCGCGCAGCGGCAGGCCGGCGGTCTCGCGCACGAACAGCATTGTCACCAGGCCGATCGCCGCCGCACCCATCAGGTAATACGCCGGTACCAGCGGGTCGCCGGTGCGTTCCACCAGCCAGGCGGTGACCAGCGGCGTGGTGCCGCCGAACAACGACACCGACACGTTGAAGGCGATCGACAGCGCGCTGTAGCGCACCGGGGTGTAGAACAGCGCCGGCAGCGTGGACGGCATCGAACTGGTGAAGCACACCAAGGCCAGACCAAGCAGCATCAGCCCTGCGAAGATCAAGCCATCGTGTCCGCTGCCGATCAGCAGCAGGCACGGGACCGCCAGCGCAAACAGCGCAACGCAGGCACCGATGATCATCGGGCGGCGGCCCAGCCTGTCGCTGAACAGGCCGCCGACGATGTTGAGCGGCATCATCACCAGCATCACCAGGATGATCAGCAGCAAGCCCTTGCTCTCGGCATAGCCCATGGTGACGCTGAGGTAGCTGGGCATGTAGGTCAGCAGCATGTAGTCGGTGACGTTGAACACCAGCACCAGGCCCACGCACTTGAGCAGCTGCGGCCAGTGCAGGCGCAGCAGCGTCATCAGGCCCTGGCCGGCGGTCTCACGTTCGCGCTGCTCCGACTGCTCGGTATAGGCGCGAAATGCCGGGGTTTCTTCCAGCTTCATGCGCATGTACAGGCCCAGCAGGCCGAGCGGGCCGGCGATCAGGAACGGCACGCGCCAGCCCCAGTCCAGCATCTGCGCCGGGGTCAGGCTCATGTGCAATGCCGTCACGGTGGCGGCGCCGGCGATGTAGCCGCCCAACGTGCCGAACTCCAGCCAGCTACCCATCAGGCCGCGATTGCGGTCGGTGGCGTATTCGGCGATGAAGGTGGCCGCGCCACCGTATTCGCCGCCGGTGGAAAAGCCTTGCAACAAGCGCGCCAGCAACAGCAAGGCCGGTGCCCACAGGCCGATCCTGTCGTAGGACGGAATCAGCCCGATGCTGAAGGTGCCCAATGCCATCAGGATCATCGTGGCCGCCAACACCTTCTGACGCCCGTAGCGGTCGCCCAGCGGGCCGAACACCATGCCGCCGATCGGCCGCACCAGGAACGCCACGGTGAAGGTGGCGAAGGTGGCGATCAACTGCGCGGTGGGGTTGCTGGCCGGAAAGAACACCTGGCCCAGCGTCACCGCCAGATAGCCGTAAACGCCGAAATCGAACCATTCCATCGCATTGCCCAGCGCTGCCGCGCCAACGGCGCGGCGCAGCATGCCGCGGTCCACCACGGTGACCTCGTCCAGTTGCAGCTGGCGGCGGCGTTTGAACCAGCCAAAGTGCGAGGCAATCGCGCGCGTGTCGTGCATGTGCAGTCTCCAGAAACGGCCACCGCTACCTGCTCGTCCCGGCAACGCACAGGACACGGCCCATCACACGCACGGCATCAGCACATGCATTGCAACAGCCGGAGGCATTCCCGGACGGCCGCGTCAACTCAGCGGCGCTGCGGGACAGATGACCAAAGGGATGGGCGTACACCCAAGGGCTTGATCAGCGCGCCATGTTACACCAGCGTGCCGATCGCTGCAGGCGCGACCGCGCAACGTGCTCAATTTGCGGGGATTTCGCACGTAGCGCATGCTCTTACGTCCGCGTTGAGCGGATGACAGCACGTAGCGAGCAGTGTGCAGGTAGGTGAGGACAACGCGCCCAGAGGCGCAATGTATGCGGGCATCGCTGCCAAACACCGGATGCATCCGCCTGGCGGCTATGCAGTCGGTTTGTCAGCTGAGCTAAGTAGCGTGTAGCGACGTGCACCGCGCGTTGCATGCCATACGACACGTCAAAACTCATCACTTGGACATAGGACCCGTCCAACGCAGGCCCACACGCAACGCGATGTCACTGCGCATCCAGAGCCGATAGCAGCTGATGCAGATCTTCGCGTGTCTGCGGGCGCACGGAGCGTGCAACTTCTTCTCCATCGCGCATCAGGATCACGGTTGGCCACAACTTGACGTGGAACGACCGCCCCAACGGCCGCCCCTTACCGTCTTCGATCTTGCGGTAATCCACTGCGTCGTAACCGCCCAGCAGTTTCTGCAGCAGCGGCTGCGCGGCAATGCAGTGCCCGCACCAATCGGTGCCGAATTCCAGGATCTGCACGCCGGGCTGCGCATCGACGGCGCTACGCTCCGGTGCCTGCGTGGCGTACTGGCGAACAAACCCCATTGGCGCTGCCTCCGTGACTGAGCGTGATTGATACTGACAGCCTGCCACCCTTGCGTGCCTGGCATGTACTCAGGCACTGATCCTCGACACCTCCGATGCGCAGTCCAACGGCGGCTGGCATTGGCAAGGCATCTGATACGTTTTTGCTTTGGTTCACTGCGCCACGCATCTCTAGCATAGCGTGGCTTACATCGCCCAAGGCACGGTCATCAGGCAGGCGCGGTAAGAGCGGAGAGACCAAAAAGTGATCCAAGCGTTGGCCCGTCCAAACTGCAGCCGCGCACGCCTTACATGCAACCCGAGAGGGCGTTGCCCTCAGGACAGCGCGCGCTGGATATCTTCCAACGGCAGGTTGGTCAGGTCCTTGGCCAGGTCGCCCACCAGGCGCTGCTGGGCTTCCTTGTGCAGCAACGGGCGCACACGGCCCAGGGTGGTCGGGTCGGCGACCAACACCAGGTGGGCGTATTCGTGCTTCAGGGCGCCATCGTTCAGGGCTTGCGACAGTTGCTTGGCAAAGGTCATCTCGTCCAGGTCAGTCTCGGTGAGATCGCGCGGTGCCTTGCCGGCCGGGCCTTCGTCGTCGACGTTTTGCACGTCGGTACGCGCGTGCTGGCGCAGGACCAGCCTGGCTTCGTCGCCGGTGTTGGTGAACCAGCGTGCTTCGCCGCCGTCGGCGACCACTACCAAGGCACCCTGAGGGATTTGCAGACTCATCCGATGTTCTCCTGATCTCTGTCGGCACGGCACGTGCTGCACCGCGTCGACTTCCACGCTAGGCGAGCAGATGTAAGCGTTGCGCCTAGCCGGCGTCAGCGTGGCGTTAGCGCGCGGTGGCCGAGGCAGGCATGGGCAATCCCAGATGTAGGCTGAAAAGCGCATGATCACGCGCAATGCCTGGTGAGCTTCGGGCGATGCGACGAGTGCGGGCCGATCCGCTGCGCGCACGCTGCACCCGCGCGCAGCCCCTACGGCTGTCTTTGCCCCGGGATCGAGGTGGGCGTGCCCGGCGCTTCCTGCACGTACAGCCGTTTGATCAGCACAAATCCCACCACCGTCAGCGGCGCAGCCAGCAACACGCCGGCCGGGCCGAGCAGGATGCCGATGCCGAACAGCGAGAACAGCATCAGCACCGGCGGCAGGTCCACGGTGCGTTGCTGGATCAGCGGGATCAGCACATTGCCTTCGATCTGCTGCACCACCACGAACAGGGCCGCCGTGGCCAACGCCATCTGTGGACTGACGGTGAAGCCCAGCAGGATCGCAGGAATCGCCGCCATGATCGGGCCGACGATCGGCACGAAGTCCAGCAACCCGGCGATGATGCCCAGTGCCAGCGCTCCGGGGATCCCCAACGCCCACAGGCCCAGGCCGGTGAGCACGCCCACCAACGCCATGGCCAGCAGCTGGCCGCGCAACCACAGCCGCAGGGCGGTGCCGCTGGCCTGCAAGGCGTCGTCGGTGGTTGCCCGCACATGCGCCGGCAGCAACAGCAGCACCCCGCGCCGGTACAGCTGCGGCTGCGCGGCCAGGTACACCGCGCCGGCCAGCACCAGGAACAGGTTGGCCACGCTGCCGGTGAGACCCAGCGCAAACGCACCGGCGCGTGGCGCCAGGTTGGACACGCGTGCCGGCGCCTGCCGGGTCAATTCGTCCAGCGTCGGTCCCAGCGGCCCGGCCGCGATCCAGTCGTGCAGCCGCGTCCATGCCTGCGGCAAGGTGCGCTGCAACGCGCCCACTTCCGAGGCCAGCTGCGCGCCGAACAGCCATAGCAAGGCGATCAATCCCAGCGCGAGCACGATGACCACCACCGCCAGCGCCCAGCCGTCGGACAGGCGCGTGTGGCGTGTCACCCAACTGGTCAGCGCGCGCAGCAGGACCGCCACCACGATCGCGCCGAACACCATCAGCAGCAGGTCCGAGAGGGTCCACAGCAGCCATGCGCAGCCCACCAGGGTCAGCACCACGATCACACGGACGACAAAGGCACGAAGCTCGGAAGAGGGCATGTGCGGCTCACACCAAAAAACGGCCGACAGCCTAGCGAGGACGACGAGAAGGCCATGTGCCCGCACCTGCGCAGGGTCGGCGCCGCTGGTCCAACAGCACGCGCCTCAGCCCAGATACGGCCGCTCGCTACTGAACAGCAACTGCTTGGCGCCCTCGCGCCAAGCCTGCGGGCAACGCTCGCCCAGCCATACCGCCGCCATCGCATACGCCAGTCCGCGCCCGACCAGGCTGACGCCGGTCAGGGCCGCATCGGCGTGCTGCTGGTCGGCACCGGCCTGCACGGCCGCGAAGAAACGCGCGATGCCGGCGGCATCCTCGCCGTTGGCGCGCACGGTGGCCTCGCGCAGCGGCTCCACCGGCCAGCCCTGGCGGGCCGCCAGCGCCCAGGCAGTGGGCGCAGTGAACATGTCCAGCCCGGCCTTGGCATCGAGCGCAATGGCCGAACTCGTGCGCCAGCACGGCCTTCAATTCGCCCAGGTTGAGCACATTGACCAGGCCCAGGCCGATATCCAGGTTCTTGCGCGAGGGCAGCAACAGATTGAGCAGCGACAGGTCGTAGAACACCCCGGCATTGACCTGCGCCGACAGGTAGACCTTGTGCGGACGCGGTGCGCCGGCCTCGTCGGCCAGCCGATGCAGGAAGGCGAACAACTCCGGTTGCTCGGCCGGGCTGAGCTCCAGCGCGCGGGTGTCGCGTTCGGCGCGCTTGTTGAAGATCAGCGCCTTGGTCATGAACACCGCCAGGAACGCCGCGCCGATCGCCACCAGCCAGAGCCACACCGCCTGCTCGCCGCCCGAGCCCTGCACCAGCCCGGACGCCAGCCGGTACGCAGTCCAGCCGAACCAGCCCAGCAGGCCCAGATACACCGCGATGAAACCGCCCAGCCCCAGCATGGCCAGCCACGCATGCCGGCGATACTTGCTGCTGGGCGCGGTCAGCCGTTCCGGCACCACGGCCGGCCCTTGCGGATAGAGCGATTCCATTCTTCGTTCCTTGATGCGTGACCGGGCGCTCAGCCGTCATCGGCGTCCCGGCCGGGTGATTCGACACGTGTGGTTCGACGTATGCAGGCCAGCTCCCCTGGCCGCAGCAGTGCGACGTTAGCCGAGCGGCGCGGCAAAATCCATATGCTGCCGCAGGGTGCCGATGCCGGCGACCGGCAGCGGCGCGCGTGGTGGCGGGTCGAGATCGGGCGCGCAAGGTGCAATCGGTACCGACCCGATACGGTGATCGCGCCTGACGCCACCGCTGGCCTGTCAGTCGGCCGCGTCGCGCTCGGCCTGCAGCTGTTGCACCGCCTGCAACGCCGAGCGGGTCAGCGGCGTGGGCAAGGCGTCCAGTGCGAACCAGCCGATGTCGTGCAAGACGTGCGGTTCGCGCAGCTGCGCCTGCTCACTGCCTTCGATGCGGGCCACATACACCGGCGCCACCCAGTGCTGCGGCGGGTCCATGTCCGGTTCGAAGTGGCTGACCACGCACAGCACGCGCTGCGGTTGCACCTGCAGGCCGGTTTCTTCCAGCACCTCGCGCACCACGGTGGCCTCCACCGTTTCCATCCAGTCCACCTTGCCGCCGGGCAGGCCCCAATGCCCCTGCTCGGGCGCACGTCCGCGCAACACCAGCAGCAAGCGGCCATCGCGGCGCTGGATGACGGCACCGCAGCCAACGCGCGCATGCAACTCGGAGGACAGGGACATCGGGAATCTCGCAGAAACGGGCACGCCAGTGTCCCAGATGTGGGGCACACGGGTTACGCATCGCGGCCAGGCGATGCACGCGCGTGCCGCATCAGAGGCCACGCCGCCGGCAGTCGCCGATCCAGGCTGCGCGTGTGATCCGGCACCGCACAGGCCGCGACCTGGCGCTGACGCTGCTTTAGCGCGGCACCGGCGAGCATGCCTCGGTTCCGCGCCACGCGCGCGCATTGCTGGAGGTGGTATGTCTCGTATTTTGGTGATCGGTGGCCATGGCAAGGTTGCACGTCTGCTCACCCCATTGCTGGTGCGCGCCGGGCACCAGGTGACGGCGCTGTTCCGCAATCCCGAGCACGAAGGCGATGTGATTGCCGATGGCGCCACGCCGTAGGTGTTCGACATCGAGCACGCCGATACCGATGCCATCGCCGCACAGCTGGCCGGCCACGATGCGGTGGTGTGGTCGGCCGGTGCCGGCGGCGGCGATGCCGCGCGCACCTACGCCGTGGACCGCGATGCGGCGATCCGTTCGATGCAGGCCGCCGAACAGGCGCGCACACGCCGCTACGTGATGGTGTCCTATCTCGGCGCCGGGCTGGAGCACGGCATCGGGCCGGACGATCCCTTCTTCGCCTATGCCCAGGCCAAGGGCGCCGCCGACGCGCATCTGCGCAGCACCGCGCTGGACTGGACCGTGCTCGGCCCCGGCCGCCTGACCCTGGATGCGCCCACCGGCCGCATCACCCGCGACCCCGGCAGCGACACCGACGGCAGCGTCTCGCGCGCCAACGTGGCCCAGGTGATTGCCGCCGCGCTGGCGACGCCGGCCAGCATCGGCAAGACCATTGGCTTCATCGATGGGCAGACCCCGATCCAGCAGGCGCTCGCCCAGCTGGACTGAACGGCAGGCGGTATCCGGTGCGCAGTGGCGCTGTGGTCTAACGATTTCCTAAAGCCGGCGGCGGCATAGTCGCCAATGCCGCTCTTGTGGAGGTCGCTTGATGTCTGCGTTCATTTCGCCACGCCGTGCCGGGATCCTGCCGCCCTACCTGCTGGACCATGTCGCCCAGGCAGCCCCTGAACATGCCCGCCGCTGCGCGCTGTTGTCGCGCCAGGTCACTGCGCAATTGCGTCAGCGCCGTGCGCTGGGCCTGCTGGCACGGGCCGATGACGCGTCCGCGCCAGCCGCACAGGCCGCGCACGCGGTGCAGCGCAGGATCTACGACGCCAAACAAGGCACCACCCTGCCCGGCACGCTGGTGCGCGACGAGGGTGCCGCCGCCACCGACGATGTCGCCGTCACAGAAGCCTATGACTACCTGGGCGCCACCCACGATTTCTACCAGACGGTGTACGGGCGCCATTCCATCGACGATGCCGGCATGCCGCTGATCGCCACCGTGCATTACGAACGCGATTACGACAACGCATTCTGGAATGGCGAGCAGATGGTGTTCGGCGATGGCGACGGCGAGGTCTTCAACCGCTTCACCATTGCGCTGGATGTGATCGGCCACGAACTCACGCATGGCGTCATCGAACGCACCGCCAACCTGATCTACCAGGGCCAGTCCGGCGCGTTGAACGAGTCGGTGTCGGACGTGTTCGGCATCCTGATCAAGCAGTACAGCTTGCGCCAGAGCGCGCAGGAAGCGGACTGGATCATCGGCGCGGGCTTGTTGATGCCGGGCATCCAGGGCGCGGGGCTGCGCTCGATGCGCGCACCCGGCACCGCCTACGATGATCCGGCCCTGGGCAAGGACCCGCAACCGGCCACCATGGCCGGCTATGTCGACACGCAGGAAGACGATGGCGGGGTGCACTACAACTCCGGCATCCCCAACCACGCGTTCTATCGCGCGGCGGTGGCGCTCGGCGGCGCGGCCTGGGAGACGGCCGGCCGCATCTGGTATCGCACCCTCACCGGCGGCGCGCTGACCGCCAAGGCAGACTTCGCCACCTTTGCAGCGCTCACCGTCAGCGTGGCCAGCACCGACTACGGTGCCGACAGCGCGCAGGCACGCGCCGTCCAGCAGGCCTGGCGCGACGTGGGTGTGCGCGTATGAGCGCGCAGCGGCCGCCCGTGGAGGCAGGCGTGACACTGCGCCTGGCCCGCGAGGGCGGCGTGGCCGCGTTCCCGGCCATGCGCCGCGAACGCCAGCTGGTGATGGACGACCTGGACGACGCGCAGCGCCTGCAGCTACGCAGCCTGCTGGACCAGTGCCTGGCGCACGCCTTGCCGCCGCCGCAGGGCGGCGGTGGCGACCGCCGCTATTTCAGCATCGCCTGGGAGGGCGCCAGCGAACCATTGCGCATCCCCGAAGAACACGCGCCGGCCGAAATCGTGCGGCTATGGAAACAGGGCACGCTGTAGCGGCGGATGCTCTCGCGCGGCATGCGGATGCCTGCAGTGTCAGCAGGCCACACCGAAGTTGAACGCATCGGGCCGTGTGCACGGGCGACTGTCGACGTTCACGCCGCGCACCGCCTGCGAACTGTGGCAGCGCCTGTCGGCACGCATGACAAAACGGACATCACGCCTGGCGTGATATCCGTGGAACGTGGTCCAACTGCGGATGCCTGCACCCTTTAAGCTGCCTAGATGCTCTAGAACTGCACAGCTGGTAACGCATAGTGACGGCCGGTGCGTTAGCGTGACGTGCAGCGCAGTGGTCAGCTTGAAGACACGCCGCTCATTGCTGCGTTGCAGCGTGTGGCGGGTGCACACTTGCGATCTCGCTTTACCGCCCTGCGGGGGTGGCGCGGCAGGGCACGCGGTTGCCAGCGTGAGGTCCGCAAGTCTTGGCGCAAGACACACCGCCACACCGGATACGCCGCGGACAGGCGCTGTGCCGGGTCGCGCAGCCGTGGCACCGGCCAAGCGTTTGCGACCCGGCGGCGCCCCTTCAATGCACGCACTGTACGTTGCCGCCGCGCCCGCCATCGCCGATAGTCGCGGCACTGAGTCAGACAACTGCCCATGATCCTCGCCACTGTGTTGCTGCTTGCTGCCGGCCTTCTCGCTGCCGCGATGATCGTCGGCGCCATCGTCTGGATGCGGATGCGCCAGCGCACGCAGGAGCCTGCCATGCCGGCGGTGACCGGCAGCACGCCGCCCGTCGCACCGGCGCCCGCAGCGGAGCCGGTCGCAGTCCAAGAACAGCAGGTCGAACCGCAACCACCCTCGTCCCAGCCAGTGGCCACCCCCGTGCAGGACGCGCCACCGCCGATGCGCCCGTTGCTGCGGCGCATGTACGCGGTGGTGATGGACACCCCGTCGCTGGCCGATGACATCCAGCCCACCGACCCGGCTCAGCTGGCGGTGCTGGAGGCAGTGGGCCGTGCCCTGGCGCATGTGGACCTGCGTCCGCAGCTGTTGCCGCGCCGCCCGCACCTGTTGCCGCAGCTGATGCGTGCGGTCAACGACCCGGATGCCTCCGGGCGCGGCATCGCCGCGATCATCGCGCAGGACCCGGCGCTGGCCGCCAACCTGCTGCGCATCGCCAACAGTGCGCTGTATCGCCCGCAAGGGGCCCCGCTGGAAAGCCTGGAACGGGCGGTGGTGCATATCGGCACCGAGGGCGTGCGCCAGATCGTTGCCGCAGCAGTCATGCAGCCGGTGCTGAGCCTGGATGGCGGCCTGTATTCGCGCCTGCCGGCCGCAGTGTGGGACTACGCCCTGCGCACCGCCACGGCGGCGGCGGCCTACATGCGCGAACGCGGCGGCGACACCTTGTCGGCGCAGCTGGCCGGCCTGCTGCAGGGCCTGGGCGCAGTGGTGATCCTGCGGGTGCTGCGCGATGCCTACGCCGAACGCCCCGGCCTGCCCTACAGCCTGGAGGTGGCCGCCGCGCTGGTCGAACGCCATACCGCGGCGGTGGCCAAGACGATCGCCATCACCTGGGACCTGCCGCCGGTGCTGGGCACCGCGCTGGACGAACAGCGCCCCGAGCACGATGCCACCCTGCTGGCCACCACCCTGGGCCGCGCATTGCGCTACGGCCGCCTGGCCGCCGCCCTGGCGCTGCTCGCCCGCCATGGCGCCGAGCAGGAGGACCACGCCCTGAGCGTGCTCGCCACGCTGGAGCCGGACGACGCCGCCAATGCGGCGCTGTGGCAACGGCTGGTAGCGGCGAGCGTGGAGTGAGCCTGTAACTGACGATGGCTGCGTGACGCGGCAGCGGAACGCCGTTGACATCCCATGGCGGCACCGATGCCGCCACGTTGCCCGCAGGCGGTCTGCAGCCGCCAATCCGCGGCTGCGCCGGTCATGCACGGGCCCGTCGATACCTTCGAGCATGCAACGCGACTACAGCGTAATCGCCTGCGGTCGTCGCATCTGTCGCCACCCGTGTCGGCGCCGCACTGCAGGGGTGCATGCCTACTGACATCCCGGATAGGGCCTCTGTGCAGTGCCAGGCACGCACACGGCCCGTCTGCGACGTTGCTGCGGCCAATGCCACCGTCTGCCGATCTCGAACCGCCAGGTGCACTGCATCTACCCAGCTTGCAGCGCACATCTTGCCTGCAAGGCCGTGCCCTGCAGCTGGGTGGCAACAGCACCGACAGCTGTGCTTTCCGCTGCATGCAGCGTTGTCACCTGCACTCAGCCCTCGGTCGCAATCAACTCCTTCACCCGCGCCGTCAGCACGCTCACGCTGAAGGGTTTGGTCAGCACTGCCATGCGCGGTTCCAGGTGGTGATCGTCCAGTAGCGCGTTCTCGGCAAAGCCGGTGATGAACAGCACTTTCAGATCGGGGCGATGTGCGCGGCTGGCGTCGGCCATCTGGCGGCCGTTCATGCCACCGGGCAGGCCGACGTCGCTGATCAACAGATCGATACGCACCTCCGACTGCAGGATGCCCAGGCCGGCCACGCTGTCGCCGGCTTCGATCACGGTGTAGCCGAGCTCCTGCAGGATTTCGCCCAGCAGTAAGCGGATGGACGGTTCGTCGTCGACGATCAGCACCGTCTCGCCGGCATCGGTGGGGGTGAGTTGCAGCGGCTGTTCGTGTGCATCGGTTTGCGCCGCATCGCCCAGATGCCGCGGCAGATAGATGCACACCCGCGAGCCCTTGCCCACGTCCGACTGGATGCGCACCTGGCCACCGGACTGCTTGGCGAAGCCGTAGATCATCGACAGCCCCAGCCCGGTGCCCTCGCCCAACGGCTTGGTGGTGAAGAACGGGTCGAACGCGCGCGCCACCACGTCCGGCGGCATGCCGGTGCCGGTATCGCTGACGCACAGCGACAGGTACGGGCCCTGGCGCATGCCCAGTTGCCGCGCCAGGTCGTGGTCGATCCAGTGGTTGCTGGTGTCGATGCGTAGCTGCCCGCCATCGGGCATGGCATCGCGTGCGTTGATGCACAGGTTGAGCAGCGCGTTTTCCAGCTGCGAGGCATCCACCAGTGCCGGCCACAGCACCGGGTTGGGCACGCTCTCCACCCGGATGCCCGGCCCCACGGTGCGCTGCACCAGCTCCAGGATGTCGGCGATCAGCTGGCCGACATCGGTCGGCTTGGGCAGCAGCGTCTGCCGCCGCGCGAACGCCAGCAGCCGGTGCGTCAGCGATGCCGCGCGCGTGGTGGCGCTTTGCGCGATGCCGAGGTAACGCGGCAACTCCGCAAAACGCTGCTGTTCCATGCGCAAGGTCATCAGTTCCAGCGCGCCGGAAATACCGGCCAGCAGGTTGTTGAAGTCGTGCGCCAGGCCGCCGGTGAGCTGGCCCACCGCTTCCATTTTCTGCGATTGTCGCAGCGCCTCTTCCACCACCATCAGCTCGCCGGTCCGTGCGGTGACACGCTGTTCCAGCGTCTGGCTCAGTTCGCGCAACGCGGCCAGGGCGCGGTCGCGTTCTTCGGACAAGGCATGGCGCGCATCGATATCCAGCAACACGCCGGGAAACCGCAGCGGCGTGCCGTCCGGCGCATGTTCCACCCGGCCGTTGGCTTCCAGCCAGTAGTACTTGCCGTCGCGGCGCCTGACCCGGTACTGGTGCGCATACGCACCGCCGCGTGCCAGTGCTTCGTTGATCGCTGCGCGCAGGCCGTCGCGGTCGTCCGGATGCACGTTGGCAATCACCCTTTCCAGCGGCAAGCCGGTGCGGCTGCTGGATGGGTCGAAGCCGAAGTTCTCGGCAAACGCCTCGTCCACCGAAAACGCATCGTCGGGCAGGTCCCAGATCCAGGTGCCGATGATGGCCCCGGCCGCCAGCGCCAGCTGCACGCGCTCGGCATTGCGGCGCGCGGCGGTTTCCGCTTCCAGCGCCCGATCGCGTTCGGTGGTGCGGTTGACCACCTCGTGCACCAGATGCGTGTTCTCGTTGCTCAGCATCGCGTTCTGGATGTCGCGATGCCGCTCGGCCGCGACCTGCGCGGTGGTTTCGATGGCGATGTTGAGCAGCCCCACGATGCTGCCGTCCTCGCCGCGGATGGGGGACGCGGTCGCATTCCAGTAGGTGGTTTCGTGCACGCCATTGCGCAGCATCGGCAGGGCGACCACGCCCTGGCCGTAACCCTCGCCGGTGCGCATCACCCGTGCGAAATCCTCGGCGATCGGTGCATAGGTCTCGCCCCACACCGCTGCCACCGGTTGGCCCAGCGCATGCGGGTGGCGGTCGCCCAACGACTGCAGATAGACGTCGTTGTAAAACATGCGCAGCTGTGGCCCCCACAGCACCGCGCCCAGCAACCGCGCATTGAGCATGATCGACAATGCCGAGCGCAGCGACTGCGGCCAGGTGTGCGGGTCGCCCAGCGGCGTGGCGGCCCAGTCGTACGCGCGGATGGTCGCGCCCATGACCCCGCCGCCAGACAGAAACTCCAGACCGCTCGGCGCAACGACGGGGTGGGCTGTACTCACGTGGCGGCCGTGCCTGGTAGGAAGTGGCGGCATTGTGGCACGCAGGCCGGGCAGGACGCGTGCCGCAGCGGCGAGCGGCACGCGCTGCGGCCAACGTGTTTAGGCACGCCGCAGCCGGCCGCTGGCGTGGTGCACCGCATGGCGGCCGGCGCCTGCGCCGTGCTGTCGACGGCGCACAGGCGTGGCGGCCGCGCCGTGGACGAAAAACACCGCCCCCCTGGATGGCGCGGTGTCGAGCGAGCCGCGGCATCCGTCGCCGCGAAGGGTTAACCCCGGTGCTTTGCTCAGGTCCACTCCCTGCCGTCATCGCGCACGTCCTCGGCCTGGGCCTTCAGGCGCTCGGGGTCGAGTTCGGCCTTGCCGGTCTGGCGCAGCGCAGCAGCGTGTCCAGCTGGCCGCGCAGGTCGCCCCAATCCGGTTCGATGCCTGGCAGCGCAACTGATTGGCGGTGCGACGCTGTCATCAACAGCCTGTGCCAAGTGACACGTGCCATACCGCACCAAATACACAACAACGCCCCGATCACGTCGGGGCATTGTTGTTTTCGGCCGTTGGCACGGACGTTTCCGAGTCCGATTTCGTACGTGCGCGGCCTCGCATACCTGGCATATCGCACCCGACGATCCAGCCAAGACCCTGCATCGCGTCTGCCTTCTCCCCCGGGAGAAGGTGGCCCGCAGGGCCGGATGAGGGGACGGGCGAAGCCTTGTGCACCGGCGCCCCCCTTCCTCCATGTCGTCGTACGCGTTACCTGACACTGGGTCCAAGCTGACACCGCTGCGCGGCGCCGCGTAGCTCCGATGTCAGGCTGCTCCGTCCCGGCGAGCATGGATGCCTACCGCTATCCATTAAACTCACCCGATGCAGCTGGCGGGTGAGACATCCATGCGATCCAGTACCGCACTCGTGGTCATCATCGTGGCGCAGTTGCTGGGCACCTCGTTGTGGTTTTCGGCCAATAGCGCGGCCGACGATGTGATGCGGCAATGGGGCGTGGGTACAGCGGCCATTGGGTGGCTGACCATGGCCACGCAGGCAGGTTTCATCCTGGGCACGTTGAGTTTTGCGCTGAGCGGGTTGGCCGACCGGTTTGCGGCCAGCCGCATCTTTGCCGGCTGCGCGGTCGCCGGGGCGGCGTGCAATCTGGGGTTCGCGGTGTTTGCCAGCGATGTCGCGACGGGGGTGGTGTGGCGCTTTGCGGTGGGGCTGTGCCTGTCAGGCATCTACCCGATCGGGATGAAGCTGGTGGTGCAGTGGGCGCCCCAGCATGCGGGCAAGGCGCTGGCGTGGCTGGTCGGCATGCTGACGCTGGGCACGGCGTTGCCGCAGGGCATCAAGGCGGTGGGTGGCGCCTTGCCGTGGCAGACGCCGATGGTGGCGGCATCGTTGCTGGCCGTGATTGCCGCGGCGATGATCCTGCGCCTGGGACAAGGCGCGGCTGTGCCGGCACGGGCGGGCGGCAAGCTGGCGTTCGGAGCGGTATTGCAGGCGTTTTCGTTGAAGGACTTTCGCGCGGCCACGTTTGGCTACTTCGGCCACATGTGGGAGCTGTATGCACTGTGGACGCTGACGCCGCTGCTGATCACGCGCGCCGGCCTGGCGCAATCGCTTGGGGTGAGCACGGCCACATTGGCGTTTGCAGTAATCGCCGCAGGGGCCGTGGGCTGCGTACTGGGCGGGCAGGTGAGTGCGCGCATCGGTAGCGCGCACGTGGCCGCAGTGGCGTTGCTGCTGTCGGCGCTGTGTTGTGCGGTGTTTCCTTGGCTGGGTGCGCAATCGGGCTATGCGGCGCTGGTGTTGATGCTGGTGTGGGGCGCCAGTGTGGTGGCGGACTCCCCGCAGTTTTCCGCGTTGGCCGCACGTGCGTGCCCGCCTGCCATCGTGGGCAGTGCGCTGTCGATGCAGAACGCCATTGGCTTTGCGATCACCGTGGTGGCGATCGGCGTGAGCACGCGGTATGTGGACGCGCTGGGGCTGCATATCGCGTGGGTGCTGCTGCCTGGCCCAGTGCTTGGGTTGGTCGCGCTGATGCCGTTGTGGCGCAGGCGACCCACAGCATCGGCGTGATGTGAGGCGGGCAGCGAGCACCACGCGAGTTTGCGCAGTGCCCTACCCGACAAGTGACATTGCAGTCGGCACAAGCGTGGCGCTAGATGCCGGGCACACGGTTGAGGTGGCCTATCTGTCGTCGCGGGCGTCGTAGTGGCGGCAGCGCCAGGGACAGACCCCGATCACCAAGCGGACTGAACCACCCGCGCATGCGACGCGTGGTCTAGGATTGGTGCGGACAGAGGGGAACACCATGGACAGGATGACCACCGCGCGCCGTGTCGCGCTGGCACTGACAACGCTGTGCATGCTTGCGTGCGGACCAGGCGTCTACGCACAAAGCATGCGCTCAGCCACCGGCAAGGCGAACAGCAAGTCCATCCCGCCAACGCGGCAGCCGTACAACGCGATGGCGCGCGACACCACGCCGTTCAATTGCGAGCAATACCGCGCGCATCCGCATCCGGGCATGGTGCGTTACTGCCAGAGCGTCGAGAACATGATGCTGCGCAACGAGGCACGCAGCCAGGGGCGTCCCGCTGCATCGGATTCCATCATCGCGCTACCGGGCCTGGGCACGGCAGAGGCCAAGCAACTGGGCTACGCATGCGTGGGCGGGCAGGCGATGAAGCGGCTGCGCAATGGATGGGAACAGGTGTCGGCCGCTGCGGGTGGATGGCAGCGGTGTCAGGGAGGGTAGGCAACTGCTCTATCGGTGCTGTTACGCAAGCTGAGGTAATCCGCCTATAGCCGCTGGGCAGCGGTGAACTCAATCAGGCAATAGCCATGCCCAAACGGATCGGCCATCACCGCGACGCGGCCCCACGCAGTGTCACGGATCGCCCGCTCCTGTGTTACTCCGGCGGCGAGTGACTGAGAGACCGCCTGCTCAAGGTCGTCGACAACGAAGTCCAGATGTACGGGCGTCCAACGCCGCGTGTAGGATCCCGGGTGATCCGTACCTGGAGCCGCCTGCGTGCCGACCCCGGCATTTTGCAAAGAGTGGTCTAGCGATGGGGTGCCAGCTATTTATGTCTACGGCCCACACGGTGCACGGATGCGGCGCATGCTTCTTTGCCAGCCTTTCAGGATCCGCTGATGCGTTTCCCTCGAGTCGCCCTTCTCGTTATAACCACACTTTGCGGGCCTGCCCTGAGCGCTTGCGCTCACACGCCAGCCCAATCCATCAAGCCGCTATCGAAGGAGCACGCCGACATGACTTTGCCGGAAGCCGTCATGATCGAAAAAATTGCGCTTAGCGCAGAAGAGATGGGCCTCCGTTTCTTGAAGCTTATTACTAGCCTAGATTCGCGTGAAGACATAACTCCAGAGCGCATTCAAGATGTCATGGGCTTCCGGATCTCCGTTGCTCCCGGTGCGCTTGGCGCGGTGATCTGGAGTGAAGATTTGGGTGGCGGTTGGCGGTACGCATTCGACTACGTTCCTGCATCTCCATCGCTATTACCAGGCATAGGTCTTTCGTTCGAGAATACAGCTGGTCGCTTCTCTGACATGAAAGCGATTTGCAGCCTGGATTTTCAGCGCTACGACAGCACATTGAAAAGCGCCGGATTTGTTGCTTCTCCCACATAAGGACCAATTGGCCAGCTTGAGAACTGGCGCTATGCAAAGTTTGCGGAGCGCGGAAATATCGTCTTGTCTGTAATCCCGCAAAATTCCGCTGCCGGCTCCTCAAGTCAGGTATGCGTTAAATCAATCACTACATTGAATGGTCGGTAAGACGCTACGGAACAGCTTCTCATGGCCAGTCACAGCCCAGACCTCGAAACCGCATGGTGCATACAGCTAAGCACAGATCCCGATAAATCGACCTGCTTTGAACAAAATTTGCATGAGTAGCTGGCTGCACGAGCAAGATGGCTGGCGTCGCTTCCAACTTGCTAAAGTAAGATGACTAGCCCGCATAGACGGATTGCTGATGAGACACATAACATCCACTTCACTCTCACTTCTCGTCCTCTGCCAAAGCATGCTTTGTGCGTGTGCGCATACGCCAGCCGACCCAACCTCGCCACTCCTAAAAGAGCCACGCGCAATGACGACGCCTGAGACATCGACGATCAATCCCACGCTCAGCGCGGTTGAAATTGGCGACAGTTTTTTGAGGCTGCTTTAAGGATTGGAATCTACAAGGGATTTGACAGTTGAGCGTGTACGTGATGTTACCGGGATTTCCCTGAAGAAAGTCTCCTTCCCCTCTGAAAGTATCGAGTCATATATCCATGGCCAAGACCTTGGCAATGGTTGGAGCTACTCACTGGAGCTCATCCCCGAATCTCGCTCGCTGAAGCAGGGGATAAGCTTGTCTTTCATCAACGAAAAGGCTGAGTATTCCAGCCTGGAATGCAACTGCGTCAATTTTGAGAAATACAAGGATTCGCTTGTGAATTCTGGGTTCGCCGATTCGCCTGTATACGGGGAAATAGGTCAACTGCAAAGCTGGCGGCTTTCTAAGTTTGCGAAAGACGGAAGTGATACCGATATTGTTATGTCGATAGTTATACAGAACGAGACACCTGGCTCTCCTGGTAGGCTCTGCGTCAAATCAATTGGTACATTGAATTAGCAAATCATAGAAGCTAATGACGACCTCCAATCAAAAATTGAAGTAGAGTTAGCTTGGGCTTTCCGGGCTTGGTGTTACTAAGGATGAAATTGCACAGTTGCTCAGAGCATGCTCGCCAAGCTTTTTTCCTCAACCCGTCTTTGGGATCTGCCATGCGCTTCCCCCGAACCGCCCTGTTATTCCTAATCGCATTCTGTGGGACTGCAATAAGTGCTTGTGCTCATACAGCAGCCCAACCCCTGAAGCCACTTCCGAAGGAGCACGCTGACATGACTTTGCCGGAGGCCGTAACGGCCGACAAGATTACCCTTAGCGCGGAAGAGATCGGCGACCGTTTTTTGAAGCTAATCGAAAGCCTTGATTCTCGAGATGACTTGAGCCCTGAACGTATTCGGGAGACCATGGGAATCCCGCTCAAAGTGCCCGAGCAGGGCAAGCTGTCAGTTGGCTACTGGAGTGTCGACCTTGCCGATGGATGGCGCTATGCATTCACGTATACGCCAGAATCGCCCTCTCTTTTGAAGGGCGTCGACTTGACGTTTCAAAATAGCGTGGACGAATTGGCAAGTATGTCCAGCATATGCAAGCGAGATTTTGAATACTATGATCGTAAGCTCAAGGCACTGGGATTCAAGGCGTCCCCTACCTATGGCCCAATTGGCCAGTTAGAAGACTGGCGCTATACAAAGTTGGCAGAAAGCGGTGCTACAGGAAATATCGTGATCTCTGTGATTCCTCAGAACCTAGCTCCCCGTGAGGAAACGCGACTCTGCGTTAAATCAATCGGAACATTAAACGGGCGCTGAGCCTCGGGAGAAAGTACATGGCTAGTCCAAGCCCACAGCTTGAAGCCGCACTCTCGCGCTTTTCTGCTACCCAGGGCGTGAACAATGACCAAGTTGCCCAGCTGCGTAATGCAATCACCAGTGATGCTGGGTTGCTGGCTCAGTTTGAACAGCAGGCTCAATCGGGGCAGCTCAAGTAATTCACGATACGGAATTCGAACAGCACTCATCCGAATTTGACAGGAACTTACGACAAGCAAAATGGCGTCATCACGCTCCCTACAGCGAATCTACAACCCTCAGGCACAGCTGCGACCAACGATCTGAGAGCTTCACTACAGATTCAACAGATGTCTGTGGCATTCGCTCACAGCACCTACCAAGACGCTGCGAGAAATCAGCACCCTGTCACGCAAGACATGGTCGATAATCTGCAATCCAGCATCAATAAGTCACCATATCTAGCTGATGAGATAAAAAAGGCTGCAACGACCGTCGATACGTCTGATACTACCAGACCACAGCGGGCTCAGCTGGAAGGCTTTGGATTTGTTGGGCCCGGCGTTTCTGCGGGTGGCACATACGATGGCAACCGAAAAATAATGAATCTGCCTCCGATCGGTCTGCAATCGGCATCGCAGTCCACACCGGGCGGCAGCTTCAATGCACAAGACATGACGTTTGTCTTGGGACATGAAATACAACACAGTTTCAACCATGCGGCCAAGACGCAAGCAACCGTGCAATTTCTAGCTGATATCGAAAAGCAAGCTAAGATCAAGGGTCCGGTGCATGACTATACCGATGAGCTCAGGGCTTACATACAGTCGGGGCGGGAAGACGAGGCAAAAGCGGAAATTGCCGGTTGGAATGCTTTGCTGAGCCGCGAGAAACAGCTCAATCCTAATGCAAATGGCCTCGACGTGATGCTTGCCACCCGGACCACCAGGCAGCTGGACTTCATATCAAGAGATCCTTCCAATCCTGCCGCGGCGGTTGCCAAGCCTAACCTTAAGTTCAATCAGGACGGGAGCCTCTCCCAGACAGCCAGCAACGTTGCGGCAATGGGCCAACACTACTTTGATCGCCCATCTCCTCTCTACGCACAACCAGGTCAGCGCCCAGTAAGTATAGGCGAGCATCGCAATCAAGCAGGCCAGCTGCAGCCCACCGCGGACTACACCAACTACTACGGCACCTGGGCCATCGAGCAGATCCTGCAGGCGGAAGATCGGGCAAACGTGCTGCATAAAGGTGTCCGCCCACAGCTGGTGATTGACATGGCAGGGCTGGGGTTGAAGGAGCACCTGATCGAGAACGAAGGCCTGGACCGCGGGCCGAACAAGGCACCGTTTCCTTACCACGACAGCAGTACTGCCCCGCCAACGCTCCACCATTTTGACCATACCCAGGACGGCAGCGTGAACCCGGCACATGACCATCGCTATGTTCCGGTTGTTCCTAGTGCGCCCGCAGCTGGCCTGCGCGGTCCGGACGACCCTGCGCATCCAGACCACGCCATGCTTGAGCAGATCCGTAGCGGTGTACGCAAGATCGACGAGAGCGTGGGCAAACCCTACGACGACATGAGCGAACGGGTTAGCCGCAGCCTGCTTGCTGTGTGCAAGGACAACCGAGATGCCTATCCGGATTCCAATGACCGCTCCCTGTCAGGCAGCGCACTTAGCCGTGTGGACCATGTCGTGATGGGTAAGACAGGCAATGTCTTCGCGGTCGAGGGTCGGCTGGATGATCCTGCACATCAGCGGGTGCATGTGCATATTGATGAGGCGATTCGCACGCCTGTTGAGCAGTCTGACCAGAAATTATTGGCAGCTAATCAGGCTATTGAACCTCCCCGGGAACCCCGGATGCTCCATTACTTGAGAAGATGGAGCCATGAGCAGAGCAAGCAAGTTTTCCCCAGAGGTCCGGGAGCGATCGGTGAAGATGGTGCTGGAGCACCAGGGCGAGTACGCGTCGCAGTGGTCGGCGATTGTGTCGGTGTCGGCCAAGGTGGGCTGTACGGCCGAGACGTTGCGCGGCTGGATCCGGCAGTACGAGCGTGATGCCGGCAAGCGCGAGGGCGTGACGACAGCCGAGAACGAGCGCATCAGGTTGCTTGAGCGCGAGGTGCGCGAACTGCGCCAGGCCAACGAGATCCTGCGCAAGGCGTCGGCGTATTTTGCCCAGGCGGAGCTCGACCGCCCCTTCAAGAGGTGAAGCGCTTCATCGACGACCATCGCGACGTTCACGGGGTCGAGCCGATCTGCAAGGTGTTGCCGATCGCCCCGTCGACGTATTACGCGCACGCAGCCCGAAAGTCCGATCCTGAATTGCGCTCGGCAAGGGCCAAGACGGACGAGGCGTTGATGCCTGAAATCAGGCGTGTGTGGGACGAGAACTTCCAGGTCTATGGCGTACGTAAGCTCTGGCGGCAGATGCGGCGGGAGAAGTTCGCTGTTGCGCGCTGCACCGTGCAGCGTCTGATGAAGCGTTTGGGCCTGCGCGGGGTCATCCGCGGCAAGGCGGTGCGCACGACGGTGAGCGATGCGAAGGCGCCGTGCCCGCTCGATCAGATCAACAGGCAGTTCACCTCGGATCGGCCAAACGCGTTGTGGGTCTCGGACTTCACCTATGTGTCGACGTGGCAAGGCTGGATCTACGTGGCCTTCGTCATCGACGTGTTCGCACGCCGGATCGTGGGCTGGAAGGCGTCGCCGTCGATGCAGACCGACCTGGTGCTCGATGCGCTCGAGCAGGCGCTGCATGCGAGGAAGCCGGTCGGACCGGATCGTTTGATCCACCACAGCGACCGGGGCGTGCAGTACGTCTCGATCCGCTACACCGAGCGGCTCGCCGAGGCCGGCCTGGAGCCCTCGGTGGGCAGTGTGGGCGACTCGTACGACAACGCACTGGCTGAGACCATCAACGGCCTGTACAAGGCCGAGGTGATCCACCGCACGTCGTCCTGGCGCACGCGCGAGCAGGTCGAGTGGGCCACGCTCGCCTGGGTCGATTGGTTCAACAATCGCCGCTTGCTTGAGCCGATCGGCAACATCCCACCGGCCGAGGCCGAAGCCAACTATTATTCCAAACACAAGCAACCCAACGAGTCCGCCATGTCGGCGTGACTCAAACCAAGGAGTCTCCGGGAAAAGCGGGGCGGTTCACTATCGCGCAGGAAAGAGAGCTTGTGCAGCAGCAAGAACTCGCGCGCGGAGTGAGCGAACCGAGCCAAGGCGTGCCCTTCCGCTAGCGCGCTCGCAACCACGCTGGGCAGCGGCACGGTCATGCCTACGCGGAATCGGCGCTAGCGTGCTTGCCGCCATCCGTTATCAGTACACGACAGGCGTTCGTCGTGCGTTCGACAAGCTGCTTGACCCGGCTAACAGGTCGCCGCACACTCCTGCTCGGAGCCTAGAAGCTCCTCACGAAGCGGCACCCACCTCCGATAACTTGGTGGGTTTTTTGTGTCCGGCCGAGAGGCTTGGCACGGCTCGGCGTTCCTGCGCCGGGAGGGCGGCGAATACAACACCCGCAAGGGGAATAAGCCCGCCGGCTTCGTGCGGTTTCTAGCCTCCCGGCATCCCGCTGCGCTGTGCAGCGGGAGCTGCCTCACGGTAAGGAGAGCGGCATGCACGACGAACCCGGCTACTGGATGTCCGAAGGCACGCAATACCATCTTCTACGCGTACGCGACCAGCTGCGCCTGCTCGCTACCTTGGCCACACCGCGTTCGCGCGACGAAGGCGCCATGGGCATGCCGGCCATTCCACTACAGCAGTGGGCGCATTGCTTGCAGCAGTTGGCTGAGCAAGTGGAGGACGTGCTGGGCGACTTGGGCACTGCTGGGTAGTGCGCTTCCCTGGATGCAAACAGGGCGCTATGTGAGCCGCCAGGCGTGCAGCGATCACCGAAGGACCCGATCCACCCGCGTGTATCATGCCGGGGATAGGACCAGTGCGTACAGGCGGAATGCCGTAGAACGCATCGCCACCATTGTACTGCTTGGCGAAATTTTTTCTTGAAGAACGAAATAATTAAACGACACTTAATTATCTTCCAGATAGTCGAAGAAACTAACTTTGCAAAACATTGACTTGGGTATTATCAGCGGATAGGGTGCCGTTGGCACGACGAGTGAGTGCCAAACCTGCAGTTCCTTCTCTAACTTTCATCATCAGGAGCTTTCCATGAAAATTCTTTTTTCTATTAAGAAGTCATTGCTCGCAAAGGGAAGTCTCAAGAACAGCGCTTGGGGCTGGTACTGCTGGTAAACGTATATCTCAATAGATAAATGCTCAGCAGATAAATGCAAAGCGCGGCTCACACTCAAGGCTGATGCCTTGAGTGTGAGCCTACCGGAGCAATGATGCTTGCACTTCACTCCCAGCCCGCCAAACGTGCCACCCGCTTTGCGCCGAAGATGCAAAACCTGCTGGATGAGCATGTTGGCGATGACCTGTTCCGTCTCGATAAGACGACGGTGGGTATTTCCGGCGCGGCATTGATCGAAAAAGTTCTGGAGGCAAGGCCGGCCCTCGAGTCGGAGCGCCCCACCTTCAAGCCACTTCGTGGGCGTTCAATTCCGAAAGCGCACACCTCAAAGGTGATGCAGGCCCTTGGTCGCGACGTGCGTCATGCATTGGCAAAGCCTTGGCCCAGCGGTAAAGACCTCACTGGTTCCTGGCCACACGTTGGTCATCAGTATCTTTGCGAGTGGGTGTTCGGAGATGACCCATTACAGATGCGCATGGTGGTCGACCGGTTGTTGGTGCTTGCCCCGCCACTCACGTGGGCAGCGATCAGTGCGAGCGCGCTTTTTCCCTTCCGCTTGGGGCCTCATGCGTCAGAGCTTGCAACACTAACTGCAGCAGCGTCCACCTATGAGCAACGTCGGTTTGCACTTGGCCTGTACCGCCGTGCAGCGGGACCGATCTGCATCGCCATTTCGACATTGGTCACTAACGCGATTTGGCTCGCTTCGCCGTTTGATCCAGAACTTTCGAATCGAAGCATTCTATACGAGACCATGCGCTTGCTGCCTCCCTCGTGGAGTATCCGTCGCAGTGCTTCGCCAGAATATTGTGCAATTGATGCCCGTATTGGCCTTCACGACGATGTACTTGTATTTCCGTTTCTGAGTCATCGCCATCCCGGCATCTGGGAGGAGCCGGATTCCTTTTGCGCGGCCCGCTGGGACCGGCTCGACCCCGACAGCCACCCCGGGTATTTCCCGTTCGGGGGTTCATCGGAGCGCTGCTGGGGCATGCACCTTGTGATGCCGCTTGCAGAGCGGTTGCTGGATCTCTTACGGCAACAAGGCCTTGGAGTCAGCTCAAGGCAACTCCACGCAGACGTACCGCAACATGGCCTGCTAGGCATCTTGCACGTTGACGTGGTGCGCAGATGAGGCGACAGGGATCGAACTGCAGGCACCATCAGCGGCGGTACAGCGTTGCTGCGCACTGGGGCAGTTGCGACGGCGTGGTGCGTCTGCCCCGGCGGTGCTGTGTCGACGATGGCGCGCACGACCTTGCACAACTCCGTGGGCGGTGCTGCGTGGGCGGTTGCCAACGCCGTCGGCAGGATCGCGGGCGCCGCAGCATAGAAGAATAGGACGCGCATGGCGCTGGTCAGAAAGAAGACCTGCGCAGTATTGGCTCAGCCGCATGGCGCCGCATCGTCGATCCGCGCTGGAGCCGGGCATTGCCGATGCACACGGGCTGGGCGGGTGCAGCGCGACGCGGCCAAGCCAGTGCTTGCCGCGCGCGCTCCATCGCACTACGCGCCGTATGGCGCACGCAGACGATGCGCTCAGCCCTGCGCGCTGGCGTGTGCCGGTGACGATGCCGGCACAGGCACCGACTGCGCCAAAAGGGCACCGTACCGCTGCAAGTGCTGCTGGAAGCGGCTGGCGTAGTCCGGCCCCACCGCGGAAATCACGCTCTGCCGTGCAGCCAGGGCCGCACGCCATGCGCGCACGCGCGGCAGGTCGTCGAAGATCGGCGCGGAAACGTCCGCCTGCAGCAGGTCGAAGTAGCGCAGCAGCGGTGCGAACACCACATCGACCATGCCAAATTCCGGGCCGGCGAAGTAAGGGCCTTCGCCCAGCACGTCTTCGATCTTTTGCAGCTTGCCGCGGAAGGCGGTGCGTGCAGCGTCGGCGGCGGTTTGGTCGCTGGCATTGAGGAACTGCCAGCCATCGGCGAAGGTGGGTGTGGCGAACTCGATCCAGGCGCGCTGTTGCGCGCGTTGCAAGGGGTCGATGGGATACAGGCTGGGCTTGCCGCTGGTGTCGTTGAGGTAGTCGCAGATCACCACGCTTTCGAACACGGTGGCCACGCTACCGTCCGGCTGGCCGATGCGCAGCAGCGGCACCTTGCCGGTGGGCGACAACGCCAGGAACCAGTCCGGCTTGGCCGACAGGTCGACGTCGATGCGCTCGAACGGTGCAGCGTTTTCCAGCAGCACGATCGCCGCGCGTTGCACGAACGGACACAAGGGGTGGCTGATCAGGGTCAGGGAGGGAGACATGGGTTATCCGGGTCGCAATGAGAAGGGTGATGTGGGGGCGGCCGTGCGCAGGGCGATGGACTCGCACGTCATCCATGGCAGAAGGACGCGCAGGGCCACGCAGCGGGCGCAGACCGCCGTGCATGCAGCGGGATGAATGCCGGGCCTTGCGTGCGTGCCGGCGCGCAGGGCGCCTCGCCCAGCCTGCACCTGCGCACCGGTCGGTGGCGCAGGCAGGCGGTCAACGCTGGCATTGCCGGCAGTGGTGGCGCTGCGCGCCCTCACTGCCGGTTCCGCAAGGACGGCAGCCATGGTCAGCGATTGAGCAGGCGGCCGCCGTCGACCACGATTTCCGCGCCCACCGTCCAGCGGGACTCGTCCGAGGCCAGGTACAGCACGGCCTTGGCGATTTCTTCCGCGGTGCCGAAGCGACCCATCGGAATGCCGGCGATGATCTGCTCGTTGACCTGTGCGCGATAGGCATCGGGAATGCCGGCCTTGTCGTACAACGGGGTTTCCACCGGGCCAGGGCTGACCGCGTTGATGCGGATGCCGCGGTCAAGCAGCTCGCTCGACAAGGTCTTGCTCATGTTCAACAAGGCGGCCTTGGTGGCGCTGTACACCGAGGAGCTGGCCGCACCGATGTGGGCGCTGATGGACGTATTGAGCACCACCGACGCCGGGTTGGCCAGCACTGGCAGCAGCGACTGCAGCAGGAAGTACGGTCCCTTGACGTTGGTGGCGAAGGAAGCGTCGAAGGCCTGCTCGGTCCAGTTCTCGATCGGAATCCAGACCGAGACGCCGGCATTGAGGAAGGCCACGTCCAGCTGGCCGTAGTGGTCGGCGACCGCGCGGGCCAGTTCCTGCTGGGCGGCGACGCTGGCCGAATCGGCGCGCAGCACGGGGACCTCGGAACCGAGGATGTCCTTGGCCTTGGCGATGGAGTCGGGGTTCACGCCGGTGACGATGACGCGTGCGCCTTCGGCGAGGAACTGCTTGGCCGTTTCCAGCCCGATGCCACTGGTGCCGCCGGTGATGAGGGTGCGTTTGCCTGCGAGACGGGACATGCGTTGCTCCTGAAGTGAGGCCAACCACAGTGGCGGGCCTTCGGTAGGCGCATCATGGCTTCTTGGTCGATCCGCAATAAGAGCCTGCGAACGCATAACGTTCATGCCAGCTGCGCATGAATCGAGAGCATGGACCGTTTCCTGTTGATGAATTGCTTCGCCCGCGCCGTGGAGACAGGCAGCTTTTCTGCCGCCGGCCGCGATCTGGGGTTGGGGCAGCCGAACGTGAGCCGCCATGTGGCGGCATTGGAGGAGCAGCTGCAGGCCCGGCTGCTCAACCGCTCCACCCGCAAGCTGGTGCTGACGCCGGAGGGTGAGCGCTATTACGCCGAGGTGCGCCGCATCCTGGATGCGGTGGCCGAATCGGAAATGGCGCTGCGCGAAGACGTGCAACCGTCCGGGCTGTTGCGGGTGGGGTGCCCCACGGCGTTGTCGCACACCTTCGTGATGCCGCTGGTGCCGGAATTTCTGCGGCAGTTTCCGGCCCTGGAGCTGGATCTGCAGATCAACGATCGCTATATCAATCTGCTCGACGAGGGCGCGGAGCTGGCCATCCGCATCGGCCATCTGGAAAGCAGTGCGCTGCGCGCGCGCCGGGTCGGCGCGTTCCGGCGCGTCACCGTGGCCAGCCGTGCGTATCTGGAACGCCGCGGCGTTCCGGCCACGCCTGGAGACCTGCGCCATCACGATTGCGTGCTGTACACCTTGCTGGCAACCGGAGCGAGCTGGCGTTTCAGGGACACCGACGTGCCGGTGTCCGGGCGGATCAGGGTCAACTCACCCGAGGCCGCCCGTGAGGCGGTCAGCGCGGGGCTCGGCATCGGGCTCGGCCCGGCGTGGCTGTACGAACAGGGGCTGGTCTCGGGCCAACTGCAGACGGTACTGGACGACTACGCGCCGCCGCCGGCACCGCTGCAGATCGTCTACGCCGCCAACCGCCTGATCCCCAAGCGCGCGAGCGTGTTCATGGATTTCATCGCCGAGGCATTTGCGAAGATTCCGCAGCTCAACAGCTGACCGCCCCCGGGCAAGATGGCCGTGGGGCGCGGCGGCGGCTGCATGGCCGTCCAGCGGGCACACGGCCGGTTGTCTTTCGCGACCATGGTCACCTTTTCTCTTTTCCGGCCTGCTTGCGCGAGGGCGGCAACTACGCTGCCCGGACATCTCTCGCAACTTCACGGCCACCGATGACCATGTCGAACAAAGCACCTCTTGCGCTGGCGATCTTGCTGTCCTTGACGGGCTGCCAGCAGGGTGGCGATCAATCCCATGGTGCAACGCCGGCAACTGCGCCTGCTTCTGCTGCTGCCGCGCCGGCAACGCCGGCCCTGGACATCGGCGAACTGGATCCACATGCCGACGCCTGCCAGGACCTCAATGCGTTCGCGAACGGCAAGACGCTTGCCAAGGGCATCCCCCAGGACGAGGTTGGCATCGGAACCTCGTTCGACATCTACAACGCCAGCTATCGGGACCAGCACGCCATTGCCGAGGCGCTGCTGAAAAGCCGGCCGGCTGATGGCTCCATCGAGCAGCTGGTCAGAACGTTCTATGCCTCCGGGATGGACGAGGCGACCATCCAGCGGTTGGGCATCACCCCGATCCAGCAACGTCTCGATGCGATCGACACGCTGAAGAATGCAGACGACGTCGCCCGCTTCATCACCCAACGCCACGCCCAGGGCGCTGGCGTGCTGTTCCAGTTCATGGCGCGGCCGCAATTGCAGGATGTCTCGAAGATGGTGGCGTATGCCTCTGTCGAACGCATGACGCTGCCGGCCAAGAACTACTACGTCGACCCGCAGTACGCCGCCATCCGCAACGCCTATCTTGCCTATGTGAAGCAGTCGTTCGTGCTGGCCGGAACCCCTGCCGAGCAGGCGGCCGTGCAGGCAAGACAGGTGCTGCAATTGGAAAGCCGCCTGGCCGCGGCGCTGCTGACGCCTGCCGAGCAGCGCGATCCACACAAGATGTACCACTGGTTCACCACCGCGCAGGCCAACGCGCTGACCCCCCACTTTGCCTGGGACCGCTTCATGGCCGCGCAGGGGGTCGCTGCAGAACCAGGCCTTGCAGTGTCGCAGCCGGCATTCTTCAAGGCACTGGATGGGCTGTTGGCTAGCGCGCCGATGTCGCAGTGGAGAGCGTATCTGCGCTTCCGGGCCATCGACGATGCGGCGCCGGCATTGAGCAGGCCCTTTGCCGACAACTACTTCGACTTCCACTCCAGGACGCTGCAGGGGCAGAAGGTGGCGCCGCCGCGTTGGAAGCAGGTGATCAATGCGCTGAACACCACCATCGCAGAAGCGATGGGCCAGCTCTACGTGGCCAGGGAGTTTTCCCCCGCGTCCAAGCAGGATGCGCTCGCGCTGGTGGAAAACGTGCGGGCCGCGATGAAGCGGCGCATCGAGGGTGCTGACTGGATGCGCCCCACCACCCGCGCCACGGCCCTGGAAAAGCTGGCCACCATGCTGCCGAAGATCGGTTACCCCGATACCTGGCGGGATTGGTCTGGCCTGCAGCTGGAGAGCGACGGCTACCTGCGCAACATCGAGCGCGCCCACGCCTTCAATCACCGCGCAGAGATGGCGAAGATCGGCAAGCCGACGGATCGCAAGCGTTGGGGCGAGGTCTTTCCGCAAACGGTCAATGCGTACTACGACCCGACCGATAACAGCATCTACTTCCCGGCCGTGATCCTGCAGCGGCCATTGTTCGACAAAACTGCCGACGCTGCTCTCAACTATGGCGGCATCGGTGGCTTCATCGGTCACGAAATCAGCCATGGCTTCGACGATCAGGGCCGCCAGTTCGATGCGATCGGAAACAACCGGAACTGGTGGCAGCCGGCCGATCGTGCCGCGTTCCAAGCCCGGGCCGACACGATCAAGCAACAGGTCAGCCGTTACGTCCCGCTCAAGGACAGGCCGGACCTGCATGTCAACGGCGAGCTGGTGCTTGGCGAAAGCATTGCCGACTACACCGGCGTCACGATTGCCTACGATGCGCTCATGCTGGAGTTGAAGAAGCATCCCGACCGCCGCAAGACCATCGACGGCTATACGCCAGAGCAGCGCTTCTTCATCAACTGGGCGCGACTGTTTCGCAACGCCTTCCGGGAAGAGGTGCAAGTGCTATCGCTCAACTCCGACCCGCATCCGCCCAGTGTCGTGCGCGTCAATGCCGGCCCTTCCAACATGCCCCAGTACGCCAAGGCGTTTGCCTGCAAGGCGGGCGAGGCGATGGTCCGCTCCGACCAGGAGCGCGCGCAGGTCTGGTAGCGCCATGCACGGCCATGCCGCAGCGCGCGGTGCGGCATGGCGTGGTGCTGTTGGGCCGAATCGTGCCCAAGGCCGACCTGCGGCGCGATGGATGTGGAGCGCCTGGTGCTTGCACGGCCATGCAGCCAAGACGGCCCCAGCGGTTTGAGTTTTCAGGCGTGCCTGCCGGGCTAGCGATCCAACACCCTATCGCCGTTGATCGCCCACTGTGCTGCGAAGGCGCGCTGATAGGCCGGGCGGGCTTCGCCGCGCGCGACGTAGGCCTGCAGTGACGGGAACGCATCCAGCAGGCCGGTGAGCCGGATGCGGATCAATACCGAGATCATCAGCAGGTCGCCGGCGCTGAAATCGCCTTCCAGCCAGGTGTTGTCGCCCAGATGGGCACTCAGATGCTGCAGCCGGCGGTTGATGCGTTTTTGCAGCAGCGGCAAGCGCTGCGCCGTCCAGGGTTTGTCCGCTTCCAGCAGCAGGGCGTTGCCCAGCTCCATCATGGGCGGCTCGACGGTATTGAGTGCCGCAAACATCCAGGCAATGGCGCGGGCGCGGGCGTTGTCGTCGTGCGGTAGCAGGCCGGGATACTGCTGCGCGATGTGGAGCACGATGGCACCGGTTTCGAACAGCGCCAGCTCCCCTTGTTCGAAGGTGGGGATCTGACCGAACGGCTGGATGGCTAGGTGCGCCGGTTGATTGAGCGCGCGGAACGGCAGCAGCCGCACCTCGTAGGGTTGGCCCACTTCTTCCAGCGCCCAGCGCAGGCGGGTATCACGCACCAAGCCTTTGCCACCATCGGGCGAGCGTTCGAAGGCGGTGATGGTGATCGTCATGGCTGAGGCGTCTCTGTCGTCGGGCTTGACCTAGCGTACTCCAGCAACGTGCGGGCGCCGCTCCAACAGCCCGCTGCTGCGCGGGCCTGCGCCTCCATGCGCCAGCGAATGGCTCGGCCTTGCCGAGATTACGTGCGGGTGGATTGGTATATCCAGCAGGGGAAGGCGTACTTCGGCGAACTCACCTTCACCCCGGGCGCGGGCATGGTTACCGGCCTGGAGCGGGGGCTGGACCGGAGGATGGGCGATATGTGGGTGCAACGGCGCGCGCCGGTGGAAGCGCGCCTGCCAGCGCACAGCATCGGGCTGCGGGTGGCGGTGCGATAAGGGCGGCGATTGGCGGCGGCGCGTCACACCGCGCGGCGTGCGCGCAAGGGCAAGGGCGACACCTGCGTGGTGGCCCGTGCACACCGATCGCCAAGGCTGACGGCCTTGCCGGATACGAGACCGGTTGCGGGGAATACGCGCGGGATCGTCTGGGCGCTGGCGCGAGCTTGCGCAGCTGAGCGTGCGCGTTGCTGACCCTGTGCGCGACAAAGCCAGGCTGGCGCGAGTGAGCACACCGCTGCTGCGGCAGGCGATGCACGCTTTCGTGGTGACGGATGCCTCGCCCGCCAGCCTGCCGGTCCCCCGTTCGGGTCATCGGGGGGTGACCCGTCCCGGTGTTCTGGATCGGCCGCACTGCGTTCAGCATGACGGCTACCGCAGCCATCGCAGCACGCCATGGCCAGGTGCCTCCCGCATTTCGAGAGATCGCGTCGATGACAGGGTCCGACTGCTCCACTCAGCGCCCCGCACTGCAGCCGCACGATGTCCGTTCCTGGCCGAGCGGCCGTGCACGGCGGCCTGCACGGCGGCTGCGTGAGGCAGCCCGGCCCACCGCCGCTGCCGGTCCGGTGCCGCATGCTACCGCGCCACTGCATCCGGGCGCGATGACGGCTGCGCGCACCGTTATGGCGTGCCGTCACCACAGGAGCCCGGCATGAAGCCCTATCTGCTCTCGCTCGCCGCCGGCCTGCTGGTCGGGGTGATCTACAGCCTGCTCAATGTGCGCTCACCGGCACCGCCGATCATTGCGCTGATCGGTTTGCTCGGCATCCTGATCGGCGAACAGCTGCCACCGCTGGCGCGTCACCTGCTGGCACGCAGCCAGACCGAAACCTCATGGCTGCAGCAGCAGGTCCAGCCGCATATGTTCGGGCATCTGCCCAAGGCACAGCGCCCACCGACGCAGGCAGAAGGCACGCCACCACCCCAGGACCCGCCACCCGAGGGCTGATGGGGTGGCACGCAGCGGCATCGACATCGCGCTGCGCGTTACGCGGTCTTGCGGCAACCGCACGGTGTGCTTTCCGCGCACAGGCTGCCCACGCCCTCGCCGCCGGGAGGACGTGGGCGGGCAGACCGCATCGCTCCAGAACCGCTCCGCCCGCGCGTTGGCCCCACGCACTTCACTCTTCGAGGAATCTTCCATGCGCCTGATGCTCTCGCTGGGCCTGTCTGCTGCCTTGTTGCTGCCGGCCTGCGTGCGGGCGGCGCCGCCGGTGTCGGTTGGCCCGCAGTACGACACCACCCACGTGTATGTCGCGCCGGCCGATGTCGATGCCTTCGTGCGCAGCTTTGCGGCCACCTTCGAAGGGCAGAGCACCCGTCAGGTGATTGCCACCGTGACGCCGACACCGAGCAGCACCAGCTCGCAACTGGTGCAGACCAAGGCCGGCACGGTGTCGTTGTTCGGCTTCCGCACACCGATCCCTTACCCGTTCGGCTCCGAACGCACCGGGTATCTGGTAACCGACATGGAGCAGGCCATCACCGCAGCGCGCGCTGCCGGCGCCGAGGTGCTGGTGGAACCGTTCAAGGATCCGATCGGCCGCGATGCGGTGATCGCCTGGCCGGGCGGCGTCACCATGCAGCTGTATTGGCACGACACCCCGCCGCACTACGCGCCGCTGGCCACCATTCCGGAAAATCGCGTGTATGTCTCGCGCGACCGTGCCGATGCCTTCGCCGCGGCCTGGCGGACGTTCTCGCACGGCAAGGTGGTACGCGACGACCGCAAGGCCGACGCCGCGCTGATCGGCCGGCCGGGCGAGACCTATCGCAGCATCCTGATCCGCTCCGGCTTCGGCGATCTGCAGGTGCTGGTGACCGATGGCCACCTGCCTTACCCGTACGGCCGCGAGCTCACCGGCTATGCGGTCCAGGACCTGGAAGCGACGCTTGCGCGGGCCACCGCATCGGGAGCGAAGGTGCTGGTACCGGCAGTGGCCGCTGCGCAGCGCCGCTCGGCGATGCTGGCGTTTCCCGGCGGTTACATCGCCGAACTGCATGCCGACACCCCGCGCTGATCGACATGACCGTACGCCTGGCCTTGCCGCTGATTGCGCTGCTGTGCGCGCACCCTGCGGCATGCGCGCAAACGCCACTGCCGGCTGGCGATGCTGGCGCCGCACGCCCCAAGATCGCATCCAATCGCTGGCAGGAAGACTGGTCGCCGCTGGCCGATCCTGCGCTGCGCACGCAGCCGTTGGATCGTTTGAAGTTTGTGCCGCTGGGCGATGCGGCGTACGCATCGTTCGGACTCAACCTGCGCGAGCGCTTCGAGAGCAACGATGCGCCGGCACTGGGCATCGGCCGCCAGCGCGACAGCGATGTGCTGCAGCGCCTGCAGGCTCATGTGGATCTGCGCGTTGGCGCGCATTGGCAACTGTTCACTCAACTGGAAGATGCGCGTGCCTTCGACAAGCGCCAGCACGGGCCGGCCGATGCCAATCGCGCCGACTTGCGCATGGCGTTCGTCGCCTATAACGCGCCAGTGGGCAACGGCAGGTTGAAGTGGCGGGTGGGCCGGCAGGAGTTTGCGTTCGACCTGCAGCGCTTTGTCTCGCTGCGCGATGGGCCCAATGTGCGGCAGTCGTTCGATGCGGCGTGGGTCAATTACGAAACCGGCCCCTGGCGCGTGATCGCCTTCGTCAGCCAGCCGGTGCAGTACGCCGACGAACGCAGTTTCGACGATGTGTCCAACGGCCATCTTCGCTTCGATAGCGTGCGCATCGAGCGCCATGTGTTGGGTACCAATGAGTTGTCGCTGTATTACGCGCGTTACCGGCAGGACGATGCCGGTTTTCTGGATGCTTCCGGCAATGAACGTCGCCACATCCTGGACGCGCGCTTTGCCGGCGCGCATCAACGCATCGATTGGGACGTGGAAGCGATGGGGCAGCGCGGACGGGTGGGCAGCAGCCGTGCACGCGCCTGGGCGGTGGGCCTGAAGGCCGGCTACACCTGGAAGACCACCCCATTGACGCCGCGCCTGGGCCTGCAGGTGGACACCGCGTCCGGCGACCATCGCCCCGGCGACGGCCGTGTGGAGACCTTCAACCCGCTGTTTCCCAATGGGGCGTACATCAACCTGGCCGGCTACACCGGCTACGCCAACCTGCTGCTGGTCAAACCGGCGCTCACCGTGCAACCGAGCGCGACGCTGAGCGTCACGGCCGCCATGGGTCTGTTATGGCGGCAGCGCACCGCCGACGCGGTGTACGTGCAACCGGACATTCCACTGGCCGGAACCGCCGGCACCGGCAAGCGATGGACCGGCCGCTACCTGCAGCTGCGCGGCGACTGGAAGCTCAACGCGCACCTGCAGACCGCGCTGGAAGTGGTGCAGTACCAGGCCGGCCAGAGCGTGCGCGCGGCCGGTGGCCACAATAGCCGTTACCTTGGCTGCGAGATGAAGTTCATGTGGTAGCGGCTGCTGCGTCACGCAGCGTCGTTGCCGTGCCGAGCATCGCGCGGCACCTGCTGAGGACGCACTGCCGTATCCAGGACATGCGCGCAGTGCTGGATGCCGTGGCCGCCCGCGCAGGGCATGTCATTGGCGCAGTGACTTCCTGCGCGCCAACCAGACTCTGCTAGCCCTACACCACCGCCACCGGCCGCAGGCACAGCCAGATGGCATACCAATGCGACAGTGCACCGCCCAGCACGTGGGCGTGCCAGATCGCGCGGTTGTAGACCAGCGATTTGCGCACGTAGAAGGCCACGCCCACGGTGTAGAACGCACCGCCGGCAACGATGAGCCACAGCACCGCGCTGTCCAGCCCGGCGATCATCTGGTTGATGACCACGATACCGGCCCAGCCCAGCAACAGGTAGATCGCCACCCAGAAGCCCTTGGCGATGCCCGGCAGGCACAGCTTGGCGAACACGCCGAACAAGGCCACGCACCAGACGCTCAAGATCATGGCCCAGCGCCAGGGGCCATCGAGCGCAACCAGGAAGAATGGCGTGTACGAGCCGGCGATCATCACGAAGATGCCGGCATGGTCGAACTTGCGCAGCATCGGCTGGCGCAGCGGTGGGGCGAAGTTGTAGGCGGCCGAGCAGGCGAACATGGTCAGCAAGCCCAGCGCATAGACGCAGGTGGCAAACAGCATGGTCTGGTTGGTATGCGCCCGCCACACCATCCAGCCGCCACCGACGATGGCCAGGAACAGGCCGGCGGCATGCACGATCACATCGGCGCGGCGGGCAGAAACAGACTTGTAGTGCGGAGCAGTGACGTTGGCAGACACGGGCACGGCGGTTCTTCGATGTGGGGGATCCCCCAGCGTGCAAGGCAGCCATGACGCAGTGGGGGGCAACAGGATACCCCGCTTGCTGAATCCGCTCAGTGAGTCAGGCTGGGCGCGCGGGCGCCGGTCTCATACCCTGAGACACCTCCCCTGTCTCATGCCCCTCTTTGGGAGCCGCCGTATGCCTCCGTTTACCCTCGCTCCCCGCACCGAAACCGCCGAACGCGCCCTGGCCACCACCGATGGCCGGCCCAGCCGCGATGGCGCACTGCTCACGCAGCGCCTGGAACGGCGCTACCAGGACCGCATCACCGGCAGCTTCACCATCCCCGGGCGCGAGGGCAGTTATGCGCCGATCCCGGAGGATGTGCCGGCCGCATTGGCCGATGCACTGCGCGCGCGCGGCATCGACCAGCTCTACAGCCATCAGGCCGCCGCCTGGGCGGCCACCCAGCGTGGCGAGCATGTGGCGATCGTGACGCCCACCGCCTCGGGCAAGTCGCTGTGCTACACGCTGCCGGTGGTGAGCGCGGCGATGACCGCAGGGGCCAAGGCGCTGTACCTGTTCCCGACCAAGGCGCTGGCGCAGGACCAGGTGGCCGAACTGCTGGAATTGAACCGCGCCGGCGCGCTGGGGGTGAAGGCCTTCACCTTCGACGGCGATACCCCCGGCGATGCGCGCCAGGCGATCCGCCTGCATGGCGACATCGTGGTGAGCAACCCGGACATGCTGCACCAGGCGATCCTGCCGCATCACACCAAGTGGGCGCAGTTCTTCGAAAACCTGCGCTATGTGGTGATCGACGAGATCCACACCTACCGCGGCGTGTTCGGCAGCCACGTCACCAACGTGCTGCGCCGGCTCAAGCGCATCTGCGCGTTCTATGGCGCCACCCCGCAGTTCATCCTGTGCTCGGCCACCATCGGCAACCCGCATGCGCACGCGCAGGCCTTGATCGAAGAACAGGTGCATGCGATCACCGAGTCCGGCGCGCCCACCGGCGACAAGCATGTGCTGTTGTGGAACCCGCCGGTGGTCAATGCCGACCTGGGCCTGCGCGCCTCGGCGCGTTCGCAGAGCAACCGCATCGCACGCATCGCCATCAAGAGCGGGCTGAAGACGCTGGTGTTTGCGCAGACGCGCCTGATGGTGGAGGTGCTGACCAAGTACCTCAAGGACATCTTCGACCACGACCCGCGCAAGCCGGCGCGGATTCGTGCCTACCGCGGCGGCTACCTGCCCACCGAGCGACGCGAAGTGGAGCGGGCGATGCGTGCCGGCAGCATCGACGGCATCATTTCGACTTCTGCGCTGGAGCTGGGCGTGGATATCGGCGCGCTGGATGTGGTGGTCCTCAATGGCTACCCCGGCAGCGTGGCGGCCACCTGGCAGCGCTTCGGCCGCGCCGGGCGGCGCCAGCAGCCGGCGCTGGGCGTGCTGGTGGCCAGCTCGCAACCGCTGGATCAATACGTGGTGCGGCACCCGGATTTCTTCGCCGACGCCTCGCCCGAACATGCGCGCATTGCGCCGGATCAGCCGCTGATCCTGTTCGACCACATCCGTTGCGCGGCGTTCGAATTGCCGTTCATCGCCAGCGAACCGTTCGGGCCGATCGACCCATTGGTGTTCCTGGAAGCCTTGGCCGAAAGCGAAGTGATCCACCAGGAAGGCGACCGCTGGGAATGGATTGCCGACAGCTATCCGGCCAATGCGGTGAGCCTGCGCTTGGTGGCCGATGGCAACTTCGTGGTGGTGGACAAGAGCGACGGCAAGCAGCAGATCATTGCCGAGGTGGATTATTCGGCCGCGGCGCTGACCTTGTACGAAGGCGCCATCCACATGGTGCAGAGCACGCCGTATCAAGTGGAGCGGCTGGATTGGGAAGGCCGCAAGGCGTACGTGACACGCACCCATGTGGACTACTACACCGACAGCATCGACTACACCAAGTTGAAGGTGCTGGACCGCTTCGATGGCGGTGTGGCCGGCCGTGGCGATTGCCACCATGGCGAGGTGCATGTGGTGCGGCGCGTGTCCGGCTACAAGAAGATCCGCTATTACACGCATGAAAACATCGGCTACGGGCCGGTGAATCTGCCCGACCAGGAGCTGCACACCACGGCGGTATGGTGGCAGCTGCCGCAGGCCACCCTGGGCAAGGCGTTCGCGTCCAAGCAGGATGCGCTGGATGGCTTCCTGGGCGCCGCCTACGCGCTGCACGTGGTGGCCACGGTGGCAGTGATGGCCGATGCGCGCGACCTGCAAAAGGCCGTGGGCAATGGCGATGGCGCGTGGTTTGCGGTGGCCGACCAGACCGGGCGCGGGCAACTGCGCGGAGTGGAAGAAGGCGAGCAGGGCGCGGTGGAACTGCAGCAGGCCTTCGTGCCCACGGTGTATCTGTACGACAACTTCCCCGGCGGGGTGGGCTTGAGCGAGCCGCTGTGGCTGCGTCAGGCCGAGCTGCTGCAGCGCGCGGACGAGCTGGTACGGCGTTGCGATTGCAGCGCCGGGTGCCCGGCCTGCGTGGGCCCGGTGCTGGCCGCGCACGAGGAAGGCAAGGGCGAATCGCCCAAGTCGCTGGCGTTGACGGTGCTGGCGCTGTTGTTCGATGCCGATGCGCCGCTACGCCATGCCACCCAGGTGGACGACGACTTGGCGCTGGACGTGCTTGCATGAGCGTGAGTGCAGAGCGCCTGCGCTTGCTGCGTCGGCAGGCTGGGCACGCGGATGTGCGTGCGCCTGCGGTGGTTGCTGACAGCGATGCACAGCAAGGGGCAGCAGCGGCGCGTGCGAACGATGCCGCGCTTGTGGGTGAGATGCCGCAGACAGCTGTCGATGCAGCCAGGCCGGGCACATCGTCTGCGCCAGTGGCGCCATCGGCCGCAACGTCTGCTGCGGCCGATGTGCCCGCGTATGCGCCGGCCTTGCGGTTGTCCGATGAGCCACGGCTGGCGGATGCAGCGCACCGTGTTGACGCCTTGCGCGTTGCCACGCCGACGCTCACACAGAGCGACGCGAACGCTGTGGCGCCGGCATGGGCGAGCGCGCGCGCGACCAAGCCATCTGCGCCACCGACGCAGCCGGCATTGCTCAGGCGAGCAGCCGTTGAGGCAGCGGCGGCTGGCGCGATCTCAGGCGGCACGCATGCAAGCGGTGCGCACATGGCGGCCGACATTGCCACGCCGCCAGCGCAGGACCGAGCAACGCCTGCACCTGGCAGCGCCTCGGGTGTCAGCGCGGAACGGTTGCGCCTGCTGCGCCGTCAGGTCGGCGGGCTGACACCTGCATCGCGCAAGGACGAGGCGGTGACGCCGACACGTGCGCAGCGGGCAGCGGTCTGCGGCACCGGGGCACCGGCTGCACGCTTGTCATCGCACGATGCCGCCGCTGCACGTCATGCCGCCCCGGCAGCTCGACCGCACGATGTGCGCACCGCACCGGCACTCACGCGCCGCGCCTTGCCGTCACCGGCGACGGCATCGCCTGCGCGCGAGGCATCGGTGTTTGCCTGGGTGGAGCACGATGTGCGCCACAAACCGGCGTTGCCATCGGCTGCCGATGCCGATGCAAGCGATACCGTGGATGCAGATCGCGCAGGCCGCTCGCCAGCAGCACGCAACGCGACCGCACCACCGGCACCACCGATGTCGGCGATGCCACCACCGCAGCGACGCACCGATATCGCCGGCCTGCGCAAGATGATCGGCCTGCGCGAACGGGCAATCTCGCCGCACACGCCGCTGCGTGCGCCGTCCACCGATCGGCAGCTGCCCGGCAACGAGATCGCACCGGGCCTGCATCTGATCGAAGCCTTCCTGCCGCAGCCGATCCCCGGCGAGGCGCTCTCGCTGGCATTCGCCAAACGCCAGGACGCGGTCGACCCGCTGGACCTGTTGTTCTTCGATACCGAAACCACCGGCCTTGCCGGCGGCACCGGCACACGCGCCTTCATGATCGGGGTGGCGCAGTGGGGCGCCGATGCCGTGCAAGGCAGCGGCCTGCGCGTGCGCCAGTTGATGATGTCCACCATGGCCGCCGAGAGCGCCATGCTGGATCTGTTCCGCAGCTGGCTGTCGCCGCGCACGGTGCTGTCCAGCTACAACGGCCGCTGCTACGACGCGCCGCTGCTCAAGACGCGCTACCGGCTGGCGCGCCGCGGCGACCCGATTTCCGCACTGGACCATGTGGACCTGCTGTTCCCCACCCGCCGCCGGTACCGCGGCACCTGGGAGAACTGCAAGCTGTCCACCATCGAGCGGCAGCTGCTGCGCGTGGTGCGCGAAGACGACCTGCCCGGCTCCGAAGCGCCGGCGGCGTGGCTGAGCTATCTGCGCGGCGGCAGCGCGCGCAACCTGCGCCGCGTGGCCGACCACAACCACCAGGACGTGGTGACGTTGTCGCTGCTGATGCAACGGCTGGTGGCGGTGGAGGCGCAGGACAGAGACGTGATTCCGTTGATGGAGTCGCTGCAGCACGCTCGGCGCGAGCGCGGGTTGTAGTGAAGGCGCGTCAGATCGGGTCAGATCCGGGTACCGGCGCTGCGGTGCACGGTGTGCTGTGAAATCGCAGCAGCGCTCACGGGCGCGTTTCCACCACGTCTGTCTGCATCTGCCAGGCCGCAAATTCCTGTTCGAACTCGGCCAGGGTCAGCAGCCCCATGCAGGCGTGCGCGCCGCTCGGCAGCGCCTGCCCTGCGGCAAGTTTGCGCACCAGCAGGATCGCGGCGAAACAGGGGATCTCCGGTCCGTGCAGCATCGCCGCAGTGAGATCCCAGCGCACGGTGAGCGGCTGACCATCGCGCTCGCCGGCCAGCTCCACGCGCATGCCGCCCAGGTCGGTGCCGAAGCGGTCGAACCAACGCCCGGCGCGCGCAAGGACAGTGGCCAGGCGCGCCATCGGCAGCGGCACGCCGTGCTGGCGCAACCAGGCGATGGCCGCCAGGCAACGCTGCAGGAACGGCACTTCCAGCGCAGCGCGAAACTGCACCGTCCGCACGCCGGGATAGCGCTGCGGCAGCAGGTCGTGGTCGGGCACATCGCAGGGCGATGCCAGCCGCGGTGCCAACTGTGCGAACTGCACGCGCTGCGGCACTGCCCATCCCACCACACTCTGCCAACGGCCCTGGCTCCACCACGTGAACGGCGTGCCGCAATACGAGAGCACCGCACGCACGGTGGCCAGCCCCAGCGGCGTGCCCTGCGCAGGCGCGATCACCATGCGGATCTCGTGCAAGGCAGAAAAGCGCGGCAACAGCGCGTCGATCACCGCGCTGGAGAGCGCCGGCAAGGTGCTGGCACCGCTGACGACAACGCGCTGCGCCTGCCGCGCAGGCGCGTCCAGTGCGGCGGCAAAGTCGCGTACGAAGGCGCGGCCGTCGGCCAGATCGATGTAATGCATGCCGGCCTGCAGGCAGCTGCGGGCCACCGCATAGGCCTGCCCCTGGAATGGCCCTGCCGTGTGCACCACCGCATCGGCGCCGGTGGCCGCCAGCTGCGTCGTGAAATCGGCGGCATCGATATCCAGCCGGCACGTCGAAATACGGCCCGCTGCGGCGTCCGGCCAGTGCACGGCGACCTCGCCGGGATGCCGGCCAGCGGCGATCACGTGTATCTGCGGCGTGGCCGCCAGCGCCCGCACGATGCGCGCACCGAAATGCCCGAAGCCCCCCAACACCACCACCCGGTACGTCATCGCCTGCTCGCCGTCTGCCTGCTGCACAGTATCGGCGAGCACGGTGGCATTGGCGCCATGCAGCGCTGAGCTGGGCTCAGTGCAACGCGCCGGCGACCTGCGTGGCCAGCCCGCTTTTCAGCGCATCGCGCAGCACCTGCAGCGCCTGGCGTGTAGCGCGCGCCTGCGCGGCGGTTTGCTTGCGGGCCAGGGTGGCCTGCCGGTTGGCCAATGCGCGTTGCTGGCCGGCCAGCGCCTGCAGCGCCGCCGGCGCCACGCCCGATGAACCGTCCGCAGATCCGGGTGCAGCCGGTGTGCCGGTGGATGCCTGCAGCACGCGCGGCCGGGCTTGCGCAGACAGCTGCGCGGCCAGGGCGGCGTGCTGCTCGCTCAGGGCCTGCTGGCGCGCGGCCAATGCGGTTTGCGCCTGGCCCAGCTGCCGCAGTGGCGCATGCGCCACCGCCATGCGATGCAGCAGCGTGGGGTCGCGTACCACGTAGTCCACCCCGTCGGCACGGAACCACAGCAGCTGCTCGCCCTTGCGCACATGGGCACGCGCGGTCTGCAGGTCGCGCAGCGAACCGTGCATTGCCTGGCGGTCGCCCTGGACCAGTACATAGGCATCGCCCTCGGTTGCAGGTGCGGCGGTGTCGGGCACAGCCGCCTTGCCGCAGTGCCGGCCCGCCCCGGCCAAGGCCACGGAGCGTGTGCGCGTCAGTGCGGCCGGAGCCATCGGTGGCACAGGTGCGATGGGTCTGACGGGCGCGATGGGTGCGACCGGTGCACCAGGCAGATCAGGTGCGCGGGGCGCCGCAGGCGCTGCCGGTGCGATCGGTAAGGCAACTGCCGCCGGCTGCGTCGGGGCCACCGGCGATACGGCGGCAACCATCGGTGCCAACTGCGCCGACGCGCAGGCACTGATGATCGACGATGGGGCGGCGACAGCAGCAAGCGCCAGCAACAGCGCCTGACGCAGGCACGACGAAAGACACGTGGTCTGGATCATGGGAGATCTCCACAAAGGGCATAGGGCAAGGGATACCGCCTGTGCAGGACACACAGGCGGGGGGACAGCGATGACGCGGCCACGGCGTTGCCGACGCTGCAGGCGTCGTCACGCTGGAGTACCGGGCTGTGGCGGGCCCGTGGTGATGCAGGTGCTGCCTGTCCCTGACGCAATCAGCGCAGTGCGCCTGCAGGTGCGTGGGTCAGGACGTGCCTATTGCGGTCGTGTGTCTACCGGCCGTACGCCGCCGAAAATGGAGTGAAGCTGCATTGCGCACAGTGCCGCTGTGCGTGCGCCAGAGACCACTGCCGGCCTGGCGTGTGGTCGGCAGCGCACCCGCGGCGGCTGGCTCTCGATGTTGGGTCGTAGCATCTGTTCGGTACCTGCGGCGATCTGCACCACGGTGCGGCCGCCGTCAACCGGTGCGGAGCGTGCGCTCAGGCGAGGCCCCCGCCCAGAAGCGGAGCGTGCACGTGGTCCATACCGGCTCCGGGCACCGGCCGCTCCCGCCAGACGCTGAGCGCCGTCGCGTCGTTGATGGCTCCTAGTTGTTCTGCGCCTGTTCTGCCTCTGCCTGCGCCTGTTCGGCTTGCGCCTGCGCACGCTCCGCCTCGCGCTGCGCTTGCGCCGCTTCCCGAAGCCCGCGCGCGGCTTCGACGCTGGCCTGACGAGCGGCCTGTTTGCCTATCTCAGCCTGATCGTGGGCCTGCTCGGCGGCATGACGTACCGCTGCGGCATAGGCGTATTGCGCGTTGCGCTGCTGCTGCGCCGCCTCGTGGATCTGTTGCTCGGCTTCGCGCGCCTGCTGCTGCGCGTCCTGCCTGGCCTGCGCCAGCTCAGGGCCGAGTGCAGCCAGTTGGTCGCGGGCTTCCTGCAACGCGTCCTGCGCCTCCTGCAGGTGCTCCTGCTGCAGTTCGACATCGCGGTTGCCGGTGGCCAATGCGTCCTGCAGCGCGGCACGCGCCTGCGGTATGGCGGCGGCCAATGCCTCGTGGGTGACCCGCTCCACATAGGCATCCCAGTCCGCGGATGAAACGCCCGCCGCGCTGTCGGAGGGCAACGCCATGTCGAGCACCTTGGCAATGACGCCCTGCATGGCAGGTGCCGCTGCGGCCGCAGGCATGGCCGGCTGCGCCGGTGCCGGCAACGCGCGCATCGGTTCGGCCGCCGCCGCGTCGTGTGCCGGGCGCGCCGCGATGGCCGGCGCGCTCACCACGATCGGCTGCAGGCTGGGCGAGGCCACCGGCACCGGCATGGCGACCAGGCGCAGCGGCAGCACACCGCACACAGCGACCAGTGCCAGGATCGTCGCAGCGGCCAGCTGCGGATACGTGCGGGTGTCCTGCAACATCGACAGGCGGCGCTTCAGGCTGAGGAACGAGGGTGAGGCGCTTGCCACGCCACCGTGCGGACGCGGCGCCACGCCCAGTTGCAGCAGCAGCCGCCCGTAGTCGTGACGGCAATGGCGATGCCCGGCGACCACTGCCGCGTCGCAGGCCGCCTCGCGGGCAATGGCGTACTCACGCACGGCCAGATGCACCAGCGGATGGAAGAAGAACAGGTGCTGGGCCAGCGCCGGCAGCAGTCCCCACCACAGGTCGCCACGACGCAGGTGGATCAGCTCGTGGGTCAGCGCCATGTCCAGATCGTCGTCGGCCATCTGCGGCAGGCGCGCGGCAGGCAACAGCAGCACCGGCCGCCACGGGCCGATCAATTGCGGCGAATCGATCTGCGCAGACAGCCGCAACGCAGGCGGGCGCGACAGGCCATGCGCTTCGGCCGCCATCTGCAGGGCCTGGACCAGCGCGCGATCGGTGCAGGGTGCCGCCGCGCGCACCAACGCGCGGCTACGCAGATAGGCGCGTACTGTGCCGGCGGCCAGCAGCAGCACTCCGGCGGCCCATAGCGCCAACACCGCCAGCATCCATGACGGACCGGCCGCCGCGCCAATGGCGGAGGCACCGGCCTGCACGGCGGTGGCTGTGGTCGCGATCGGCGCCAGGCTGGCGGCCGAATCCAGCGCAGCGGCAGACGCTTGCGCCGGCAGCACCGGCAAGCGCACCGGAGTGCTCCACAGCAAACCAACCACCGCCTGCACCCCCACCAGCCACCACAGCCAGGTCTGGGTGGCGGCCGGCAGACGCCGCAGGCCGCGGCACAGCCCCCACACCACCACCACCAGCACGGCGGTCTGCACACTGGTGGCACCGAGTTTCCACAGCATCGATTCGATCAGCGGCGACATGGCTCAATCCTCCTTGCGCTGCGACTGCAGCTTGGCGACCAACGCTTCCAGTTCGGCCAGCTCGGTATCGCTGACCTCGGCACGCTGCGACATCCACGCCACGAAGGGCGACACCGAACCCTGCAGCGTCTTTTCCACGAACTGCCCCACCGCCGAGCGCACCACATCGTCCTGCCCGGCGGTAGCGCTGTAGCGATACACCCCCTCGACCTGCTTGCGTCGCAAAAACCCCTTGGTGCGCAGCCGCTCCATCATGGTCAGCACGGTCGAGCGCGCCAGCCCACGCGGCTCACCAAACGCCGCCGCCACTTCGCCCACGCTGGCGTGCCGCTGTTCTTGGACGTATTGCAACAGGGCCAGCTCCTGGTCCCCGATGGTCTTGCCGCGCATGGCGGCCTCCTGACTACAGTTGTCGCTACCCTAGGCCTGACTACAGCTGTCGTCAATAGGTCGGATGGCAGGGTGCTGCATGGCCTGTCGCCGTATAGCCGCCGGCTTTTGCATCCGACCGTCACCGATTGCCGGCAGACCGGGCCGCGTGCCACCACCGGCTACGTCACACCGCCACGCCTGGCCCGCATGCCCGATACCATCTGCACACGGCCATGTGGCACCACTTGACGGTTGTTGATGCAGATGCACGAGCAAGACCCGTTGATTCATCCCCAGGCCGCGGTGGCGCCGGGGTATCTGGCCAACCACGCGGCACGCGTGTTCAACCGCCTGGTGGATGCGCAGTTGCGGCCGCACGGCGTGTCGCTGGCGCTGATCGGGCCGATCATGCTGCTGTCCTGGAAGGGGCCAATGCTGCAGCGGGATATGGTCATCGCCTCGGCGATCAAACAGCCGGCCATGGTGGCGCTGCTGGACAAGCTGGAGAGACTCGGCCTGGTCAAACGGACGCCCACCCCGCAAGACCGGCGTGCGGCGCTGGTGGCGCTGACCGCACGGGGACGCAAGATCGCCACCCTGGGCGGCAAGGTGCTGATCGAGCTCAATGCGCAGGCATTGCAGGGGTTTTCTGCCGACGAGGCACAGCAGAGCGGCCGCGTGGTGCTCACCGGCGATGCGGCCTGGTGCGCCACGCCACTGGCCGGAATCGGCACCACCCTGGCGGTGACCGGCGCCTATGTGCTGGCTGGCGAACTGGCCCTGCACGACGATCTGCAGCAGGCATTTGCACGCTATGAAGCGGCCATGCGCCCGATGGTGGAGCAGGCGCAGGGCGTGCCCAAGATCGGCGCACGCCTGATGAATCCCCACAGCCGGCTCGGCATCCAGTTGCTGCATGGCGCACTGAAACTGGCCAGCCAACCCGGCGTGCAGACGCTGGGCGCGAAACTGATGACGCCAACGATCAAGGCACCGGATCTGTCGCGCTATCGCTGAGGCGCCACCCAGATACGCTGCTGAATGAGGGCAAGCGTACCGATCGCATCAATGGCAGTCGGCGTGCAACCAGGCCTGCAGCGCACGCGTGAGCTGGCGCCAGTTCGGCAGGCTGCTTTCGTCGGCGGCATCGTTTTTCCCGACCGTGACCGCTGCGGCCGTGGCAGTGGCCTCGCTTGCGCGCGCAGCGCAGCCGGGCGCGTGCGGTTGCGCATGCAAGCCGATCAGTGCCGACATCTCACGCTGTTTCCAGGGCGCGAGCATGAGCAGCATGCAGCCTACCAACGCCACTGCCAGGCAGCAGATCAGCCCTGGCCCGGATGCGGGCGCGCCATTGCGTGGGTGAGCAGCGCGGCTCATTCGATCGACCGCTCGGTGGGTGATCGCTTGGCATGCGCTGCGTTTCGATGTCGGGATGTTGCGCGCCGCTGTGGTGTGGTCATCTGGCATCGCTCCAAGGCAGGCCGCCGAGTCTGCCCGGCCGCCCGGTGGTGCACGCGACGTCGGGCGAATTTGATCCTGCACATGCGTAGCGGAGCCGCGGCGTGCCGTGGCTGCTTCGCACCACGCGCCATCGGCGACAGTTACCCGGCAACGACTATGCTGACGACTGCTCGCTGCGGTTTTGCTGGCCACGCTCGCTTCCCTCGCCTCGCGGGCACGGCGGATGCCTTCATGCCACCGCGACAGCGGCCCATTCACGCTGACGGCCACGTCCTTCGCCTGGAGTTGCCCCCATGATCCGTGTCCTTGTCCCGCTGACCGCCGTCCTGCTGCTGTCGGCCTGCGCCTCCAACCAGGTGGCACAGGTGCAGCCGATCGATGGGGTGATCTCCGGCCAGTGCCATATCGACAGCGTGCGCGGCATCGTGGGCCTGGCCGCGGCCAGGCAGACCGTGGAGCGCGCGCGGGTGGACAGCGACAGCCTGCAGGTGAGCGTGCGTCCGGGCGAGCGCGCCACCGGCGGCACCACCGCCAGCGGGCTGGCCGATCCGGCGCAAGGCGCCAGTGCCAGCGGCGGCGAACACCTCACCATCGAGACCGGGCCGAACAACAACATCACCGCGGTGTATTGCGGCTGAGGAATCGGGATTCGGGATTCGGGATTCGAAAAGCATCGCGGCTTTTTGGTTCCCGATCCGGCCCATTCATTTGCGTTTCGAAGTGCTCTTTGTCGTTGTCTTCAGCTTGGCACGCGAGGCGGTGAGAAACTTCAGCGTGGCTGCTTCCCACTGCCGCTCGCCGCGCACGCCGGTGGCCATGGCCTGCAGTTCGCCGGCACGCCAGCCCTCGAATACGCAGGGGTCGATATAGGCCTTGCGGCAGACCGAGGGCGTATTGCCCAGGGCATCGGCCACCTCGCGGATGACATCGTTCTGCACCTGCTTGAGCGCACGTTCGCTGCTGCGCTCGGGTAACGGTAGCCGGGCCAGGCGTTGCAATGCGGCCAACGTGCCGCCCCAGGTACGGAAATCCTTGGCAGTGAAGTCCTCGCCCATCGCCTCGCGCAGGTAATCGTTGACCTGCCCCGAATCCACCGGCTGCAGCTGGCCATCGTCGTCGCGGTACTGGAACAACGATTGCCCCGGCAGTTGCTGGCACTGCCGAATCAGCTTGACCAGCTGCGTGTCGTCCACCTCGATGTCGTGCTCCTGCCCGCTCTTGCCGCGGAATTTCAGCCGGGCGCGGCCGCCCTTGAGAAATTCCATGTGCCGGTTGCGCAGCGTGGTGAGTCCATACGAGCGATTGCTGCGCGCATATTCGGCATTGCCCACGCGCACCAGCGTATCGGCCAACAGCGCCACCACGATGGCCAGCACCTTTTCGCGCGGGAAGCCTGGCAGCGCCAGATCGCGTCGCAGGCGCCGCCGCAGCTTGGGCAACGCGGTGCCGAAGGCGATCACGCGCTCGAACTTGCCCTCGCCGCGCACCTGCGCCCAGTCGGGGTGATAGCGATATTGCTTGCGCCGCCGCGCATCGCGCCCGGTGGCCTGCAGATGCCCGTTGGGCTTGGCGCAGATCCACACCTCGGTATAGGCCGGTGGAATGGCCAGCGCGCGGATGCGCTGCAAGGTATCGGCATCGGCAATGCGCTGCCCGTCCGCACTGCGGTAGCTGAAGCTCTTGCCGGCCCTGCGCCGGCTGATGCCCGGTTGCTGGTCGTTGACATAGGTCAGCCCCGCCGCGCGCGCGGTGGCCTTGGCCTGTGCGACGGCCGCAGCGGTGGCAACCGCCGCCGTGGCCACCGCTGCACCGGTGGCAGCAGCCGCGAGCTTGCCGGTGGTACTGGCCGCGACGGCGGCATTGCGAAGGATGCGTTTGGCTTTCATTGCATGCACATCGAAGGTGGTCGGCCGATTGTTGGGCCGGGCAGGACTAGGCCACGTCAACGCAATGACAACGGCGTGTGCGCAAGCCATGCCGGTTGTGCGAATTGTGCTTATGCTTGGGGCATCCCCTTTGCTGGAGTCATCGATGCGCGCTGTCCTGCCTATTGCCCGTCTGACTTGCACCCTGGTCGTGCTGGCTGCATTGAGTGCCTGCAACAAGCCACAACCCGACGAGCAGGAAGCCGTCGCTGCCAAGGCCCAGCACGCGGCCGAACAGGCCTCCGCGCCTGCACCCGACGCGGCCCCCGAAGCGCCGCCGATCGGCAGCTGCGATGCCACCCAGGTGCAGTCGCTGGTGGGCCAGCCGGTGACCGATGCAGTGAGCGAACAGGCCCGCAGCGATGCCGGCGCCAAGTCGGTGCGCGTCCTCAAGCCTGGCCAGATGGTGACCATGGAATTCAACGGCGAACGGCTCAATCTGGAAGTGGATGCCAAGAACGTCGTCACCTCGGTGCGCTGCGGCTGAGCAGCGCTTGGCGCCGCTCGCCGGAGCGGCGCCAAGCCAGCTGCCGCAAGGGATTTGCGCGGTGCTCGTTGCAGCTGTAACGGTGTATTGCGGCACCGCATCAACTGTGGTCTAGTCGATCATCCGGTGACCTCTTCGAAACGCTCCACGGATCGAGCGCTGCAACGTCGTCGCCGCTCTCCCAAGATCGCAACGAGGCACACATGGCCCCCCGCACTCGCCAAGGGCTCAACGACGACGGTCTCTACAACAGCGTGCGCGACGAACGCGACGCCTGTGGGTTTGGCATGGTCGCCCAGCTGGACGACCAACCTTCCCGCTCACTGGTAGACACCGCGATTGCGGCGCTGTCGCGCATGACCCACCGTGGTGGCGTGGCCGCCGACGGGCTCACCGGCGATGGCTGCGGCCTGCTGATCCGTAAACCCGATGCGTTCCTGCGTGGGCTGGCACGCGATGCCGGCATCACCCTGGGCACGCGCTACGCAGCTGGGGTGGTGTTCCTGCCGCTGGACGAGGCCGAGGCCGCACGCTGTCGCGCCGAACTGGAAAGCCAGTTGCTCGGCGCCGGCGTGCAGCTGCGTGGCTGGCGCGTGGTGCCCACCGACGACAGCGTGTGCGGCCAGCTGGCGCGCGATACGCTGCCCCGCATCGAGCAGGTGTTCGTCGATGCCGGCGCCGAGCAGACCGAAGACGCCTTCACCTTGGCGCTGTTCCTGGCGCGCCGCCGCGCCGAGCAGCAGCTGCAGGGCGTGCAGGACTTCTATGTCACCACGCTCTCGCCCAATGGCATCAGCTACAAGGGCATGGTGCTGCCGGACAAGCTGAGCACCTTCTACCCGGACCTGCAGCGCAGCGACCTGTCCTCCAGCGCGATCGTGTTCCACCAGCGCTTTTCCACCAACACGCTGCCGCGCTGGCCGCTGGCGCATCCGTTCCGGCTGCTCGCCCATAACGGCGAGATCAACACCATCGAGGGCAACCGCCGCTGGGCGCAGGCGCGCAGCAAGGTGTGGCAGACCCCGCGCTTCGATATCGCGCAGTTCGATCCGGTGATCTCCATGCACGGCTCCGATTCGCAGAGCCTGGACAACATGCTGGAGCTGCTGATCGCCGGTGGCATGGATCTGCTGCAGGCGTTGCGTATCCTGGTGCCGCCGGCCACCCAGTCGCTGGAGTTCAAGGACGCCGACCTGGCCGCGTTCTATGAGTTCTACGGCCTGAACACCGAGCCGTGGGACGGCCCGGCCGGCATCGTGGCCTGCGACAGCCGCTACGCGGCCTGCATGCTCGACCGCAACGGCCTGCGCCCGGCGCGCTGGATGCTGACCTCCGACCGCCATTTCCTGGTGGCCTCCGAGGCCGGCGTGTGGGAATTGCCGGCCGAGCGCATCACCCGCAAGGGCAAGCTGGGGCCGGGCGAGATGATGGCCATCGACCTCAAGCGCGGCGACCTGCTGGACTCGGACGCCATCGACCGTATCAACCGTGCGCGTGCGCCGTACAAGCAATGGCTGCAGCAGGGCGTGACCTACCTGCAGACCGAGCTGATCGACCCCTCGCTGGTGGAAGAACCCTTCAGCGAGCAGACCCTGCGCAGCTACCACAAGCTGTTCCAGCTCAGCACCGAGGAAGTGGAGCAGATCCTGCGCCCGCTGGCCGAGACCGAGCAGGAAGCCACCGGCTCGATGGGCGACGACACCCCGATGGCGGTGCTCAGCCGCCAGACCCGGCCGCTGTACGACTACTTCCGCCAGGCCTTCGCGCAGGTCACCAACCCGCCGATCGACCCGCTGCGCGAAGGCATCGCGATGTCGCTCACCACCCAGCTCGGCAAGGAGACCAACATCTTCCACGCCGGCGCGGAGACGGTGAACCACGTCATCCTCAACTCACCGGTGCTCAGCCAGCGCAAGTTGCGCCAGCTGCTCAAGATGGAGCAGTACGTCGAGCGCAACCGCCTGATCGACCTGTCCTACAGCGTGGAAGAAGGCCTCAAGGCCGGCCTGGAACGCATCTGCCAGGAAGTGGAAGCGGCCGCGCGCGATGGTGCGGTGATGCTGCTGCTGTCCGACCGCTACCCGGTGCCGGACCGGCCGATGGCGCATGCGCTGCTGGCCACCGGCGCGGTGCATCACCACCTGTGCAAGGTGGGCCTGCGCTGCGACGTCAACCTGATCATCGAGACCGGCACCGCGCGCGATGCGCACCACATGGCCTGCCTGCTCGGCGTCGGCGCCACCGCGGTGTATCCGTACCTGGCCTACCAGACGCTGTTCGACCTGGGCCGGCGCGGCATCCTGCAGCTGAGCAAGGGCGGCGAGCAGTCTCAGATCGGCCGCCGCTACCGCAAGGGCATCTACAAGGGCCTGTCCAAGATCATCTCCAAGATGGGCATCTGCACCATCGCCAGTTATCGCGGCGCGCAGTTGTTCGAAATCGTCGGGCTGGACCCGGACGTGGTGGAACTGTGCTTTGCCGACACGCCTGCGCGCATTGGCGGCGTCGGTCTGTCGCGGCTGGATACCGAGGCGCGCGAGCTCACCGCACGCGCCTGGAACGACCAGCTCAAGCCGGAAGTGGGCGGCCTGCTCAAGTACGTGCACGGCGGCGAGTACCACATGTACAACCCGGACGTGGTCATGACGCTGCAGCGCGCTACCCGCACCGGCGATGCGGGCGACTGGCAGAAGTACGTGGATGCGGTGCATGCGCGCCCGGCTTCCACGCTGCGCGACCTGGTGCAGCTCAAGCGTGCCGACACCCCGACCCCGCTGGACGAAGTCGCCCCCGCATCGGATGTGCTGCGCCGCTTCGACAGCGCCGCGATCAGCCTGGGTGCGTTGTCGCCCGAGGCACATGAGGCGCTGGCGATTGCGATGAACCGGCTGGGCGGGCGCAGCAATTCCGGCGAAGGCGGCGAAGACCCGGCCCGCTACGGCACCGAGAAGCGCTCCAAGATCAAGCAGGTGGCCTCCGGCCGCTTCGGCGTCACCCCGGAATACCTGGTCAACGCCGAAGTGCTGCAGATCAAGGTCGCCCAGGGCGCCAAGCCCGGCGAAGGCGGCCAGCTGCCCGGCCACAAGGTCAACGAGCTGATCGCCCGGCTGCGCTACGCCAAGCCCGGCATCGGCCTGATCTCACCGCCGCCGCACCACGACATCTATTCGATCGAAGACCTGGCCCAGCTGATCTACGACCTCAAGCAGGTCAACCCGACCGCACTGGTGTCGGTAAAGCTGGTGGCGCATGCCGGCGTGGGCACGATTGCCGCTGGCGTGGTCAAGGCCGGCGCCGACCTGATCACCGTGTCCGGCCATGACGGTGGCACCGGTGCCAGCCCGGTCAGCTCGATCCGCTATGCCGGCGTGCCTTGGGAACTGGGCGTTGCCGAGTCGCACCAGGCGCTGGTGGCCAACGACCTGCGCGAACGCACCATCCTGCAGACCGACGGCGGCCTGAAGACCGGCCTGGACGTGGTCAAGGCCGCATTGCTGGGCGCCGACAGCTTCGGCTTCGGCACCGCGCCGATGATCGTGCTGGGCTGCAAGTACCTGCGCATCTGCCACCTCAACAACTGCGCCACCGGCGTGGCCACCCAGGACGAACGCCTGCGTGCCGGCTACTTCACCGGCTTACCGGAACGGGTGGAGCACTTCTTCCGCCTGCTGGCCGAAGAAGTGCGGCAGTGGTTGTCGTACCTGGGCGTGCGCTCGCTGGACGACATCGTCGGCCGCACCGACCTGCTGGAGCAGCTGGACGTCTCGCCGCGTCCGGGCGTCAAGGTCGACCTCTCGCGCCTGCTCACGCACGCGCAGTACGACGGCAGCCATTGCGCCGCCCAGCGCCTGTACGAATCGCCCGACAGCCTGGCCACGCAGATGGACGGCCTGCTGGCCGATGCGATCGCCAACAAGCGCGGCGGCGACCATCGCTTCCTGATCCACAACACCGACCGCTCGATCGGTGCGCGCCTGTCCGGCGCCATCGCACGCGCGCACGGCAACCACGGCATGAGCGATGCGCCGTTGAACCTGCGCTTCCGCGGCACCGCCGGGCAGAGCTTCGGCGCATTCAATGCCGGCGGCCTGCAACTGGAGCTGGAAGGCGAAGCCAACGACTACGTCGGCAAGGGCATGGCCGGCGGCAGGCTGGTGGTGCGTCCGCCGCGCGGTGCGCGCTTCGAGGCGCGCAGCACGCCGATCGTGGGCAACACCTGCCTGTACGGGGCCACCGGCGGCGAGCTGTTCGCCGCTGGCCGCGCGGGCGAACGCTTTGCGGTGCGCAACTCCGGCGCACTGGCGGTGGTGGAAGGCGCCGGCGACCACTGCTGCGAATACATGACCGACGGCGTGGTGCTGGTGCTGGGCAAGGTCGGCCTGAACTTCGGCGCCGGCTTCACCGGCGGCCTGGCCTACGTGCTGGATATCGAGCGCGACTTCGTGGACCGCTACAACCACGAGCTGATCGACATCCACCGCGTTTCGGCCGAAGGCTTCGAGAACCATCGCCAGCACCTGCACACCTTGATCAGCCGCCACCGCGAGCTGACCGGCAGCATCTGGGCGCAGCAGATCCTGGACGAGTTCCGCGACTACATCGGCAAGTTCTGGCTGGTCAAACCCAAGGCCGCGAGCATCGAGTCGCTGACGGAGTCGCTGCGGCGGGCCGCTTGAGTTTTTGCCCCCCTCTCCCGCAAGCGGGAGAGGGGCTGGGGGTGAGGGCAGTGGCCCGCTATCGCCCCATCCGCCCCTTCGGGGCACCTTCTCCCGCACGCGGGAGAAGGACTGCAGTGGCAATGCTGGCAGCACATCGTCAGAGTCGCCGCAGTGCTCCCCTCTCCCGCTAGCGGGAGAGAGGTCGGGGGTGAGGGCGTGTGCCCGCCAACCCTCATCCGCCCCTTCGGGGCACCTTCTCCCGCACGCAGGAGAAGGACTGCAGTGGCAATGCTGGCAGCACATCGTCAGAGTCGTCGCAGTGCTCCCCTCTCCCGCCTGCGGGAGAGGGGTCGGGGTGAGGGCAGTGCCCCTCATCCGCCCCTTTCGGGGCACCTTCTCCCGCACGCGGGAGAAGGACTGCAGTGGCAATGCTGGCAGCACATCGTCAGAGTCGCCGCAGTGCTCCCCTCTCCCGCCTGCGGGAGAGGGGTCGGGGGTGAGGGGCAGTACCCCGCGCCCCTCATCCGCCCCTTCGGGGCACCTTCTCCCGCACGCGGGAGAAGGGAATCAGCCACGGATTTTCTTATGAGCCGCAAGCAAGCCTTCCAATTCCTCGACCTGCCGCGAACCATGCCCACGCGCATTCCGGTGGAACTGCGTACCTCCGGCGACTGGGGCGAGTTGTACGGCAAGTTCGACAAGGCCGATGCGCAGTACCAGTCCGGCCGCTGCCTGGATTGCGGCAACCCGTACTGCAGCTGGAAATGCCCGGTGCACAACGCCATCCCGCAGTGGCTGCAGCTGGTGCAGGAAAACCGCATCGAAGAAGCCGCTGCGCTGTGCCATTCCACCAACCCGCTGCCGGAAGTGTGCGGGCGCGTGTGCCCACAGGACCGCCTGTGCGAAGGCAGCTGCACGTTGGAAGAATTCGGCGCGGTCACCATCGGTGCGGTGGAAAAATACATCGTCGATACCGCCTTCAAGATGGGCTGGCGCCCGGACCTGGGCAACGTGCAGCCCAGCGGCCACCGCGTGGCGGTGATCGGCGCCGGCCCTGCAGGTCTGGCCTGCGCCGATCGCCTGGCGCGTGCCGGCGTCGAAGCGGTGGTCTACGACCGCTACGAGCAGATCGGCGGGCTGCTGCAGTTCGGCATCCCCAGCTTCAAGCTGGACAAGTCGGTGATCGGCAAGCGCCGCGAGATCCTCGAAGGCATGGGCGTGCAGTTCCGCCTGGGGGTGGAGATCGGCCGCGACATCAGCATCGCGCAGTTGCTGGGCGAATACGACGCGGTGTTCCTGGGCACGGGTGCCTATCGCTACACCGACGGCGGCCTGCCCGGGCAGGACCTGAAGAACGTGCTGCCGGCCCTGCCGTTCCTGGTGCAGAACAGCCGCATCGTCAGCGGCAACGACCCGCACGGCCGGCCGATCGCCGGCTGGGAAGACCAGCTTGCCCTGCCCGACCTCACCGGCAAGCGCGTGGTGGTGCTGGGCGGCGGCGACACCGGCATGGACTGCGTGCGCAGCGCCATTCGCCTGGGCGCGGCCAAGGTCACCTGCGCGTATCGCCGCGACGAGGCCAGCATGCCCGGCTCGGCGCGCGAGGTGGCCAACGCCCGCGAAGAAGGCGTGCGCTTCCTGTTCAACCGCCAGCCGCTCTCGATCGAATCCGGCGCCGACGACGAAGCCATCGGCGTCACCGTGGTGGAAACCAAACTCGGCGAACCCGACGCCAGCGGCCGCCGCAACGCGGTGCCGGTGGAAGGCAGCGAATCGCTGCTGGAAGCGGACGTGGTGATCATCGCCTTCGGCTTCTCGCCCACCCTGCCCGACTGGTTGGCCTCGCAAGGGGTGGAAGCCGGCAGCAACGGCCGCATCATCGCCCCGGCCAACGACCATGGCCGCCTGCCCTACCAGACCAGCAACCCCCGCCTGTTCGCCGGCGGCGACTGCGTACGCGGTGCGGATCTGGTGGTCACTGCCGTCGCCGAAGGCCGCGATGCGGCGGGCAGCATCGTCCAGATGCTGGGTGTGAAAGCGCAGGTCAAGGAGCCGGCTGCGGCGTGAGCATCTGCGGTTAGTTTTCTGGGCGGCACACACAGGTGCCGCCACGCTGGTCTGGTAGTGCGGTCACCTGCAGATCACAGCTCAAGGCGATCCGCTCGTTCAACAAATGCCAGGCAGGCGCGGTCGATGCTCGGGACCGGCATGTAACACACTTACATGCCGGCTCCTACCGACTCTACGCACCTGACGTCATTGCGCATCGGTTGGCTGCAGCACGCCTGACCGCAGGCTGCCGATCAAGCGTCATGCAACCGACGATCAGGCCGCCTTATCCAGCGTGGCCATGTCGATCACGAAGCGATACTTCACATCGCCCTTGAGCATGCGCTCGTAGGCGGTGTTGATTTCGTCGGCGCGAATGGTTTCGATGTCCGAGACGATGTTGTGCTTGGCGCAGAAATCCAGCATTTCCTGGGTCTGGCGGATGCCGCCGATCAGCGAGCCGGCCAGGGTGCGGCGCTTCATCACCAGGTTGAACACGCTCGGTGAGGGATGCGACTGCTCGGGCACGCCCACCAGCACCATCGCGCCGTCGCGCTTGAGCGCATTGAGGAACGGGTCCAGGTTGTGCGGCGCGGCCACGGTGTTGAGGATGAAGTCCAGGGTGTTGTACTGCGCGGCCATCTGCGCCTCGTCCTTGGAAATCACCACTTCGCTGGCGCCCAGGCGCAGCGCATCGGCGCGCTTGCCCTCGGAGGTGGTGAACAGCACCACGGTGGCGCCCATCGCCTTGGCGATCTTCACCGCCATGTGCCCCAGGCCACCCAGGCCGACCACGCCCACCTTGTGGCCCGGACCCACCTTCCAGTGCGCCAGCGGCGAGTAGGTGGTGATGCCGGCGCACAGCAACGGCGCCACCGCGGCCAGGTTGTCGGAATGGGAGATGCGCAGCACGTACTTCTGGTCGACCACGATATGGTCGGAGTAGCCGCCGTAGGTGTTCTCGCCGCCACCGAACATCGGGCCGTTGTAGGTGCCGGTGAAGCCGGCTTCGCAGTATTGCTCTTCGCCTTCCTGGCAGGAGGCGCAGCTGCGGCAGCTGTCGACCATGCAGCCGACGCCGGCGAGGTCGCCGACCTTGAAGCCGGTCACCGCATTGCCGACGGCGGTCACGCGGCCGACGATCTCGTGGCCTGGGACCGACGGATACAGCGTGTTGTGCCATTCGTTGCGCGCGGTGTGCAGGTCGGAGTGACAGACACCGCAGTAGGCGATATCGATCTGCACATCGTTGGGGCCGGGTGCGCGCCGTTCGAACACGAACGGGGCAAGCGGCTGGTCGGCGGCTTGGGCGGCAAAGGCGTGGGCTTGGCTCATGGGAGACTCCGGGGTATGGGCCGTGCGCACGAGGTGCGAACGACGGGAAAACAGGCCTGATAGCTTAAGACAGCGACGCGTCGCGCTCGTGCGACAGTGCGTCTTGCCTGTCCTCTTGCGAACGCTACCGTTGGCACAGCATGCGCCGTGCAGGTGTTTTTGCGCGATCAAATCGGTGTTGCACGCGTGAATGGCGCGCTAACGCGCGAGCTTCTAGTCTCGTCGGGTCACCTGTCGCCCTGCACCATCTCAACCGGCCGTGCCCTCCCCCCGCGGTCACCACGTCGATGCCGAAGGAGGCTTCCATGTTCCGCGCTCCCCCACAGCTTGCCCGCCTGCGTACTGCTGGGCTGGCGCTTTCCCTGCTTGCAGCGGTGCCGCTGGCCTACGCCAAGGAGCCAGGCGGCCCGCACAAGGCCTCTGCCGGCCTGAAATACGTCGGCGTCAATCTGTCCGGCGCGGAATTCAACTCGCGCAAGAAACCCGGCGTATTATTCAAGGACTACACCTACCCTGCCGCCTCGGACTTCAGCTATTTCGCCGGCAAGGGCATGAATACGATGCGGCTGCCGTTTCTGTGGGAGCGCCTGCAGCCCCAGCTCAATGGCGATCTGGATGCGACCCAGCTCGGCCTGATCAAGAAGTCGCTGGCAGCGGCCAAGGCCAACAAGCAGTTCCTGATCCTGGATCTGCACAACTACGCCAAGTACAACGGCAAGCGTATCGGTACCGACGAGGTTCCCGCCGCCGCCCTGGCCGACCTGTGGCGCCGGCTGGCGCTGGAGTTCAAGGACGACAAATCGGTGATCTTCGGGCTGATGAACGAGCCCAATGGCATCTCCGCGCCGGATTGGGCAACCGCGGCGCAAGGTGCGATCAATGCGATCCGCAAGACCGGCGCGAAGAATCTCATCCTGGTACCGGGCACCGCGTACACCGGCGCGCACAGTTGGCGCAGCAGCAGCTATGGCGTCTCCAACGCCAAGGCACTGGCCATCCTCAAGGATCCCGGCAACAACCTGGCATTCGAAGCGCACCAGTACCTGGACAACGACTACAGCGGCACCAAGCCACAGTGCACCAGCGACAGCGTTGGCGAAGAAAAACTGCGCGGGTTCACCGACTGGCTGCGCGAGAACAAGCAGAAGGGCTTCCTGGGCGAATTCGGTACCGCCAACAATCCGGTCTGCGACAAGGCCCTGGAAGGCATGCTGACGTACATGGAAAAGAATAGCGACGTCTGGCTGGGCTGGACCTGGTGGGCGGCTGGCGCATGGTGGAAGCCGGACTACTTCTTCACCGTGCAGCCGGGCAAGGATGGCAGCGACAAGCCGCAGATGCGCATCCTGAGCAAGTACGCGCGGCGCGCCGGCAAGCACTGACTCTCATCGGCTGGCAAACACGGTGCAGGCATTACGCCGGAAAAAGCCTGCACCGTGACGCGCCGTGCAGCTTGTAGACAAGCATGCGGCGTGACGTGAGCGCGTCTCCATCGCCTTTGCCACTGCCCACCGCCTGGCACTCACCGACGCCAGCGATCGCCCGCCGTGTGCATTTTGCGATAGTGACAGCGCGCAACGTCGAGGTCTCCGTCGTTTGCGATGAGCGCATTGCATCGACCACGGCCACTGCGGACTGCGAAGTCGGGCACAGCTTGATTCAGTGATACCTCGCATCCGTAGTTGCGCGCCACGGGTGCGCATACGCTGGTGGCCATGCGTTGTGGTGTCGAGCAAAAGCAGCTGCAACGCATCTCCCCCGCAGATGCCTCAGGAGTTCCCCATGTTCCTCTCCCCTACCTGGCCGCGCCAGCTGCTGTGCTGTGCGCTATTGCTGTTGTTGGTGGCCGCGCTTGCGCAGGCGCAGGCCCAAAGCGGTGCACTGCGCTATGCAGGCATCAATCTTTCCGGCGCAGAAATCGCCTCGGCCAAACGTCCTGGCATCATCAATGTCGACTATCGCTATCCCGCTGCCAGCGAGTACCAGCACTTCGCCGATACCGGCATGAACGTCGTACGTTTGCCCATCGCCTGGGAACGCCTGCAACCCAAGGCCCAGGGCGCACTCGATCCCGCACAGCTGGCACTGATTCGGCAGGCAGTGGCCAATGCCAAGGCCGCCGACATGGTGTTGATCCTGGACATCCATAACTACGCGAAGTATTACGGCCAGAAGATCGGCACCGCGCGCGTGCCGATCAAGACCTTCACCGATCTCTGGCGGCGCCTGGCCGCGGCCTTCAAGAGCGATAACGCAGTGATGTTCGGGCTGATGAACGAGCCCTACGACATCGCTCCGCAAAACTGGGCCGCCGCCGCGCAAGCGTCGATCGACAGCATCCGCGCCACCGGTGCCAACAACGTCATCCTCGTGCCCGGCGCGCTCTGGTCCGGTGCACATAGTTGGTACTCCACCATTGCCGGTCAATCCAACGCCGTTGCGCTGGCCACCATTCGAGATCCGCTCAACCGCTACGCCATCGAAGTGCACCAGTACCTGGATGCCGACTCAAGCGGCACCAGCGCCGGATGCGTCAGCGCCACCATCGGCTCGGAACGTCTTCGCAGTTTCACCGGCTGGCTGCGTAGCCAGCGCAAGCGTGGATTTCTCGGTGAGTTCGGCGCCTCCCGCAACCCGACATGCATGCGTGCACTGGACGACATGCTGCGCTACCTGGAAGCCAATCGCGATGTCTGGGTAGGCTCCAGCGTGTGGGCGGCCGGTGCGTGGTGGCGTGCGGATTACCCATTCACGCTACAGCCCGATGCAAACGGACGCGACAAACCGCAGCTGTCCATCCTGAGTGCGCACGCGCGCCGTATCACGCGCTGATCCACACAACTCCAGATGTCCCAGCGATGCCGTCCTGCGACGGCATCGCTCTTTATGAGAGTGCGCGACCGATGCGCCACCGGAATGGCGCCACGCAACTGGCACGACGCCAGCATGTCGGCGCATTCGGCTGTCGTTGGAATCACGCGGCCTTTGAGACAGACGTGATAGGCCCAGATGAACGTGCTCGACCGCCATAAGTGTGCGGCGAATTGCACTTCTGGCGCAGTGCATTGCCGTGGTGCGCTTTGGCACATGTGATGCATTGCAACAGGCAGATGCAGCGCAGCTTGCGCCGATCGCACGCCAACGGGGCGGCGATGCATCTTCCCTGTCCAGGAGTTGCTTCATGTCACGTGTCTCTTTCTCACTGCGCCATCTCGCCGCATGCGCCTTGTGTGTCCTGTTGCTTGCCGGGCAGTCGCCCGCCCACGCACAGACGCGCGCGCTCACCTACGCCGGCGTCAATCTCTCCGGTGCCGAGTTCGCATCCTCGAAAAAACCCGGCGTGCTCAACAAGGATTACATGTACGCCTCGGCGAGCGATTACGCCTATTTCGCCGGCGTTGGCATGAATACCATCCGCCTGCCCATCCTCTGGGAGCGTCTGCAACCCAGTGCGCTTGGCGAGCTGGATCCTGCGCAGCTGGCATTGCTGCAACAGGCGGTGGCGCGCGCCAAGGCCTCCGGCATGTATCTGGTGATCGATATCCATAACTATGCCAAATACTACGGCTACAGGATCGGCGGGCCGGAAGTCCCGGTCGCCACGTTTACCGATCTGTGGCGTCGCCTGGCGCTGGCATTCAATAGCGACAACGCAGTGATTTTCGGGCTGATGAATGAGCCCAACAACATCTCCTCCGGCGAATGGGCCGCAACGGCGCAGGCCGCCATCGATGCGATCCGCAGGACCGGTGCCAACAATCTGATCCTGGTGCCGGGCGCGCTGTGGACCGGTGCGCACAGTTGGTATTCGCCCACCAGCGACGGTCAGTCCAACGCCACCGCGCTGGCATCGATCTACGACCCGCTCAACCGTTACGCGTTCGAGGCGCATCAGTATCTGGATGCCGATTCCAGCGGGACCAGCAGCGTCTGCGTCAGCGCCACCATCGGCGCGGAGCGTCTGCGCAACTTCACCGAATGGCTGCGCACCAATCGCAAGCGTGGCTTTCTCGGTGAGTTCGGCACCGCGTACAACGCGGTCTGCAATACCGCGCTGCAAGGCATGCTCACCTACATGGAAAGCAATGCCGATGTATGGATGGGCTGGACATGGTGGGCGGCGGGTTCATGGTGGAACCTGTCGTATGCCTACAACGTGCATCCGAACAAGGACGGCACCGACAAGCCACAGATGACCATCCTGTCACCGCTGGCCACGCGCGCGACGCGGGCACCTGCCGCTGCTGCAGCACGCGCGCCTGCCGCTGCGAAAACCCGCTGAGTGCATGCTGCCGAGTGCATGAAACAAGCCGCCGCAAGGCGGCTTGTTTGCGTCTGGTGTCCACTGAAGTGACAACGCGCCGCGATACAGGGTGAATCCCCGATGGACAGTGGCCGCTGGATGCACGGCACCTTCAGTTAGCTGAACTTTGAGTGCCGCCTTGGCGATTCCTTCACCCTTTCACGATACTGGCGCGGCCAGCATGGCTCCACTTCGACAGCAGGAGCCTCCCATGACACATCGCATGATGACCACCGCATTGATCGGCGCATTGACGCTGGCTTCGCACGGCGCGTTCGCACAGGACGCGGCCAAGCCGGCCAAGGCGCTGACCTCCACCGAAGTCACCAGCATGCTGACCGCCAAGGGCTACACCAAGGTGCACGACGTCAAGTTCGAGCATGGCGTGTGGACCGCCGATGCGCGCAGTGGCGACGGCAAGGATGTGGACGTGCACATCGATCCGGTGACCGGCCGCGTGTACGGCGATCAGACCACCTCGCGCTTGAGCGAGGCCGATGTGCGCGCAGCGCTGTCCACCGGCGGCTATAGCGACGTGCACGACCTCAAGTTCGAGGACGGGTTGTGGAAGGCCGATGCCAAGCGCAATGGACAGGAGGTGGAGCTGCATGTCGATCCGGACGATGGCCACGTGGTCAGCGTCGACGGCGATTGAGTGCGACGGGATCGTACCCGGACGCTGAGTGCGTGAGGCAGGACCGCTAACGCTCAGGTGCTGCGATTGACCCGCCACTAGGCGATGGATGCAGGTGTGGCTGTCGAAGCAGCCACGTATCCAGCGCGGCAGCGCGGCGTACTGCCGCATCGCATGGCGACTGGCCAATGCGTCACACCATTCCAGCAACGCAAAGGGGCCTCCAATCGGAGGCCCCTTTGCGTGACGCATCACCATTTCACCACCCGCCGCGCGAACTCTTTTCGGCGCTGCGCCGCCACAGCGGCGACGGCGCAGCCGCAAGCGTCAGCGCGCGGATGAGGCCTTCTTCGTTTCCCTGGCCTTGCCGTTGGTTGCACCCGACTCGCCGACGGCCGGCTGCCCCGTGGTCGCAGTGGCGGCGGGTTTGCCGGCCATCATGCGGTCGCGCGCGGCCTTGAACGGGTTGCCGGCATACCAGTTGGGCCAGCGTCCACCCACCGCCACTTCCTTGCCCACGCCATACATCGCCTGCAGGTCTTCGATGGTGCCGTCCAGTTTCCAGGTGGCCGCATCGTATTGGTCGCCGGGTGCATGGTAGCGATGGCGGCCGTAGTCCTCGGCCGCCGCACGCCCGGCCGCGGTGCCGCCCTCGCGCAGGTCTTCGCCGCCATCGGCATACAGCGCCGGCACGCCGGCCTTGGCGAAGTTGAAGTGATCCGAGCGGAAATACGAGCCGCTTTCCGGCGTGGCTTCGGCATGCAGGCTGCGGCCCTGCATCGCGGCGAGCGGCTTGAGGATGTCCTCCAGCTCCGAACTGCCCATGCCCACCACGGTCATGTCGCGCGCGCGTCCGGCCACCGACATCGCATCGATGTTGATCACCGCGGCGATCTTGTCCAGCGGGAAGCTCGGGTTGGCGACGTAATACTTGGAGCCGAGCAGGCCGGATTCTTCCAGGGTCACCGCCACGAACACCACCGACCGCTCCGGCTTGGGGTCCTGATGCGCGAACGCATCGGCGATTTCCAGGATGCCGGCCACGCCGGTGGCGTTGTCCACGGCGCCGTTGTAGATGTTGTCGCCGCTCTCGCCCGGGTGCTTGCCCAGGTGATCCCAGTGCGCCATGTACAGCACCGCCTCGTCGGCATGACTGGTGCCCGGCAGCACGCCGACCACGTTGCGCGAGGTCTTTTCGGCGATGCTGCTCTTCAGGTCCACCGACCAGCTGGCCTTCAATGGCACCGGCTTGAAGCCGCGCTTGCCGGCATCCTTGTACGCCTGCGCCAGGTCCAGCCCGGCATTGGCAAACAGCTGCTTGGCGGTGTCGGCGCTGATCCAGCCCTGCACCGGCACGCGCGGATCCGGGTCGTCCTTGGCCGGCAGATCGTATTGCGGGCCGGACCAGGAATTCTTGACCACATCCCACCCATAGCTGGCGCCAGGGGTGTCGTGCACGATCAACGCCGCCGCTGCACCCTTGCGCGCGGCTTCCTCGAACTTGTAGGTCCAGCGCCCGTAGTAGGTCATGCGCTTGCCGTCGAACAGCTTGGGGTCGTTGCTGTGGAAGCCGGGGTCGTTGACGAACATCACCACCGTCTTGCCCTTCCAGTCCTGGCCGGCGTAATCGTTCCACTGCTGCTCGGGCGCATCCACGCCATAGCCGACGAACACCAGCTCGCTGTTGTCCAGCTTGACCTCCGGCTGGCCGGTGCGCGTGCCCAGCACGATGTCGGTGCCGAAGGCGAGGGTGCGGGTCTGCTCGCCGCTGCGCAGGCTGGGCGCGGTAGCGGCATCGGCGGTGGTTTCCACCATCGGCACGTCCTGGAACCAGCTGTCGCCATTGCCCGGCTGCAAGCCGATACGCTGCATCTGGTCACGGATGTAGGTGACGGTCTTTTCCTCGCCGGGCGTGCCCGGGCCGCGCCCTTCGAACGCATCGGAGGCCAGCGTCTTGACCAGCTCGGCGAAGTCGCCGCTGGTCAGCTCCGGCGAGAACGCGTGCCGGCTGGCCGGAGCGCTGGGCGCGGCATCGGCTGGCGTCTGCGTCACCGGGGTGGCCGGCGCCTCGGCCGATTCGCGCTTGCAACCGGCCACGGCCAGGGTCGCAGCCAGGCACAACAGGATCTTGCGGGGCATCGGAACTCCTCGTGCAACGGAGTTCCGATCTTAGAGCGTCCGTGTGGTGAGCGCGTCAGTCCTTGGGCGCCACGTCGCTGTCGAAGCTGCGGGCGGTGGCGCCGCTGACCGCACCGATCTTGGCGCTGCGGTGCACGTACAGGTCCACCTCACGCTCGAAATGCAGCGGCCCGTCGACCACCGCCTTGGGGCCGATCACCACACGCGGCTTGCGCGCCGGCTTGAACGAAAAACCGAAATTCGGCTTGGTCACCGTGATGCCGCCATGCACGTGCGAGCCCACCCCGACGGTGATGTCGCCATTGACCGTCTCGATGCCTTTGCCGAGCTCGGTTTCCACCAGGCCGACACTGCCGTTGACGGTTTCCACGCCGCCACTGACCTGACTGCCGCGCTCCACCAGCACGCTGCCGTTGACGGTTTCCAGCCCGCCGGACACGGTGACCTTCTGGCCCAGGGAGATCGCGCCGTTGACCGTGGACACGCTGCCGGTGCGTGCGCCGTTGCCGATCTGGATCCCGCCGTTGACGGTTTCCACGTTCTTGGTCTGCGCGCCGGCGCCGACCTCGATGGACCCGTTGACCGTTTCCAGGCCGCCATACACCTGGCCGGCTTCGGCACTGATGCGGCCATTGACCTTGCTGATGTCGTCGTCGGCCCAGGCGCTCGCGCAGGCCAGGGACAATGTCAGAAGAAGAACGTTGGGCTTCATGCTGAACCTCGCGCGGTGGCGGCAGTCTGGGACGTGGCGGCGATCACACCATGGGTGGCTACAATCGCGCACCTGCCTGAAGTCACTGGACCGTTCGTTGGCCTCTTCGCCCGCACTGCTGCCGCGCCCGCCATTCGCCTTTGCCACGGGGCGTGGCCGCGCGTGGCTGGCCGCTGCCGCGTTGGCGTGCTCGCTGCTGGGCAGCGCCGGCGTGGCGGCGCAGAGCCAGCGCGAGACCGAGCGCAAACTGCAGCAGCTGCGCGATGAACTCAAGACCATCAGCGCCGATCGGCGCGACCTGGAAGGCAAGCGCGGCACCGCCGCCCAACAGCTGCGCCAGGCCGACGAAAAGGTCGCCAAAACCGCGCGCGCGCTCAGCGAGACCGAAGCGGCGATGCAGACGCAGCAGCAGCACCTGTCCACGCTGCAGCAAGACCGCGCGCGCCTGCAGCGTGGCCTGCAGGGCCAGCGCGCGCAGCTGGCCGCGTTGCTGCGCGCTGCCGACCAGGTGGGTCGCAACGCGCCACTGAAGGTCTTGCTGTCGCAGGACACCGTGGGCGATGCCACGCGCATGCTGGCCGACCACCGCTATGTGCAGAACGCACGCGCGCAGCAGATCCAGGCACTGACCACCCAGCTGGACGCATTGGCCAAGGTGGAACAGGACATCGCCAGCCGGCGCCAGGCGCTGGAGGCCGCACGCGCACAGCAGAAGGCGCAGGCAGCGGCGCTGCAGAAGGATCGCGCGCGACAGGCCGCCACCGTCGCGCAGCTGGACGACCGCTACAAACAGCGCGCCGAACGCGAAAAGGCCCTGGGCCAGGATGCCAAGGCGCTGGAACAGCTGCTCGCCAATCTGCGTGCCGCTGCCGCCAAGGCCGAAGCCGAACGACGCGCCGCGGCTAAACGCGCTGCCGCCGAAGCCGCCGCGCAGGCCAGACGCGGCCAGTCCGAGCGCCCCGAGCGTGCCGGCAAGACGCCGCCCAAGGTCGTGGCCAGCGCGCCAGCGCCCAAGGTGGGAGGGCTCAGCTGGCCGGTGTCGGGCAACCTGCTGGCCCGCTTCAATGCCACCTTGCCCGATGGCCACACCAGCAAGGGCGTGTTGATCGGTGCGCCCAAGGGCACCACCGTCACCGCCGTGGCCGATGGCACGGTGGTGTTTTCCGACTGGATGACCGGCTACGGCATGATCCTGATCGTGGACCACGGCAACGGCTACATGAGCCTGTATGCGCACAACGACACCTTGCTGCGCGATGCCGGCGCGGCGATCAAGCGCGGCGACGCGGTGGCCAAGGTCGGCAACTCGGGCGGGCAGGGCGTGCCGGCGCTGTATTTCGAACTGCGCCGCAACGGCCAGCCGGTCGACCCCTCGAGCTGGTTGCAGCGGCGTTAGTCGCTGCGCGCGATGGCGGTGATGGCGGGAGGCGCTTGCAGCCCTCCAGCAGGGCACCTGTGTCGATGCTGCCGGCGGTGTGACCGCCGGGCGCCTTGCCTGCCAGATGCAGTGCGCCGCGCCAAAGCCACACCACGACACAGGGCGCCCCGTCCGCTACCGGCCTTCCCGCTGGCTGCCCTGCAAACGCCTGCGCGCTGCCTGCGCAATTCAACGCGGATTTACCGCTGCTTCGCGCATAATCCGGTCAGCCCCGCGTTGCGGGGCGTCTTATCTCTTTGTCGGAGTGCTTCATGCGCGTAGCCGTACTGTCCGTTGCCCTGTCGCTGGCCTTGTTCGCGTCGCCTGGTTGGGCGCAGACCGCCCGTCCCGCCGCCGCTGCCGCCCAGGCCACCGCGGACGACCCGGAAGCCGATGAAGCCGCCGTCTCCAAGGTACCGCTGGACGAAATCCGCCGCTTCGTGGCGGTGTACAACGCGGTCAAGCAGGCCTACGTCGACCCGGTCGAAGACAAGAAGCTGATGCATGCGGCGGTGCGCGGCCTGCTCTCGGACCTGGACCCGCACAGCACCTATTTCGACAAGGAAGACGCCGAGGCCTTCGACGAACAGGCCAGCGGTGCCTACGACGGCATCGGCGTGGAGTTGCTACAGCAGCAGGACAACACGCTCAAGGTGATCGCGCCGATCGACGACACCCCGGCCGCGCGGGCCGGCATCCGCGCCGGCGACGTGATCGTGGCCATCGACGGCAAGCCGATCGATGCCAGCAAGGCGATGGAACCGCTGCGCGGCGAATCCGGCAGCAAGGTCACCTTGACCATCGTGCGCGACAAGACGCCCAAGCCGTTCGACGTGACCCTGCAGCGCCAGACCATCCGCGTGGCCAGCGTGCGCAGCAAGCTGCTGGAGCCGGGCTACGGCTACATCCGCATCAGCACCTTCCAGGCCGACACCGGTGCCGACTTCCAGAAGAACCTCAAGCAGTTGCAGGCCGGCGGCAAGTTGCGCGGCCTGGTGCTGGATCTGCGCAGCAACCCCGGTGGTCTGCTGACCTCGGCGGTGCAGGTGGCCGACGACCTGCTCGACAAGGGCAACATCGTCAGTACCCGCGGGCGCATCTCCATCAGCGATGCCAAGTTCGATGCCACCCCGGGCGATCTGCTCGGCGGCGCACCGGTGGTGGTGCTGGTGGACGCCGGCTCGGCCAGTGCCTCGGAAGTGCTGGCCGGTGCGCTGCGCGACAACCAGCGCGCGCGCATCGTCGGCAGCCGCACCTTCGGCAAGGGCTCGGTGCAGACCGTGCTGCCGCTGGACAACGGCGATTCGGTCAAGCTCACCACCGCGCGCTATTACACGCCCAGCGGCAAGTCGATCCAGGCCAGCGGCATCGTGCCGGAAGTGCAGCTGATGCCCGAACCGCAGCCGGGCGATGCGGATGTGCCGGCCAGCCTGGCCGACTACAGCGAAGCCACCTTGCCCGGCCATTTGCGTGGCGACGACGAGGGCGAAGAAGGCTACAGCGCCGGCGATGTGTTGCCGGGCGATGGTCCAATCGCCGCGGCCCTGTCCGAACTCAAGCAGCCCGGCTCGGCCGCCAAGGCGCAAGCCGCGCGCAAGGCCAAGGCCCAGGCGGCACAGAAAGCAAAGGCCGCCGCCAAGCCTGCAACCGAGGCGAAGCCGGCGGCAGCGCGTCCGGCTGCAACCGACAAGCCCAGGCCTGCCGACAAGCCGAGCGAAACGGCCGAACCGGCTGCGCCTGCGGACAAGCCCGAACCGGTCAAGTAATCCGGCCACCGCGCAGCGGGTACATCACCCGCTGCGCGCTCGGCGCGATCGATGTGCGCCGGCACTGCAACACATCCGCACGCCTTCCTCGATACTCCATTGGCCACGGCGCTGGCGGGGTTCGACGTCGACCATGGGCGCTGCCACAGCGCAGGCACTGGAGAGCGCAAAGGCTGTTGTAGGAGCGAGCCTGGTCGCGACAGGCCTTACCGAACACGCGATCAGCACGTCAAAGACACGTCAGCGCGCAATCGCCAACGCCTCGGGATTGACCAGATTGCGCGGCGTACCGGCGGCAAACGCCAGCACGTTGTCGAATGCGGCCTCGAAATACTGCGCGTAGCTGTCGCGCTCCACATAGCCCAGGTGTGGCGTGGCCAGCACACGCGGATGCTGCAACAACCGATCGCGCGCATCCAGCACCGGTTCGCGTTCGAACACATCCACCGCTGCCTGCGCCGGCCTGCCGGCATCGAGCGCGGCCAGCAAGGCACCGGGGGCGATCAGTTCGGCGCGGCTGGTGTTGACCAGCAAGGCATCGGCGCGCATGCGCGCCAGATCCTGCGCGGTGACCTGGTGGCGGGTCTGCGCGGTCAGCCTGCGATGCAGCGACAGCACATCGCTGCGTTACTGCGTGCAGGCGGCCACGTCCACATGCGCGCCGACACGCCCGGTCTGGCTGATCAACTTCAACCGTGGCAGCCGCAGCAGCAGCGTGGCGTCCACGCGCGTGCGCTCGCGGATCAGCACCAGCGCATCGGCTTGGACCAGATGCTCGGCCCATGCGTTGGGATCGGTGGCCAGCGCGCCGAGGACCTGCACGTCATGCCCCTGCAAGCGCTGCAGGCAGGGGAGGTGACGCACGGCGCCCTGGTAATCGTCGGGCACCACGATGCGCATCAGCGCGGCTTGCCCGGCAGCGGGAAGGGGGTGACCACCTTGTCGCCGGTGACCGCATCGCGGATCACCGACTGGCCCTTCTTTTCCACCTCTTCGATGCGCACGATGCTCTGCATCGGCAGGTGCAGGGTTCGGGTATTGCCGAACTCCTCGCGCAGGCGTTCTTCGGTGGGGTCCACCACCAGCCCGTCGTGCACGTCGAACACCAGCTCGCCGATCTGGTTGAAGCCCCACAGATGGCTGCCGGTCACTTCGCGTGCGTAGAGCTCATACACCTTGCCGTGATTGAGGAAGGTGACTTTGTACAAAGGCTTGGCCATGCGCCGATTATAGGCGCGCCAGTGCAGTGGACGCAGCGCGCGCGTCGACCCGCCATGCGCTTACGACTCCGGCACGCACATGCAGTCGCGCCGCGCTAGAACCCATGCCGCTTGCGCAGGCGCCGGGCGATGGCGGCGCGCACGTACAGCCCATAGACGATGCCGAACACGAAGCCGGCGATATGCGCCGACCACGCCACCATGCCGAAGGCCGGGCCGATATAGGCGAACACCACCTGCAGCAGCGCCCAGGCGCCGATCAGCAGCGGCGCCGGCACCCGGATGAATTCCAGGAACAGCCCCAGCGGCAGCACCACCCCGAGCTTGGCACCGGGAAACAGCGCCAGGTAGGTGCCGATCAAGGCCGACACTGCGCCCGAAGCGCCGATGATCACCCGGTCCGGCGTGCCGATGGCGAAGATCGCCGCCAGGTTGGATGCCGCCCCGCCCACCAGAAACAGCAGCAACAGTCGCCAGGGCCCCAGGATGCGTTCGGCCGGCAGCCCGAAGATCAGCAGGAACACCAGGTTGCCCAGCAGGTGCGACCAGTCGGCGTGCAGGAACAACGCGGTGAACAGCCGCAGCACGCTGCCGTCGCGCAGCGTCGCCCACCAGTCGCCCAGGTTGGACACGCCGCTGGACAGGGCCCCCCAGTCCAGCCACAGCGTATTGCGCGCCTCGCCCGGCCGGCTGATCGACCACAGATACGCCAGCCACACCGCGGCGAACAGCAATGGCACTGCCCAGCGCCGGGTGGGTTTCTTGCGGGAGGGGAGGGAGACGAACATCGGACCGGCACAATAGCGGGTCCTCAGGCCTGAACCCAGCCCCAACCCAGCCGCGCGTTCAGGACTAAAGTCGTTATTGTTGGGTTAATCGTGGTGGGTATACTGCGTACGGCGTCGTATGTCGGGGGGGGGTCTCCGGCGCGCTCCAGGCACTGGATTGGTGCTGGGCGCGGGCGCTGAACCGACCATTGCAGTCTTTATCCGGAGAGCTACAACTCATGTCTACCGCTTCCACTCTCAGCCGCGCCACCCTGCTGGCCGTTGGTATTGCCGGTGTATTGGCCGTTGGCCAGGCGCACGGCGCCGCATTCCAGCTGAAGGAAAACAGCGCCAAGGGCCTTGGCCGCGCGTTCGCAGGTTCGGGCAGCGCCCCGGACGATGCCTCCATCATCGTCAACAACCCGGCCGGCATGCGCCAGCTGGACGGCCGCCTGTTTCAGGCCGACGTCAGCGCCATCCACTTCTCGGCCAAGTTCGATCCCGAGGTCGCCAACTACGCCAACGGCGCGCCGGTCTCCGGCGGCAATGGCGGCGACGCGGGCATGATCGCGCCGGTCCCGGCCATGTATTTCCATGTGCCGTTCGGCGAGAACGACAACATGCACCTGGGCACCTCGCTGACCGTGCCGTTCGGCTTCAAGACCGACTACGACCGCGACTGGGCCGGCCGCTACCACGGCACCAAGACCGAGCTGCAGGCGATCGACTTCAATGTCGCGTTCTCCTACGACGTGAACCCGTACGTGTCCTTCGGTGCCTCGGTGTTCGCCGAGCGTCTGGACATCGACCTGGCCAACGCGGTGGACTTCGGCAGCATCCTGGCCGCGCGCCGCGTGCCGGGCTTCGCACCGGGCAGCGCCGACGGCTACTCGCGCATCAAGGGCGACAGCACCGAAGTGGGCTTCACCCTGGGTGGCTTGTTCAGCATCGACGAGAACACCCACATCGGCTTCAGCTACCGCTCGCAAGTGGAGCACAAGATCACCGACGGCACTGCCGACTTCACCACCCCGCCGAACGCCGCTGCCGTGCTGGGCGTCGCCGCACCGGGTACCTTCGTCGACACCAAGGGCCGCGCCACCGTCAAGCTGCCGGCCAGCGCCACCGCCAGCTTCACGCATAACGTGAACGAACAGTGGTCGATCATGGCCGACGTCACCCGCACCGCCTGGAGCAAGTTCGACCAGGTGACGGTGGACTTCGCCTCCAACCAGCCCGACAGCGTGCTGGACTTCTCCTACCGCGACACCACCTTCGCCTCGATCGGTGCCGACTACCGCATGAGCGATACGCTGACCCTGCGTGGCGGCCTGGCCTACGACCAGACCCCGACCACCGCCGAGCACCGCGACGTGCGCGTGCCCGATGCGAGCCGCAAGTGGGTCTCGCTGGGTCTGAGCTGGCGTCCGTCGCAGCAGGCCGAATACAACTTCGGCTACACCCACCTGTTCGTCAGCGACCCGACCAGCGACACCCGCAGCGCCACCGGCGACCGCCTGGCGGGCAGCTACGACGTGCAGGGCAACATCCTGGCCGCGTCGATCAACTACAAGTTCTGATCATCGCAGCACGCAGCGTCAGGCAGAACCCCGCTTCGGCGGGGTTTTTCTTTGGCCCGATGCGCCCGGGCAACGCGTGGTGTACTGCCATGCAGTGGTATCACCGTCCTTGGAACAAGGCGATACGCTCAACGGCAGCGCACGTGGGCCAGGCGAGCTGTGCAGGTGTTGCCCGGATTGCTATGGTCGAGCGCATGAGCCAACCCGACTTCATCCAGATCACCGACAACGCCATCCCGGCCAGCGACTGCGCGGCCATCGTGCAACGCATGCGCGAGAGCCAGCAGCTGCATCCGGGCCGCATCGGCGGTGGCGTGTTTCCCGAGCTCAAACACAGCCGCGATTTGCGCATCAGCGGCGTGGAGGCCTGGGCCGCGGTGGAAGGCCGCCTGCAGCAGGCTGTGTTCGACGGCGTGCTGACCTATCTGCGGACCTATCCACAGGCGCTGATTTCTCCGTTGATGCTGCAGGTCACCACCGCCGACGGCACGCCGCACCGGCTGGTGGCCGAGGACATCGTGCAGATGAGCGACCAGGCGCTGGGCGATCTGGCCCGCACCTGCCTGCGCCCGGGCGCGATCAACCTGCAGTGGTACGCCGCCGATCAAGGCGGCTACCCGTACTGGCATTGCGAGTTGTACCCGCGCGATGCCAGTGCCGACACGCTGCACCGGCATCTGTTATGGACGCTGTACCTCAACGACACGTTCGAACAGGGCGAAACCGAATTCCTGTTCCAGCAACGCAAGGCGCGCCCGCGCACCGGCAGCCTGCTGATCGCCCCCACCGCCTTCACCCACACCCACCGCGGCAACCGCCCGGTCGGCGGCGACAAGTTCATCGCCACCAGCTGGATCCTGTTTCAGTCGGCGCAGGTGTTGTATGGAGCTGAGCCGTGAATGGGGAATGGGGAAAGGGGAATGGTTAGGAGCGGGTTGATCGGCGCTCTGTGGGTTCTGACGTGGTGTCTGATCTTGAGGCGCAGGTGGGCGGTGCGCGCTGGCTGTGTTTTGCAGGCAGGTTTCCAGCGGCGGGGGCTTGTTCGCGCGCTTCTGTGTGAGCATTTCCGTTGCTCCGCTTGCTGTGTGGGTTGTTAGCATTAATACTAACGACATGCCTACCAAGACTGTTCAAGCGGGCGCGAGCGACGGGGCCGACCGGGATGTGCGCAGTTCGCGGACGGTGATCAAGGGGCGCGGCACCACGTCCTACGTGCCGGGACGCTTTTCGGTCACCACCGCCGTCGAGATCGATGATGGCTGGGGCACGGTCGAACCGGAGGCCGAGGCTGTCGTGCGTCCCAGGACGGTGGTGACCGAGGAAGTCGCGCGCAGCATCATCAGCCGCAACGCTTCGCCCGACATCGGGTTTTCGCAGTCGGTGAACCCGTATCGCGGCTGTGAGCACGGCTGCGTCTACTGCTTTGCCAGGCCATCGCACGCCTATCTGGATCTGTCGCCCGGGCTGGATTTCGAGACGCGGATCTTTGCCAAGCCCAACGCTGCAGCGCTGCTGCGTGCGGAGATCGCCCGCCCGTCCTACCGGTGCTCGCCGATTGCGTTGGGCATCAATACCGACGCCTACCAACCTGCCGAACGGCGCCATGGCATTTCCCGGCAATGCCTGGAGGTCCTGGCCGAGGCCCGGCATCCGGTGAGCTTCGTGACCAAGGCGGCCTTGATCGAACGCGACATCGATGTGCTTGCCGAGATGGCCCAGCACAACCTGGTGTCGGTGTATTTCTCGGTGACCACGCTCGACAATCGGCTCGCGGCGAAGATGGAGCCGCGCGCCGCGGCGCCGCATGCACGGCTGCGCGCGATGCGCGCGTTGCACGCCGCCGGCGTGCCGGTGGGCGTGCTGGTGGCTCCAGTGATCCCGATGATCAACGACACCGAACTGGAGCGCATCCTGGAAGCGGCCAGCGCGCACGGCGCACGCTCGGCCGGCTACGTGGTGTTGCGCCTGCCGCACGAGCTCACCCAGCTGTGGCGCGAATGGCTGGAGCTGCATTATCCGGATCGCGCCAGGCACGTCATGAGCCTGATCCAGCAAATGCGTGGCGGCAAGGACTACGACAGCCGCTTCGGCAAGCGCATGGTCGGCGAAGGCCCGTTTGCGGAGCTGATCGCGCAACGCTTTTCCATCGCGTATCGACGGCTTGGATTCGCGCGACTGCCGAGGCTCGATACCAGCCAGTTCCGTGCGCCCAGGCCGCAGACACCGCAGTTGGCGTTGTTTTGATCCGGCTCGATGTGCGCTTGCACGTGCCGTGCTGCAGTGCCGGCCTCGGCTCCGCATCGCCTGTGCGGCGCCTCTCGTTGGCGGCGGGTGCTACGTCATGACCTGCAAGAACTCCGCAGTGACCCGGGTCACGTGACGGGCTGATGCCATCGAGCCGCTGAAGCACGATGCCGCAATCGCCTCCTTCGCGGGCGACATCGTCGGTTTGGAAGGACGCCCATCAGCGCACAGGCCAGCAGCCTGGCTCGCACTGCAGCAGCGCAAGATCGGCGCCAATGGGCATCCCACCACCGCGTGCGCCCCGTAGAATCCGCGCATGCCCGCAATCGCACAGGGCGCGTGGGATTGGCTGGCCAACCTTCCCCACCTCGAAGCGCTCCTTCTGGCCGCCTACGTGCTCTACCTGCTGTGGATCGCCAGCTGGATCGTGCTGCAGAAACGCGAACCGGTGGCCACGCTGAGCTGGGTATTGTCGCTGGCGGCACTGCCGTACCTGGGCCTGCTGATCTATTACTGGCTGGGCCCGCAGAAGGTGAAACGGCAGCGCCTGCGCCGCGGCCGCTCGCGCTCGGGCATGGAGAGCTACAGCAGCGTGTGCCCGCCGGATGCCGATTGCACCGAGCTGGCCAAGATCGGCCAGTCCACCACCGGCCTGGCACCCAGCACCGCCACCGAAGTGCAGTGGCTGGTGGATGGTGCGGCCACCTACGCCGCCATCATCGAGGCCATTGCCGGCGCGCGCGACCACATCCATCTGGAGTACTACATCTTCCAGCCCGACCACAGCGGCACCGCGATCTGCGAGGCGCTGATGGAACGCGCCCGCGCCGGGGTCAAGGTGCGGCTGCTGATGGATGCGATCGGCTCCTCGGCGATGACCCGGCGCGCCCTGCGCACACTGCGCGAGGCCGGCGTGGAAACCGCCTGGTTCCACCCCTCGCAGTTCCTCAAGCCGTTCAAGCGGCCCTGGCTCAACTTGCGCACCCACCGCAAGCTGGTGGTGGTCGACGGCCGGGTCGGCTTCACCGGCGGCATCAATGTCACCGACGAAGAGAACGAGCAGGTGCGCACCGATGCCTACCGCGACCTGCATGTGCGCCTGCACGGCCACGTGGTGCGCAGCCTGCAGTTGGTGTTCCTGGAAGACTGGCTATATGCCACCGGCCAGGGCCGCGCCGCCTTCCACGGCCAGCAGCTGTGGCCGGAGGATGTGCCAACCCGCGCGCAGGGCACGGTCGATGCGCAGGTACTGGTGTCCGGGCCGGATTCGTCGTGGGAGGCGATCCACCGGCTGATGGTGGCGGCCATCCATGAGGCCAAGCACCGCGTCTGGCTGGTCACCCCGTACTTCGTGCCCGGCGAGGCGGCCCGGATGGCGCTGACCTCGGCCGCGCTGGGCGGGCTGGACGTACGCTTGCTGGTGCCGCGGGTCAGCGATTCGCGCCTGGTCACCTACGCGGCACGCTCGTATTTCGACGAGCTGCTGGAAGCCGGCGTGCGCATCTACGAATACGGCCCGCGCATGCTGCACACCAAGGCGCTGCTGGCCGACGACGAGGTCTGCATCGTCGGCAGCGCCAATTTCGATAGCCGCAGTTTCCGCCTCAATTTCGAGTTATCGATGCTGTTCCGCGACCAGGCGGTGGCCGCCGAGCTGGCCGGCATGATCGGCACCGATCTGCAGCAGGCGCAGGAAGTCCGCTTCGTGCGCCTGCGCCCGTTATGGCGCTCGCGCCTGCCCGAAGCCTTCGCACGGCTATTGTCGCCGCTGCTGTGAACCCACGCCGGCCCACGTGGAACCGGGCCGGGCGCAGCGCTACACTGCCGCCACTCAACGGGGAGCTCGTCATGCACTGGCTGTTTCTGCTTATGGCACTGGGTGCGCTGGTGCTGGCCTTCAGCACGCCGCACGTGTGGTTGCTGGTGGTCTCGCTGCTGGTGGCGCTGGTGCTGTTGCTGCTGTGGACACGCGGCTGGTTTGCCTCGCGCATGGGCGATACCCAGCGCGACACCAGCAGCATGATCGACCCGGCCGAGCTGCGCCGACTGCGCGAAGTGGCCGAAGCACGCAAGGCGGCGGCGCTGGCCGCGGCGCGCGACGGCGAGCCGCAGGCCTGAGCACACCTGTGACCACCCGGCTCAGCGTCAACGTCAACAAGATTGCGGTGCTGCGCAACTCGCGCGGTGGCCACGACCCGGACGTAGTGGAGGCCGCACGCGCCTGCATCGCTGCCGGTGCGCACGGCATCACCGTGCATCCGCGTCCGGACCAGCGGCATATCCGCGCCGACGACGTGCTGGCGCTGGGTGCGCTGACCCGCACGCACGGGGTCGAATTCAATATCGAAGGCAATCCGTTCGCGCCGCCACGCGCAGGCTACCCGGGGTTGCTGGAGCTGTGCCGTGCCACGCGTCCGGAGCAGGTGACGTTGGTGCCCGACGGCGACGGCCAGCTCACCTCCGACCATGGCTTCGATTTCGCACAGGACACCACCGGGCTGGGCGAATTGATCGCCGCGTTCAAGGCCCTGGGCAGCCGCGTCAGCCTGTTCGTCGATGCCGGCAATGCCCAGATCGGCCAGGCGGCGGTGCTGGGTGCGGACCGCATCGAGTTGTACACCGGCCCCTATGCACAAGCGCATGCCGACGGACAGCCAGCCGATGCGTTGGCCGAGTTCGCGGACGCCGCACGTCGCGCCGCAGAGCATGGCCTGGGGATCAATGCCGGGCACGATCTATCGCAAGCCAACCTCGGCGCGTTTCTCGCCACCGTGCCCGGTGTGCTGGAAGTATCGATCGGTCACGCCTTGATCGGCGAAGCGCTGTACCAGGGACTGGATGCCACGGTGCGCGCGTATGTGCAGCTGCTGCGCGGTGCAAGCGCGCAGGCATAGCGCCTGGCTTGCGGTGGCTGACACCGCCGCAGCGTAAGCAGTCAATGACCCGGGTAGCGCGGCAACTGCCTGCGCCATCCGTGCGAGTTCATTGCACAAACGCGATGCGTTGCACCTGTGCGTTCTTGGCAGCGGCAAGCACCTTGGCAAGGACCGCGTACTCGGCATCCTGGTTGGCGGCGATACGCAGCTCGGGCTGGTTGCCGGCCGTCTCGCGCATCGTATCGGTCAGGCGTGGCTGCAGCGCCTGCAGACTGACCGGACTGGCGTTCCAGAACACCTGGCCCTCGGCATCCAGTCGCAATGCGATCGGTGCAGGCGGCTCGAGTGGTACGCGCGGTTGGTTGGTGGCTTGCGGCAGGTCCAGCGTGATCGTGCGCGTCACCATCGGTGCGGTGAGGATAAAGCTGCACGATCGAGCATACGCTTGCTGCCGGAATAGGGAAGGGTGCAAGCCGCCAGCCAAGGTTGGCGCACGTTTGGCCCCCAACCCGCAGCATAAAAAAACGCCACCGTTTCCGGTGGCGTTGCAGTCGCGTCATGACTGTTGTGTTGCGGTCTTGCAACTACGTTTACTGCTGCATGAAGCCGATTTTCTTCATCTGCGCGTTCTTCGCAGCGGCCAGCACCTTGGCCATCACTTCGTACTCCGCATCCTGATTCGCATCGATGCGCAGTTCGGGCTGATTGGTCGGATCGGCCTGCACCACTTCTTCCATCTTCTGCTGCAACTGATCCACCGGCGTCGGGCTGTTGTTCCAGAACACCTGGTTGCTGGCGTCGATACGCAGCTCGATCGGCGGCGGCGGTTCGGTCGTCTGCGGGGGCGGGTTGAGCACCCGCTGCGGCAGATCCACGGCGATCGGGTAGGTCATGATCGGCGCGGTCACGATGAAGATGATCAGCAGCACCAGCATCACGTCCACCAGGGGCGTGACGTTGATGTCGGCCATCGGCCCACGGCTTCCACCAGTACTAAATGCCATGGCTTACTGCCCCTTCACTTTGGTTGCAACGAAACCGACGTCCAGCATGCCCTGACCCTGCGCGATCTTGGTGATCTCGTTGATCGTACGCATCTTGGTCGTGCGGTCGCCACGCAGGTTGAGCGGCGGCTGCGGGGTCTGCTGCGCGGCGGTGGACAGGCGCGACTCCAGGGCTTCCTTGGAGATCGGCTCGTCGTTCCAGTACAGCGACCCGTCTTCCTTGACGGCCAGGGTGATCGGCGCGGCGCGTTTCTCCGCATCTTCCTTCTGGATCAAGTTGGCCTCTGGCAGCTCCACCTTGACCTTGTGGGACATCAGCGGTGCCGTAATGATGAAGATGATCAGCAGCACCAGCATGACGTCCACCAGGGGCGTCACATTGATGTCGGCCATCGGGCCACCGCTGTTTCCACTACTGAAGGCCATAACGGGCTCCGTCTAAATCGTTGCGAAGGCGTTCTTGACGACCGGATCAGCGAACGCGCGAACCGGTGGCGAAGAAGTCGTGCAGGTCGTGGGCAAAGGTGTCGAACTTGGCGATCACCGAGCTGTTGACCTTCGAGAAGAAGTTGAAGGCGAACACGGCCGGGATGGCGACGAACAGACCGATCGCGGTCATGATCAGCGCTTCACCCACCGGGCCGGCAACGGCGTCGATGGAGGCCGAACCGGTTGCACCGATCTTGATCAGCGCGCCGTAGATACCCCACACCGTACCGAGCAGACCGACGAACGGCGCGGTCGCACCGACGGTGGCCAGCAGGGTCATGCCCGACTGCAGCTTGGTGCTTTCGCGGGTCACGGCCTGACGCAGGGCGCGGTCGACGAACTCCGAACGGCTCAGGCTCTCGCCCAGGCCACCGGTGCTGCCTTCGGCGCGCTGGTGGTGCGCAGCTGCCTGGGCAGCGTCCAGAGCAATCTTGGAGAACGGCTCGGAAGCCGGCTGTTCTTCCATGGCGCGGATGGCGTCCTGTGCATTCGGGGCATCCCAGAACGCGGTGGTCACGCGGTCAGCCGCGCTCTTCAGGCGGGTGGCGCGGAAGATGTTGATGACGGTCCAGTACCAGGAGGCAGCGGACATGGCGATCAGGGTGATCAACACGACCCAGGACACGGCGAAATCGCCGGGGCTGGAGGTCATTTCGGTGATCAAGTGCTCGAAGCCCATCTGCGACAGAGCGGCCGACGGATTGGAGCCCCCTGCAGCGGCGGCGATAAAGAATTCCTGCAGCATGACGCTTACCTTTGTTGTGTGTGGTGATGAAGGGTGGAGCGAAAGGAAGACAGGATCCTGGGCCAGCCGAAGCCGGCCCGTGGGATCAGTTCAGAGCAAAGTTGACCGGGACGCGGACGCGGCCGGCGGCTTTCTGCCCGTTGACGGTGGAGGCGTTGAACTTCCACTTGCGTGCTGCGTCCATCGCGGCACGGTCAAGGTCGCGGTTGCGGCTGGACTTTTCGACCGACACGTTGGTCACGTTGCCGTTGGCATCCACATCCACGATCAGGATGACCTCGCCCTGGACGCCGGCACGGAATGCAGCCGGCGGGTACTTCGGCGGGTTCATGTTCTTGGACGAGATATCGACACTGGCGCCGATGTCACTCGGCGGTTGCGGCGGAGCCGGCGGGGCCGGCGGCGTGACGATATCGCTCGGACGCGGTTCGGGAACATCGACGACCGGTGCTTCCGGCGGCGGCGGAACCGGTGACGGCTTCGGCGGCGACAGATTCTTGACCGGCGGTGGCGGCTTGTCTTCCGGCGGCGGCGGCGGCGGCGGCGGCGGGGGAGGAGGCGGTGCATCCACCAGGGTGACCATGGTGGTGCGCTCCTTCTCTGCCGGAGCCTTCGGCGCCACTGCAGGGATCAGCAACATCATCAGTGCAGTGAGGTGCAGGGCAATTACAAAAGCAATACCGATAATGCGGGCCCAGCTCAGACCCTGGTTCCCGGCATCATAGTCATGCCTGTGGATAACGAGTTGTTCCGTCATGCGCCAATGGCTCTTTCAGTGGGGGCCCGGATCACTGTGATGATCCCCAGGTTTTCGGACGGCTTTGACACCGCAGGAACTCCCAAGCTTATACCAATCCCGAGTCCTGTAACCACTAAAAACACAGGGATTTCGGGGGTTTATTTTCTTTTTTACTTCAGGTTGATGATCTTCTTGGCGTCTTCGGGTTTTTTGACGCCCTTGGCGATCGCCTGCTGCGCGGCCTGCTTGGCCTCCGGGATGCGACCTTCCGAATGCAGCACCTTGGCCAGATTCAGATAGGTCTCGCCGTCCTTGGAAAGCGGTGCGGCCTTCTGCCAGTTCTCGATCGCCTTCGGCACGTCCTCGCTGTAGTAATACGACTGGGCCAGCGCGAGGTATGTCTGATAATCAGGCTTGAGGATGCCTTTTTGCATACCCTCATTGATCACCGCGATGACGTCCTTTTCCTTGTTCTCGGTGTTGGCGTAGATGGAATACAACTGCTTGTATTCCTTTTCTTCGGTCAACTGCCCGGCAGCACGCAGCTTGTCCATCACGCCGGCGGCCTTGTCCATCTGGTCGGCCTGCATGTACATGCTGGCCAGATTGAGCTGAGCCTTCTTGTCGTTCGGCGTCTTGGCGGCCAGTGCTTCGGCGGCGGCGACCGCCTCACCGGTCTGGCCGGCTTCGGCGTAGGACGCCATCAGCAGCTGGTTCCAGGTGTCCTTCGGCTCGGGCGAAGCGGCGATGGCCTGCTTCAGGACCGGGATCGCTTCCTTGTAGCGCTCGGCCTGGTACAGCGCCTGGCCCTTGAGGATCAAATCTTCCGGACGCTGCGACTTGCTCTCTTCCAGATACTTGTCCAGCGTGGCCAGACCCTCGGCCTGCTGGTCGTCCTGCATCTGCAGCTGGGCCAGCATCAGCATCGACTGGAACTGGCCGTTGTTGTCCAGCGCATTCAGGCCGATGGCCTGCTGCAGATACTTCTTGGCGCCCGCAGTGTCGTCCAGGTTGTAGGCGGCCTGCGCGGCGAGCTGTGCGGCCAGCGCCTTGTCCGCGTCGTTGGCGGCGCTGTTGGCCAGGATCTCATCGGCCTGGGCGCGCACGGCGGCGTAATCCTCGCCCTTGTTGAAGGTTTCGATCAACTTCTGCAGCTTGCTGCTCAACTTGGACGACGGCTTGATCGTCGGCGCCTGGCGGGTGGACTGCGGGTACAGCTCTTCGGCCTTGCCGCTGTTCTTGGACTTGCGGCTGGCACGCTCGGACGAGCGGTCCGACTGCGCGACCGCATCGGTGATGACAGCCCCGCCCAGGGACGCTGCGATAAACAGGGACAACAGGGCTTGCTTGCGGTTGAGCAGTTTCATGTTTCACCTCGGACGAGCCGCCGTCGGGCGGTACGAAAAGCGGAATGGACGCTGTACGAAAAATCTGAGCCGGCAAACTTAGCAGAAAGTCCCAGTTCCCGAAAACGGTTTCCATGCTGTGGTGCGGCAAACAGGATGAACGGCACTTGCTTAGGAGGGCTAACGCTACGTCATCGGCAGTGAGCGCATGGTTGCAGCGATGTGACCTGGCCCCCGGAGGGCGATTCGCGCCCGCCGGTATTGCATGGGAGCTGCGGAGCCGGCCGCCCGGGTCGCGCGATCAGCCGCACTTCGGCTTGCGCCCCGCTTGCTGCGCCTGCTGGTAGACGGGCTCGAGCTGGTTGACGTCGGCCTGCAGCTCGCGGATGCGGTTGGCCGGATCGGGGTGGGTGGACAGCCACTGCGGCTGGCGATTGCCACTGGCGGCCATCATGTTCTGCCACAGGTTGACCGCCTGGGCCGGATCGAAACCGGCCTGCGCCATCAGCCGCTGTCCGACGACGTCAGCCTCGCTTTCCTGGGTACGCGAGCCGGGTAATAGGAACACTGTCTGCGCAGTCATGCCTCCGACCTGATTGACCGCACTGGCCGCACCGTCGCCGTAGGCCGCACCGGCCAGGGCACCGATGATCCCCAGCCCGGTCTGCGCGCCGAGCTGGCGGGTGATGCGTTCTTCGTGATGCCGCGAAATGACGTGGCCGATTTCATGCCCGAGCACGGCTGCCAGTTGGTCCTGCGTCTTGGCCACGGTAAAGATGCCGGTGTTGACCCCGACCTTGCCGCCGGGCAGGGCGAATGCATTGGCTTCGTCATCGACGAACAGCGCGGTTTCCCATTTGGTCTCACGCCACTGCGGCGGCAGTTGCGCCACCAGCGCATTGACCACGCACTGGACGTAGGCGTTCTGCCTGCCGTCGGTGCTGACCTTCTCCTTGGCCTTGGTCTGCGCAAACGACTGCGCGCCTAATTGGTCAAGCTGTTCCTGCGACACGCCTCCCACTACCTGGCGACGGCCGGTCGGCGAGGTCGTGGTGGCACACGCCGTCAAGGCGAGGACGGCGACAACGATCAACAGCTTGGCGTTCATTCGATCCCCCTGTAACCCTGGAGGCCATTTTGGCAGGCTCGGCTTAACTTTTCGTCAAGCGAGCTGGAATGCCCGTAAAAACATAGTCAACGAGAGCCCAGCGCATACCGCCGACGCGCCAGACCGGCGCACGCAGGCCGTGCTTCCGTGCCGGCCAACGCCAGCGCAGGACGGTCGGATAAAACGGCTAAGGCGATGGGCCAACCGGCGGTGGCGAGATCGTCGGGGGCGATTGTCGGGATGGGGCGGACCACGCACAGGATCCGGAGCGATGACCCGTCCTGAGGACGTCCGAACCCCAGCCGCGCCCGCAGACCGGTGGCGCGGCCATTCGGTTCGCCACGCTCAGCCGAAGCCGAAGAAATACAGCGCCGCCAGGGCGGTGGCATTGTTGATGCCGTGGGCGGCGATGGGTGCCCACAAGGTGCCGGTGCGCCAGTACAACCACGCAAATGCCGCGCCCATGCTGCCGTAGACCAGCCACAGCTGGGCAATGGCGGCCGGGCCGTTGCCACTGATACCCGGCACCTCATGCACCAGCGCGAACAGCACGCCGCTGAGCACCACGCCCAGCCAGGGGCGGCCGGCGGCCAGCAGGCGGCCGAACAGCACCCGCCGGAACAGCAGTTCTTCGTACGCCGGTGCGATCAGCACCGCAAAGACCGTCAGCGCCAGTGGCCATTGCTCGATGGCTTCTTCCATCAGCGGCAGGTTGGTCGGCACCGGCTTGATGCCCAGCGCCGAGGCCGCCACGCTGACCAGGTTGCTGAGCAAAAAGACCGCCGCTGCGATCAATGCTGTCCAGCCCCAGGTAGAGCTCCGCCGTGCCGCTGCGCGCGAGGCCGCCTGCTCGCTGGCGCTGGCGCGGCGGCGCCAGTAATACAGCAACACCGCCGGCGTGGCCGTGCTGACCAGTGCGGTGAGCAATTGCACCATCACCCCGGGCTGGCCGATCGCCGCCATGACCTCGGCCGGCGAGGGCGTCAGGCCCTGCGCCTTGGCTGCCTGCACATGGGCAATGCCGCGCAACGCGCCCCATAACGCGAAACCGGCCACGCTCAGGCTCAGCAACAGGCCGATGGCAATCAGCGCATCGATGCCGAACCCGAGCAACACGGGCAGCAGCGGCAGCTTGCCCGCGGCACCGGACGGCGCCGGGGAAGAGGGGAGATCTGTGCGCATCGTCGTCCTGCGAACGCCGCATCGCCGACGCAGCACCGTGGCGCTGCGCCGGTATGACAACGGCGGCTCAGATATCCAGGTTGGAGACCTTCAGCGCATTGTCCTCGATGAAGTCGCGGCGTGGTTCCACCACATCGCCCATCAGGGTGCTGAAGATCTGGTCGGCGGCCACCGCATCCTCGATGCGCACCTGCAACAGCCGGCGCGTGTCGGGGTTGACCGTAGTTTCCCACAACTGCTCGGCGTTCATTTCGCCCAGGCCCTTGAAGCGCTGCACCTGGCGGCCCTTCTTGGCCTCTTCCAGCAACCAGCCATGCGCCTGGCCGAAGCTGGTGATCGGGTGGGATTTGTTGCCGCGCACGATCTGGGCGCCTTCGCGGATCAGACCGTTGAGGGCCAGTGCCACGTCGCGCAGGGGGCGCAGCTCGCCGCTCTCGAAGGCGGCCATCGGAACCCAGCGGGTAAGTTCTTCGCCCATGTGACGGCGGGTAACTTCCAGCGTCGCCGGGCGCTGCTCGCTCTCGGGCTGGAATTGCAACGCGTAGCGCGCGGTGCCCAGGGTGCCGCGGTTGAGCACGGCCTGCAGCGCATCCAGGGTGGGGTGCACATCGCCTTCGGCCTGCAGCTGGGCCACGTCCAGCGGCGGCAGGTCGATCAGCGCGGTGAGCAGGGCCGGATCGTAGCGATGCGCATTGCGGGCGATCGCATCGTTGGCACCGGCAAACAGCAACAGCAGTTTTTCCAGCGCCTCGCCGGTGATGGGCGGCTCGTCGGCCGCCGGGATCAGCGCTGCGCCTTCGACCGCACTGCTCGCCAGGTAGGCATTGAGCGCGGCATCGTCCTTCAGGTACAGCTCGCTCTTGCCCTGCTTGAGCTTGTACAGCGGCGGCAGGCCGATGTAGATGTAGCCGCGCTCGATCAGCTCCGGCATCTGCCGGTAGAAGAAGGTCAGCAGCAGGGTGCGGATGTGCGAGCCGTCCACGTCGGCGTCGGTCATCAGGATGATGCGGTGGTAGCGCAGCTTGTCCGGGTTGTACTCGTCGCGGCCGATGCCGGTGCCCAGCGCGGTGATCAGCGTGCCGACCTGGTCGGAGGAGAGCATGCGGTCGAAACGCGCGCGTTCGACGTTGAGGATCTTGCCGCGCAACGGCAGCACCGCCTGGTTCTTGCGGTTGCGGCCCTGCTTGGCCGAGCCGCCTGCCGAGTCACCCTCGACGATGAACAGTTCCGACAGCGCCGGATCCTTTTCCTGGCAGTCGGCCAGCTTGCCGGGCAGGCCGGCGATGTCCAGCGCGCCCTTGCGGCGGGTCAGGTCGCGCGCCTTGCGGGCGGCTTCGCGCGCGCGCGCGGCGTCGACGATCTTGCCGGTGATGGCCTTGGCTTCGTTCGGGTTCTCCTGCAGGAACTCCTGCAGGCGCGCGCCAAAGGCGTTTTCCACCGCCGGGCGCACATCCGAGCTGACCAGCTTTTCCTTGGTCTGCGACGAGAAGCTGGGGTCGGGCACCTTCACCGACAGCACCGCGATCATGCCTTCGCGCATGTCGTCGCCGGTCAGCGAGACCTTGGCCTGCTTGGCGATGCCGTTCTGCTCGATGTAGTTGCTCAACACGCGGGTCAGCGCACCACGGAAGCCGGCCAGGTGGGTGCCGCCGTCCTTCTGCGGAATGTTGTTGGTGAAGCAGTACATGGTTTCCTGGTAGGCGTCGGTCCATTGCAGGGCGACGTCGACCACGATGCCGTTGTGCTCGCCGGTCACAGAGATCACATTCGGATGCAGCGGGGCTTTGAGCTGGGCCAGATGCTCCACGAAGCTGCGGATACCGCCTTCGTAGTGGAAGTCGTCGCGCCGGCCGTCACCACGCTCATCGATCAGGGTGATCTTGACGCCGGAGTTGAGGAAGGACAGTTCGCGCAGGCGGCGGGCCAGGATGTCGTAATGGAACTCGACGTCGCTGAAGATCTCCACCGCGGGCTTGAAGCGCAGCGTGGTACCGCGCTTGGTCGAGGCTTCCAGCTGCTTGAGCGGGTACTGCGGCTCGCCCAGCGCGTATTCCTGCTGGTAGTGGAAGCCGTCGCGCCAGATGTCCAGCCACAGGTGCTCGGACAGCGCATTGACCACCGACACGCCCACGCCGTGCAGGCCGCCAGACACCTTGTAGCTGTTGTCGTCGAACTTGCCACCGGCGTGCAGCACGGTGAGGATCACCTCGGCCGCGGAGACGCCTTCTTCCTTGTGGATATCGACCGGCACGCCGCGGCCGTTGTCGGACACCGACACCGAGCCATCGACCAGGATCTTCACCACGATATCGTCGGCGTGGCCAGCCAGGGCTTCGTCGACCGAGTTGTCGACCACCTCGAAGACCATGTGGTGCAGGCCGGTGCCGTCATGGACATCGCCGATGTACATGCCGGGCCGCTTGCGGACGGCTTCCAGGCCTCGCAGCACGGTGATCTTGCTGGAGTCGTAAGTGCCGTTGGGGGTCGTCGGGGTGTTCTGTTCGTCGGTCATGCGCGTGCCGTTGGCTCCACAACACGGGCGCAGACGGCGGGAGCCGCTTCGCACCGTGGGAAAAGGGGGATAGCGCGGAAATTATACCAGTCGGCCCGCATGGGCCGTTGGCTCACTGCAGCGCGGCCTGCTGGACGAGGGCGCCGTGTTCCACGTGGAACCGGTGCAATAACCGGCCGGCTTCAGCCAACCCTGGCGGTGTCTCGGTCGCGGTGATCAGGACCTGTGCCGGGGCCTGCGCCAGCCGCTGCAGTACGCTGGCCTGGTGGTGTCGATCCAGCTCGGAGCCCAGGTCGTCCAATCCAATCACCGGCCATTCGCCACGTTCCTGGGCAAAGTCTTCGGCCTGAGCGAGCAGGCAGGCCAGGGCGGTGAGCTTGGCCTGGCCTCGCGACAGTGCATCCTTGCCGGGGAGCGCATCGAATTGCGGCGCCCAGTCGGCGCGGTGTGGCCCTTGCGAGGTGTAGCCGTTCTGGCGATCGCGCTCGCGTGCCAGCAGCAAGGCATCTGCCAGCGACACCTCGTGACGTTTCCACCCCGGCGAGAAGCTCAGCGCAGACAGGCCGAGGGACGGGGCAATGGCAGTCACGACCGGAATCAGGCGCTCCTGCAGTCGTTCGAGGTAGCGCAGTCGCCAGGAGGTGAGTGTTTCTCCCGACTCGGCGAGTTCATGGTCCCAGGCGTCCAGCATCCGAGGCTGCGCCCCCTGTTTGAGCAGGGCGTTGCGCTGCTTGAGCGCACGCGCATAGCGGCGCCATAGCGCCAGGAAGTCAGGTTCCACGTGGAACAACCCCCAATCCAGGAAGCGCCTGCGCGGTTCGCCGCCACCGCTGATCAGGACGTGGCTCCCCGGCTCGAACGTCACCACCGCAAGCGCAGCGCAGAGGGTGCCGAGCTGCGCCACATCCTCCCCGTCGAGCCGCCCGGTCCATTCCTGTCCACTGTGGCGAAGGCCTGCACGCCGCGTGCGGTCCCGTGCCGTACCGCTGCCCTCGCGCCATTCGACGAAGACCTCCAGATCGCTGGCGCCCTGCTGGATCAATCCATCGCGCACCCGGCCACGGAAGCTACGGCCGTAGGCCATCAGGTGAAGTGCCTCGAGCACGCTGGTCTTGCCTGCACCGTTGTCGCCGGTCAGCAGGTTCAGCGAGCTGGCAGGGTGGAGCTCGACCGTCTCGAATCGACGAAGTCGATGGATGGACAACCGCACTACGTGCATCGATCGGTGTACTCCGGGCTGTGATCCGGCGCATCCGGTCGCAGCGGAGGATACGTGATCGGACAGTTTACGTGCAGCCAGCGCCGGCACTCACCCGGGGATGGCCTGGGGATAACTTGGGGACAAAAAAGCAGCAAAACCCCCTGATAGCACTTATCCACAAGCTATCAGACCGAAAACCGGTCTTAAAACACAGGGTTTCGAGGCTTAAAAGTCTTTTTAAAACAGCCACTTGACATACTTTTGGGCGAAATCTGGTCCTACCATCACCACAAAGCTCTTAAGTTATTTACAGATTTAAAAGCAAAAGCAGATGTGCATAAGTCAAAACTGGCAACTTCTTGGGACGGTCGGGACCGCCTGTAGGTCTTCAATCCGATGCCTGGCGGAGCACAGCAGACACGACTTCGGTAATGCTGTCTCTTTCGCTTGTGAGACTCAGTTGGCCTCGATTCGCTTCTCGCCCGTCGTTTGGCACGCACCTAGCACGCTAGACCAACCATTGAGACTTGGTCTCTTTGGCGCTATTTGTGCCTGTAGAGTTGGTCGGCGCCTGACGCGATCGAACCAGGTACTGACGAAGCGCTACTAGTTCAAGGGATTCAATATCGGTCCCTGCGCCGGGAAACCTGGTCTTCATCATGGCCAGCGCATCAGTCATTGCATCTCGCGACAGCAATACATCGCACTGCTGCCAAGGACGTCCTGCAACAACCACTACGAGACCAGCCAGTGCTGGCTGTCGACATAGCAGCGAGCCAGGAGCGCTCATCGGCCAACGGACGCATCTAGGCTATGCGCCCACATCGAGTGACTGACACTGGTCCGGTTTGATGCACGGCAGCAGACACAATCGACCCGAAGACGTCTTCCCGTATCCGAGCTCGGCTTTGTCTGCGAGGGTCATGTCCTGGGGCCTCGCCCATAAAAAAGCCCGGCTCACGCCGGGCTTCCGTGTTCCACGTGGAACGCAGCATCAGAGACGCAGCGGCATGACCACATGGCGCGACTTCTCGCTGCTGGCCTCACGCACCAGTGCAGACGAATTTGCATCGCGCAGCTGGACGACCACGTGCTCATCGCGCAGCGCAGACAAGGCATCCAGCAGGTAGTTCACGTTGAAACCGATGGCCAGGTCGTCGACCTTGGTGTCTGCCTCGATCTCTTCCTGCGCCTCTTCCTGCTCGGGGTTGTGGGCACTGATCTTCAGCTGACCCGGCGACACTTCCACGCGCACGCCGCGGTACTTCTCGTTCGACAGGATCGCCGCACGCTGCAGCGAAGCACGCAGGGCTTCGCGATCCACCTTGACCTCGCGGTCGGCGCCGATCGGAATCACTGCCTCGTAATCCGGGAAGCGCCCGTCGATCAGCTTGGAGGTGAAGGTGACATCGCCGCGCTTGACGCGGATATGGCTCCGACCGACTTCCAGTTCCACCTCGCGATCAGCCGCCTCCAGCAAGCGCAGCAACTCGGTCACGCCCTTGCGCGGCACGATGATCTGGCGCTTGGCGCCGCCGGATTTCTCCAGCTCGGTTTCGCACAGGGCCAACCGGTGGCCGTCGGTGGCTACGCATCGCAGCAAGCCATCACGCAGGTCGAACAGCAGGCCATTGAGGTAGTAGCGCACGTCCTGCTGCGCCATCGCGAACGCAGTGCGCTCGATCAGCTCCTTCAAGCCCGCTTCCGGCACGGCAACGCGTTCGGTCGCTTCGACTTCGTCGACCGACGGGAAGTCGTTGGCGGGCAGGGTGGCCAGCGTGAACCGGCTGCGTCCTGCCTGCACCGTGACCTTGTCGCCGGTCTGCGAGATGGTGACGCGGCTGCCATCGGGCAGGGCGCGCAGGATGTCGAACAGTTTGCGCGCCGGGATCGTGGTTTCACCGTCCTGCGCGTCTTCCACCATCGTGCGCGAGATCATTTCCACTTCCAGATCCGTGCCGGTCAACGACACCTGCCCGTCCTTCACCTGCACAAGCAGGTTTGCCAGAACCGGCAAGGTTTGACGGCGTTCGACCACATTGACCACCTGGGCCAACGGTTTGAGGAAGGCTTCGCGCTGCAGTGTAAAACGCATTTGGTTCCGTGCCCCTATGCTTTAAAAATAATGGATAAATCAAAAGCTTGGTGGTGATGGTAGGGCCGTTTTCAGCGGATAACCACCATAACGCCTTGTTCCTAAAGGAATTTCAGCGCCCGAAAGCCGTTGGACTACTGCCCCTGGTGTTGAGGTAAAACCTGTGGGTAGTTTTCCGTACGAACCACGGCGCAACGTTATCCACAGATTCTCCCGCATTTGACCCCAACTCATCCACGCTTTTTTCCAAGCATGGCGAAAAGGGCGTCAAACCCTCACTCGCTGAGCTTGCGGATCAGCTTTTCCCAGTCCTCGCGCAGCTTGCCGTCGGCCTCCATCAAGGTGCGGATCTGCCGGCAGGCATGCAGCACGGTGGTGTGATCGCGGCCGGCAAATGCGTCGCCAATCTCGGGCAGGCTGTGTTCGGTGAGTTCCTTGGCCAGCGCCATCGCCACCTGGCGCGGGCGCGCCAGCGAGCGGGTGCGGCGCTTGGACAGCAGATCCTTCATCTGCAGACCGTAGTAGTCGGCCACGGTCTTCTGGATGTTGGGGATGCCGATCGCCTGTTGCTGCGCGCGCAGCAGGTCGCGCAGGGTCTCCTGGGCGAATTCCACCGTGATGGCGCGTCCGGTGAAGTTGGCGCGGGCCACCAGGGTATTGAGCGCGCCTTCCAGGTCGCGCACGTTGGAGCGCATCTTCTTGGCGATCAAAAACGCCACGTCGTCGGGGATGTCGGCACCGCGTTCGCGCGCCTTGGCCAGCACGATGGCGGCGCGGGTCTCGAAATCGGGCGGGTCGATCGCCACCGACAGGCCCCAGGCCAGCCGCGACTTCAGTCGCGGCTCCAGGCCCTCGACTTCGCGCGGGTAGCGATCGCAGGTCAGGATGATCTGCTGGCGGCCGTCGAACAGCGCGTTGAAGGTGTGGAAGAACTCCTCCTGCGTGCGGTCCTTGCCGGCGAAAAACTGGATGTCGTCGATCAACAGCGCATCGATCTGCTGGAACTGGCGCTTGAACTGGTCCATCGCCTTGTCCTGCAGCGCCCGGATCATCGCGCTGAAGAACTGCTCCGAGCGCAGGTACATCACCTTGGCGGCCGGGTTGGCCTGGCGCAGCGCGTTGCCGGCGGCAAACATCAGGTGGGTCTTGCCCAGACCGGTGCTGCCGTACAGCAGCAGCGGGTTGTGCGCACGGTCGCCGGGCTTCTGCGCGGCCTGGATCGCTGCTGCCAGGCCGAGCTGGTTGCTGCGGCCTTCGACGAAATTGGCAAAGGTGTAGTGCGAATCCAGGTTGCCCGCGAACGGCACGATCGGCGCGGCGGCGACCGGCGCGCTGGGCGTGGCGGTCGGTGCGGGCAGCGGTTCCGGCGCACGCGGTCGGGACCCCACCGCCAGTGCCACCTCGCCATTGCCGGCGAAATAGGCCAATAGCTCGCGGATGCGTGGCAGGTAGCGTTCGCGGACCTGGTCGACGATGAAGGCATTCGGGGCGTACAGCACGATGCTGTCGCCGCGATCTTCGGCTTGCAGGGGTTTCAACCAGGTGTGGACATCTTCGGGCGGGAATTCGGCTTCGAGACGTTCCAGACAGCGGGGCCAAGCATCCATCAAAGTGTGATCATCTGTTGCTGGCTGCGGCGCGCAGCAAGGCGCCGTGCACGCAGCCCGGAAGTGAAAAGAGGATGGACCAGCCTAGCACCGCAGGCCGGCTTTTCCCAGACTTATTCACAGGTCCATCCACAGGATGCAGGTCTGTTCGTCATGGTGAGAGCACCAGGGGAGTTGACCCGGACCGATGCGGTCCTATAAAATTTCCGGTTCACCGTTTCCATTCATGCAGAGGGCCCCATGGCCACCAAGCGTACTTTCCAACCCAGCAACCTGAAGCGAGCACGCGACCATGGTTTCCGCGCACGTATGGCAACCGCCGACGGCCGCAAGATCCTGGCTCGCCGCCGCGCCAAGGGCCGCAAGCGCCTGAGCGCTTGATTGCCGCGCCGCTCCCTGCGGCCGAGGCAGTTCCTACCGTGAATGTATCGAACCCGTGCAGGCGATTTCCTCGCTCTGCGCGGGTTCGTACGCGTGCGCAATATACGCTTGTCTTCGACACTGCGCGTCGGACCTCCGATCCGCTGCTCAGCCTGCATTGGCGCACTGGCGATACGCCGCCGCGCCTGGGCATGGCCGTGTCGCGCAAGGTCGATACCCGTGCGGTCGGTCGTAACCGCATCAAGCGCGTCCTGCGCGATGCGATGCGCCACCTGCTGCCCGAGCTGGCCGGCGGCGACTACGTGATTGTGGCGCGTTCGGCAGCCGCCAAGGCGACCAATCCACAGATTCGCGACGCCTTTGTGCGTCTGCTGCGCCGTGCCGGCGCATTGCCCCTGCCTGCCGCGCCCGGCACAATGCCGCCCGCCAGGACGATGCACCCATCCTCCCTTTCCCCGACAGAGCCGGAACTGTAGTTCCGACTGAGCGAGTTGCTGCCCGATGAACCAGACCCGTGTTTTCCTGATTTTTGCCTGGCTGATGGTCGCGGCGCTGCTGTGGATGGAGTGGGGCAAGGACAAGGCAGCGGCGAATGCACCCGCTGCGGTGGCCACCCAGACGGTGCCGGCGGCACGCGATCCCGATGCGGCGGCCACGCCCGCCAATGTGCCCAGTGCACAGGCCATTCCGCAGGCAGGCGCTCCGGGCGCGGTGCCGTCCACCAGCACCGCGACGGCCACGCCGACTGCCGCCGATGCCGCGCCGGTGGTGACCCTGACCTCGGACGTGCTGCGCCTGAAGCTGGATGGCCGCAGCGTGCTGGATGCCGAGCTGCTGCAGTTCCCGCAGACCAAGGACGGCACTGCGCCGGTCAGCCTGCTGACCGAAGATGCGGCGCACCCCTATAACGCCACCAGCGGCTGGGCCAGCGAGCACTCGCCGGTGCCGGGCGTGGGCGGCTTCCGCGCCGAGCAGCCGGGCACCAGTTTCGAGTTGGCGAAAGGCCAGAACACCCTGGTGGTGCCGTTTATCTGGAATGGCCTCAACGGCGTGTCGATCCGCCGCACCTTCACCCTGGAGCGCGGCCGCTATGCGATCTCGATCAAGGACGAGGTGATCAACAAGAGCGGCGCGGCATGGAACGGCTATGTGTTCCGCAAGCTGAGCCGGGTGCCGACCATCCTCAGCCGCGGCATGACCAACCCGGACTCCTTCAGCTTCAACGGAGCGACCTGGTACAGCCCGCAGGAAGGCTACGAGCGCCGCGCGTTCAAGGACTACATGGACGACGGCGGCCTGAACCGCCAGATCACCGGCGGCTGGGTGGCGCTGTTGCAGCACCACTTCTTTACCGCATGGATTCCGCAGAAGGACCAGGCCTCGCTATACGTGCTGGCCCAGGACGGCCCGCGCGACGTGGCCGAGTTGCGTGGACCGGCATTCACCGTGGCGCCGGGCCAGACCGCCAGCACCGAGGCACGCCTGTGGGTGGGCCCGAAGCTGGTCAGCCTGATCGCCAAGGAAGACGTGAAGGGGCTGGACCGCGTAGTCGACTACAGCCGCTTCTCGATCATGGCCATCATCGGACAGGGCCTGTTCTGGGTGCTGAGCCACCTGCACAGCTTCCTGCACAACTGGGGCTGGGCCATCATCGGCCTGGTGGTGCTGCTGCGTCTGGCGCTGTATCCGCTGTCTGCCGCGCAGTACAAGTCCGGTGCCAAGATGCGTCGCTTCCAGCCGCGCCTGGCGCAGCTGAAGGAGCGCTACGGCGACGATCGCGTCAAGTACCAACAGGCGACGATGGAGCTGTTCAAGAAGGAAAAGATCAACCCGATGGGCGGCTGCCTGCCGCTGCTGATCCAGATGCCGATCTTCTTCGCGCTGTACTGGGTGCTGGTGGAGTCGGTGGAATTGCGTCAGGCGCCGTGGCTGGGCTGGATCCAGGACCTGACCGCGCGCGACCCGTATTTCATCCTGCCGGTGCTCAACATCGCCATCATGTGGGCGACACAGAAGCTGACCCCGACCCCGGGCATGGACCCGATGCAGGCCAAGATGATGCAGTTCATGCCGCTGGTATTCGGCGTCATGATGGCCTTCATGCCGGCCGGCCTGGTGCTGTACTGGGTGGTCAACGGCGGCCTGGGCCTGTTGATCCAGTGGTGGATGATCCGCCAGCACGGCGAGAAGCCGAGCAAGATCATCCAGGCCAACGCCAAGTAAGTCACGAGGGCCCGCCGCAAGGCGGGCTTTCTGCATGCGGGCCAGCAGTTGTCAGCGCCAGCGCCGCAATCCGGCTGTGTGGATTGCCGCCAGCAACCACATGCCGAAGTGGCATGTTGGCAGGAAACACCCTTAGAACCGGTCCCTCGTGCGCGATGGTCTATCGCACTGTTGGCGCTGCCTGTGCTGTAGCCGGCGATTGCGCCAGGTTCGCAGGGCCTACTTCACGTCTGTGGAGCTGCAACCGCAAACGGCGGCGCTGTGCAGGCGCGTGTCGCTGCAGTCGACTTGATCCGGCGACGCTGAGGAGCGGCATACAGGTGCCAGAAGGAACACGGGTGTCGAACGCGCGTGCAGTTACGCGTGACGCACGCGCCCGCAGTGCATCGTTGCCCACTACCGCGCTGTTCTGAGAGCCGCGCTTATGCTTTGCAATCCAGGTTGGAGCCAGTGCCCATGTCCTTTGCTACATCCACCATCGTTGCCATCGCCAGTGCGGCCGGGGTCGGGGGCATCGGAATCGTGCGATTGTCAGGCCCGCAATCGGTGCAGATCGCCGCAGCGCTGGGCGTTGCCGGCCTGCAACCGCGGCACGCGCGTTACGCACGCTTTTGCGATGCGCAGGGCGAGGTGATCGACGATGGCATCGCGCTGTGGTTCCAGGCGCCACGCAGTTTTACCGGTGAAGACGTGGTGGAGCTGCAGGGCCACGGCAGCCCCGTGCTGTTGCGTCAGTTGGTCGCGCGCTGCGTTGCGCTGGGCGCACGCCAGGCGCGTGCGGGTGAGTTCAGCGAGCGTGCCTTCCTCAACGGCAAGCTCGACCTGGCCCAGGCCGAGGCGATCGCCGACCTGATCGCTGCAGGCGACGTGCGTGCCGCACGTGCCGCGCGGCGTTCGCTGGATGGCGTGTTTTCGCGCCGCATCGAGGCGGTGAGCGAGCGGCTGACGCGACTGCGCGTGCATGTGGAGGCGGCGATCGATTTCGCCGATGAGCCGCTCGATACCCTGGGTGGAGCGCAGGTGCGCGCAGGGTTGGAGCAGGCCCGCGCCTTGCTGGCCCAGTTACTGCGCGATGCCGAGCGCGGCCGCAAGCTGCGCGATGGCCTGCACGCCGTACTGATCGGCCCACCCAATGCCGGCAAGAGCTCGCTGCTCAATGCATTGGCCGGCAGCGACCGCGCCATCGTCACCGATGTCGCCGGCACCACCCGCGATACCTTGCATGAAGCCATCCAGCTCGATGGCTTCGAACTGACCCTGGTCGATACCGCCGGCCTGCGCGAGGGCGGCGATGCGATCGAGCGCGAAGGCATGCGCCGCGCGCGCGCCGAGCTCGAACGTGCCGACCTGGCACTGGTGGTGCTGGATGCGCGCGACCCGCAGGCTGCGCGTGAGGCGATCGGCGATGCCATCGATGCCGTGCCCCGCCAGCTGTGGATCCACAACAAATGCGACCTGCTGGCCGACAGCACGCCGTTGGGTAGCGATGCGATTGCGGTGTCGGCCATCACCGGACACGGGCTGGAGCAACTACACACACGGCTCCGCGACCTGGCACTTGGCGATGCAAGCGACAGCGCGGACGGCGAATTCTCCGCGCGCACCCGCCATGTGGAAGCGCTGCGCCGCGCCGAACACCACGCCGATGCCGCCGACCTGGAACTGGGCTTCGAACAACTCGAACTGGCCGCCGAAGAACTGCGCCTGGCGCATGCAGCACTGGGCGAGATCACCGGCAAGATGAGCGCCGACGAGCTGCTGGGCCAGATCTTTTCGAGCTTCTGCATCGGCAAGTGAAACGACGTGGCGATGTTGAATTCGCCATCCGGACCACCTTGCGTCCCTGGAACGTCGTCTGACGACGGCGTGGCCTGGGGGCGTTGAGCGCATCGGCGTCATGCATCTATCGACGGGCAATGCGTGGAAGCTCCACGCTGGGGTACGTTACATCACGCCCGGTAATGCGGTCTGCAATGCGGCGTTCTCTGCGGCACAGGCTGTTGCAGTAGCGGCAGGCAACGGCGTTGCGCGCGCTTTTTCGATCTCGCGACGGGCAGCGGCCAGGTCTTTCTCGAATGCTGGATCGCCATGCAAGGCGGCAACGGTGGCCGCGCCCATGATGCGGCCCTGCAGGACATCGCTCTGCCAATGCACGTTGCAGACCAGGCGGCTGTCGCCGAAGGCACGGCCGCGTGCCAATAGTGCATCGCGTTGGGCCGGAGCGATTTCCGACAGGATCAATCCCCAGGCCCAGCCGACGGCGGTGTGGCCGGACGGATAGGAGCCATTCTTGCGCAGGCTGGCGTCGTCGTCAGGCGTGCACATCGGTTGCGCGTTGCGCATGAACGGACGCGGACGGTGATAGTGCGCCTTGGCGGCGCTGGTGCTGGTGCTGGCATCGCGCATGCTGCGTTCGAGCAGGCGCAGCAGGTGCGGCGTACCGGCCTGGTCGACCTGCACGCCGAGCGCGCAGCGGAAGGCGCTTGCGGCGGCAGGAAAGCTCAGCACGGCATCCTGTGCGGCCAGATCCCAACGCGGTGTGTCGCGCAACGCCAGCATGGCCTTGGCGACGGCTTCGTCGTTGGCGAGCGCAGCGCTACCGTCCGCCGGTGGCGGTGGCACCAGGCGCAGGCTGTCGGGCAGCTGTGACGTGTCCAGGTAGCCGCGGGCGTCGGTGGCAATCACCGAGCCTGCCGGCGCGGCCGGTTGCCGTGCACCCGCCATGCCGCTGCCGAGCAGTAGCGCGGCGATGGCGACGCCTGCCAGCGTCGGTTGCCAGTGGCGGGCAATGCGGTGGGACATGGGCAACTCCTCGGTATGGCACGACTGCAAGAGCGCGCAGATTACGACGTGCAGATGACAGCTGCACGCCTGCACGACGCAGCTGCGGCGCGGCATGCGCACCGACTGTCGCGGCACTGTCATCTGGTCGTCGTATCGACGCAAGACAGCTGTCGCACGCTTGCCGCCATCTTTTGACTCATCCCCCACGCCTCCCATGCCCAAGACCCATCTCCTCAGTGCTGCCGTGCTCGCCGCGCTCGTGTTGTCGCCGGCCGTGCAGGCGGCCGATACACCGGCCGACGTAGCGGCCGATGCCTCCGCCGCCGCGGACACCGTGCAGCAGCTCGATGCGGTGTCGGTGATCGGCCAGGGCGAAACCCGCCAGGTGCAGCGCATCACCGCCCAGGACATCCCGGTGCTGCCGCCGGGCACCAGCATCCAGAAGCTGCTCAACCGCATGCCGGGTGTGAACGTGCAGTCCAACGACGCCTTCGGCGCCAACGAAGAGTCGCAGACGATCAGCCTGCGCGGCTTCAACGGCACGCGACTGGGTTACACGCTCGACGGCTTGCCGCTGGGCGACAACGCCTATGGCAACTACAACGGCCTCAACATCAGCCGCGCATTGATTGCGGAAAATTTCGGTGGTGTGGAGCTGGCCTCGGGCATCGGTGCGTTGGGCACCGCGTCCACCAGCAACCTGGGTGGCACCATCCAGTATTACTCGGCCGATCCGTCCAGCGTGTTCGGTGGACAGGTGTCGCAGACCGTGGGTTCGGACGCCAACCGCCGCACCTTCCTGCGCGTGGACACCGGCGATTACAACGGCTTTTCGGCGTACCTGTCCGGCATCAATGCAGAAGCGGACATGTGGGCGCGCCCGGAATCGCCGACCACCACGCGGCAGTTCAACGCCAAGGGTGTGTATCAATTCGATGGCGGCAAGCTGACCGCCTTTGCCGATACCTCGCGCACCTCGCAGGCGGATTATTCCTATCTGTCCAAGAGCGGCATGGCGCGCGGCCTGGGCTGGGACTGGAACCTGTACGCGCCGGACTGGAACCGCGCCCTGGCAGCGGCGTACTGCGCGCCGGCCACACGCAATGCGGCGCGCTGCGGCTTCAGTGGCGGCGTGGACAACATCGACGATGCGTACTACCAGAGCCGCGCGCTGCGCGACGACGACCTGTTCTACGTGGCCGGCGACTTCCAGCCCAACGAGGCGATCAGCCTGCACACCCAGGTCTATCACCACGAAAACAAGGGCCAGGGCCACTGGTGGTCGCCGGGCCAGGCCTCCAATCCGGGCACGCCGCAGGCACTGCCGATCTCCATCCGCAGCACCAACTACTGGATCAACCGCACCGGCGGCATCGCCTCGCTGGGCTGGGACCTGGGCCCGCATCATCTGGAAGCCGGCCTGTGGTACGAGCGCAACCACCACGATGTGGAGCGCAACTTCTACTGGATCGATGGTCCGGTCAGCGACGACACGTTCCTGCAGAATCCCAATCGCCGCTTGTTCTCGCAGAACTACATCATCACCACCCGGCAGTTCTACGTGCAGGGCAACTTCAAGTTCCTGGACGAGCGTCTGAGCCTGGACCTGGGCATCAAGAGCCCGAGCACCGAAATGACCGCGCGCGAGACGCCGGGCGTGGCGGTGGAAGCACCGGTGGCGACCGGCTCGCTCAAGGCCAGCGAATCGGTGTTGCCGCAGGTCGGGCTGGGCTATCGCCTCGCCGAGGGCCAGGAAGTGTTTGCCTCGTACGCGGAGAATATCGCCGCGTTCCAGGGCGGCGGTGCCGGTGGCCCGTTGCTGGTGACGCAGGCGTCTTTCGATGCCAGCGTGGGCGCGCTGGAACCGGAAAAGTCGCGCACGCTGGAAGCCGGTTACCGCTTCGTGCGCGATCACTTCGAGGCCTCGCTGGTCGGCTACGACGTGACCTTCGACAACCGCCTGCTCTCGCTCAACCCTTGCGCCAGCATCCAGCAGGGCACCACGCCGGCCTGCACCACGCGCTTCTTCAACGTGGGCTCGGTGAGCAGCCGCGGTGGTGAGCTGACGGTGATCTGGAAGCCGACCAGCTACCTGCAGTGGTACAACTCGGCCTCGATCAACCGTTCCACCTATGACGACAACTACGTGCAGAACGGCGTAGTGATTCCCACTGCCGGCAAATACACCGTCGACACGCCCAAGCGCATGTTCGCCAGCGAGCTGGCCTTCAACTATGGTCCGTGGAATCTCAACCTGCGGGGCAAATACACCGGCGAGCGCTTCTACACCTACACCAACGACCAGGGCTTCGGCGGCTACACCGCCTTCGACGCCGGCGCCGGCTATGCATTCGGCCAGGTCGGTGTGCTGCAGGCGCTCAAGCTCTCGCTCAATGTCACCAACCTCACCGACAAGCGCTACGCCTCCAACCTCACCGCGTTCGCCAACAGCGATCCGAATGGGCGGCAGTTGGCCTTCCACGCCAGTGCGCCGCGTCAGGTGTTCTTGACCTTGGACGCGAAGTTCTGAGGATGGGATTAGGGAATCGGGATTTGGGAATCGCAAGAGCGGGTTTTGCTGTTGCTCACTGACGTCTGATTTCCGAGGTCCGTCGACGCGGACCGGGTAGAGTGGGCAATAAGACGCCACCAGTGGTTGTCGGGCAGATGCGGGCGCGGGATGTACAGTCGTACCTTCCGCGTCGCTCATTGGCCAGGTGCGCCTGGCGGCCTGCGTCGATGCGGTCGCTGTTTTTCGTTGGAGATGGGCATGATGCAGGTCGGTCGTATCTGGCTGGTGGGAGCGATGATGGTTGGCATGAGCGGCCCGGCGGTTGCCGAGGCACCGTTGGCCAAGACGGTGCAGATCTTTGCGCACCGTGGCGCCAGCGCGTTGCGGCCGGAACATACCTTGGCCTCGTACGCCAAAGCCATTGTCGATGGCGCGGATTTCGTCGAGCCGGATCTGGTGTCCACCAAGGATGGTGTGCTGGTGGCGCGTCACGAGAACGAGATCGGCGGCACTACCGATGTGGCCACGCATCCGGAGTTTGCCGCGCGCAAGACGCGCAAGACCATCGATGGCCAGGCAATGGACGGCTGGTTCACCGAGGACTTCACGCTGGCCGAATTGAAGACCTTGCGCGCACGCGAGCGCTTGCCGCAATTGCGTGGCACGCGCTGGGATGGCCACTTCCAGATCGTGACCTTCGACGAGATCATCGATTTCGTCGCGGCCGAATCTGCCGCGACCGGCCGCACGATCGGGCTGATTCCGGAAATCAAGCATCCGAGTTACTTCACTGCGCTCGGCCTGCCGATGGAAGACAAGGTACTGGCGACGTTGCAGGCGCACGCGTATACGCGGACAGCACCGGTAATCATCCAGTCGTTCGAGACCGGCAATCTGCGCTACCTGCGCGGCAAGATCGGGCGCGCCAGCACCATTCGCCTGCTGCAGTTGCTGGGCGGGCCGCAGATGCCGCTCCCCGATGCGGGCAAGGACGATGCGCCAGGCACATACGCGCAACTGATGACGCCTGCGGGGCTCAAGCAGGTGGCCAGCTACGCCGATGCGATCGGGCCGGACATTCGCGCCATCATTCCGCTGGACGCACAGCAGCGCCTGGGCACGCCGACGTCCCTGGTGCGTGATGCGCACGCGGCCGGACTGCAGGTGCAGCCGTATACGTTCCGTCCGGAGAATTACTTCCTGGCCGCCAACAACCGCAGCGATGGCGCAGTGACCGGGCGCAACGACGCAGGAGCGTTGGCCGAACTCAAGACGTATCTGGACGCTGGCATCGATGCCTTCTTTGCCGATGATCCGGGGCTGGCGCGGCAAGCATTGCGCGGAAAAACGCCGCAGTAGGCAGCGCTTTCGTAGGAGCGCGCCTGAGCGCGACAGACAAGACCGTTCACCGTCATCGGGCGCAAACCAGCCAGATGCGATGCGACGATGAACATGGCGATGCCACCGCATCCCTGTCGCATCGATCCCGGACATCCAGGGTGCCGAGGTATGAGCGGTAATGCCCTGTCGCGCGCAGGCACGCCCCTACGGAAGGGCAGGCGGCAATCTCAGGATGCAGCCATTAACTCCCCGGGGGCCGCTCGCGCGGCGGGAAGTGCAGCACCACGTTTTCCGAGCCGTCATCCTGGCGTTGCCACAGCACCGGCACCTGACGCGGTGGCGGCGGTTCCAGCATCGCGTGTTCGGCGTTGCTCACCTCCCAGGCAGCGTCTTCGTCCTCGTCTTCCCAGCTGTAGCGCGGCCTGGCCTGCTGCGGGTCGCGCAGGCGCAGCAGCAGGGCGGCAATCAGGCCGGCCACCGCGCCGCCCAGATGCGATTGCCAGGACACGCCAGCTTCGTGCGGCAGGATGGTCATCAGCATGCCGCCATAGAACAGGAAGGCGATCATGCTGGTGGCGATCGCCGGGCGGTCGCGGCGCAGCAGGCCCAGCACGAACACCAGGAACATCAGCCCGTGGGTGATGCCGCTGGCGCCGAGGTGGCGACTGCCGGGCTCGCCCAGCAGCCATGCACCCAGCCCCGAGCCCAGCCACAGCAACGGCAGCGCCATGGCGGTGGCCCGCGGGTACACGCTGCCGGCCAGGGTGCCCAGGATCAGCAGCGCGGCCGCATTGGCGCCCAGATGCGGCAGCGAGCCGTGCAGCAGCGGCGCGGTGAGGATGCCGATCAGCCCGTCGGCCTGCAGCGGCGCCACCGCCCAGGCGCGCCAGTCGAACATGCCCTGCGCGGTGAACACCGCCACCAGCAGCAGCACGGCGGCCAGGCTGACATTGAAGGCACGCAGCACCCTGGAACGATCCAGGCGGCTCTGGGTGGCGGTATCGGGGGCGAGAGGATGCGTTGTCATGCATTCACGGATGGCGGCGCGCAGGTCTTTTACAAGCCCGGCGAACGTGGGATAAGCAGACCCGGCGACGGGATAATCCAGCCCCGGCGCGGATCTGTGGCAGCTCGGCCTGCGCGTTATCACGGACGATGTGCGGGCAAGGACCAGTCGAGATGGTCGGTGCGCATGGTTGCCAGCAGCCCAGGCTGCGCCACCAATCCCGAATCCCGACTGCCCAATCCCGGTCCCTCAGTGCCCGGCCGGCTTGGGCGGGCGCAGCAGGCTCAGCACGATGGTGGCCACCAGGATCGCCACCACCACGCCCAGCGACACCAGCACCGGGATCTTGTACAGATCGATGATCATCATCTTGATGCCGATGAACACCAGGATCACCGCCAGGCCGTACGGCAGCAGGTGGAAGCGGTCGGCCATGCCGGCCAGCAGGAAGAACATCGCGCGCAGGCCCAGCACCGCGAACACGTTGGAGGTGAGCACGATGAACGGGTCGGTGGTGATCGCGAAGATCGCCGGGATGCTGTCCACCGCAAAGATCACGTCGATCACCGCGATCAGGATCAGCACCACGAACAGCGGCGTGAACCAGCGTTTGCCGTCCTTGATCACGCTGAGCAGGTTGCCGTGGTACTGCGGGCTCAGGCGCAGGTGCCCGCGCATCCAGCGCAGCACCGGGTTGGCCTCCAGGTCCGGCTCCTTGCCGGCGGAGAACCACATCTTGATGCCGGTCAGCAGCAGGAACGCGCCGAACACGTACAGCAGCCAATGGAACTTGGCCAGCAGCATCGAGCCGGCGAAGATCATGATCGCGCGCAGCACGATCGCGCCCAGCACGCCGATGATCAGCACGCGCTGGCGCTGTTCCTCGGGCACGCCGAAGTAGGTCATCACCATCAGGAACACGAAGATGTTGTCGACCGCCAGCGATTTTTCGACCAGGTAGCCGGTGAGGAACTGCAGCCCGATCTGGTCGGCCTGCACATTGCCCACGCTGCCCTGCAGGTACCACCACAGTCCGGCGTTGAAGGCCAGCGCCAGCAGTACCCAGCCGATGCTCCACCAGGCGGCTTCCTTGAAGGTGACCTTGTGGGCGCCGCCGTGGCGCATCAGCACCAGATCGATCAGCAGCGCGGCGATCACCACGACCCCGAAACCGCCCCATAACCAGACATTGCCGATGGTTTGCATAGAGAATCCCGAAAAGTGAAACGACCTGGACAGCCGCTTGGGCTGAGGCCTTGTGACACGGGAATCGTGGATTCCGGGTGACGGACCTTCGCCTGCGCGGCGAAGGTCTCGCTCGCAACCGGCCGGGCCGGTTGCCGTTGCACCGGAGCGCCTGCTGCCAGGGCTCGTCATGACGGCGACAACGTTGGGAGCTACTCCCTTTCTGCGCCCGATTCTGCGTGCCCGGCGCAGGCACGTCAATCCAGGCGGATACAATAGGTGGATGAATACTCCTGTCCCCGTCGTCCGACTCAAGAATGCGTGGCGCTCCAGCCACCCGTGGATCTTCCAGAAGCTGGTGGAAAAGCCTGCCGCCAAGCCCAAACCCGGCACCATCGTCGATGTGGTCGGCGTGGACGGGGAGTGGATCGGGCGGGGCTTCTACAACGGCCATTCGCGCATCGCCGTGCGCATCCTGGAGACCGACCAGGCGGTGCCGGTGGATGCGGGCTGGTTCTCGCGCAAGATCGCCGCGGCGGTGAGCCTGCGCCGCGACTGGCTCAAGCTCGATGGCGTGTCCGATGCCTGGCGCGTGGTGCATAGCGAAGGCGATGGCCTGTCCGGCCTGGTGGTGGACCGCTACGGCGACCTGGTGGTGGTGGAGTTCTTCGCCGCCGGCATGTTCCGCCACCGCGAATGGATCTACGCCGCGCTACGCGAGCAGTTCCCGGGCTGCCGCTTCCACAGCTTTGCCGACGAACACGTGCAAAAGCAGGAAAGCTTCGACTTCCACGGCAACACCACCACGGAAGCTGCGGTGATCACCGAGCACGGCATCAGGTTCCGCGCCGACCCGGCCGGCGCGCACAAGACCGGCTTCTTCGCCGACCAGCGCGACAACCGCCAGTGGCTGAGCGAGCAGGTCCACGGCAAGACCGTGCTGGACCTGTGCTGCAACACCGGCGGGTTTGCGGTGTACGCGGCCGCGCGCGGGGCGGCCGAGGTGCTGGGCGTGGATATCGACGAAGACGTGATTGCCATTGCCAAGGGCAACGCCAAGCTCAACAACGTGCGGCCCAAGTTCGTGCAGGCCGACATCTTTCCGTGGCTGCGCGATGCGGCCAATCGCGGCGAGCAGTTCGATGTGGTGATCCTGGACCCGGCCAAGATGACCCGCGACCGCGACCAGGTGATCCCCGCGCTCAAGAAGTACCTGGACATGAATAAATTGGCGCTGGGCGTGGTCAAGCCCGGCGGCCTGTTTGCCACTTTCTCGTGCACCGGTCTGGTGGCCGAGCAGGAGTTCCTGGACATGCTGCGGCGCGCCTCGTATTTCTCCGGCCGCACCATCCAGATCCTGAAAGTGGCCGGTGCTGGCCCGGACCACCCGTTCATGGCGCACGTGCAGGAATCGCGCTATTTGAAGGCGGTGTTCTGCCGGGTGGTCGACTGACGCCGATGCGGTGCTTGCCTGGGTCCAGCGCGCCTCAGGCAAGGGACCGCCAGCGCCTGCGTGTCAGAGCGCAAGCGGCGGGCGCAGGCCTCAACGATCGTCCCCATAGGCAAGCGGAGGTCTGGCGATGAACCACCAGGACGAGCGCAAAGTGTTGACCGGGCTGCTGCGCCAGATCGAGCGTCCCAATCCCAGCCTGCTAGCCAGCAATTGGCCCGTGTTCTGCGTCTGGCTACTGTTCGCCGGCGCCTTCATGTACCTGTTCAAGACCGGCCAGCACTCGCCGCTGCACCCGTTGGTCCTGGCGCTGGGCTCGACATGCCTGGGCGTGCTGGGCGCCTGGATCGTGCTGCTGTCGGTGATTGCCCGCCAGTGGCCGTATCTGCGCGACCACATCGACGTGGACAGCCTGCGCGCGCGGCTGGCCGAGCTGGACGACTGATGCTGCAACGCGCGTGGCGGTCCATGCGCGCTGGGCTCACGGATGTATCCAACCGTTGCGCAACGACGACCGACGGGGGCGCTGTCGTTGCCCGCATTGCGACGCGTAGCTCGATACCGCCGCAGCGCACGTGCGGCAAGCCGCTATGATCGGCTCACCCCCACTGCCTGAGAGATCGCATGCACCTGCGCTCGCTTTGCCTGTCTGTCGCGTTGTTGCTGGCCGCTGCGCCGCCTGCCCATGCGCTTGAGTTTTCCAAGGCCGAACTGGCGCGCGCGACTGCCCTGCAGAAACGCCTGGTCACGCTGGATTCGCATCTGGACACGCCGGCCAATCTGGAGCGCGCCGACTTCGACGTCTTGCAGGCGCATGCCGGCAACCGCTTGGCGCAGGTGGATTACCCGCGGATGGTGGAAGGCGCGCTGGATGGCGGGTTCTGGGCGGTCTACACCGGGCAGGGCAATCGCAGTGCAGCCGCGCACCTGGACGATCGCGATGCCGGCCTGCAGCGTCTGCTGAAGATCCACACATTGGTGGCCGCGCAACCGCAGCGTTTTGCGTTGGCCACCACGCCGGCCGATGCCGCGCGCATCAAGGCCGCCGGCAAGCGCGTGGTGTACATCAGCATGGAAAACGCCAGCCCGCTGGTGGCCGATCCCAGCTTGCTGCGTTTCTATTACGCGCAGGGGCTGCGCTTGATGAGCACCGTGCACTTTCTCAACAACGAGTTCGCCGATTCGGCCACCGACCCCAAGGGCGCCGAATGGAACGGCCTGAGCCCGGCCGGCAAACGGCTGGTGCAACAGGCGCAGGCGTTGGGCATCGTGATCGATCAATCGCATGCCTCCGATGCGGTGTTCGACCAGTTGATTGCGCTGTCGCCGGTGCCGATCGTGCTCTCGCACAGCGGCGCGCGTGCGGTCTACAACCACCCGCGCAACATCGACGATGCACGCCTGAAGGTACTGGCCGCGCATGGCGGGGTGATCCAGGTCAATTCCTACGGCGACTATCTGGTGGACAGCGGCGCCAGCCCCGAGCGCAAGGCGGCCGAGAAGGCGCTCACCGACCAGTACGGCGGCTGGGAGCACGTCAAGATCGCCGACGGCACCAAGCTCAGTGCCGCGCTGAAGGACCTGGATGCGCGCTACCCGATCAAGCGCGCCACCGAAGAAGACTTCTTCGCGCATCTTGAGCACATCTTGGCCGTGGTCGGACCCGAGCACGTGGGCATCGGCATGGATTGGGACGGCGGTGGCGGCGTGGTGGGCCTGGAAGACGTCTCCGACCTGCCGCGTATCACCGCATGGCTGTTGCGCAAGGGCTACAGCGAACAGCAGATCGCCGGCATCTGGGGCGGCAACCTGTTGCGGGTGATGGGCCAGGCGCAGGACTATGCCGCGCGCAATCGCACGTCCGGCTTGGGCGATGGGGCCAAGCGCTGAGGCTGGAAGTGGGAATCGATAATGCCAGCCAGCGCCATGCTGCGTCGTCGGCTCCGACAGCGTGGATGGCGGTGTGGCGTCCATCGCATCCGCAGTGCGATCTGCATGCGATCGAGGCTGGTTACTTTCGATCAACCGGGAGCAGTGTCACCGCCCGCATCCGGTTGCTATCGACGCGTCGTCTGGGAACGACCCGCAGGCAATCTTTGAGGCAGCAGTCATGGATTGACTGCTGTTGTGCACCGCAGGCATGGCGACGCATCACGACGTAGCAGCGAAGTGCTCACGCTATCTTGCCGGCCCGCCCTGATGCAGATCATCTAGTCCGCGTGCCAATGCCTGCTGCTGCGCCTGCGCTCTTTCCTGGGCAATGGCCTGATTGGCGGCCAGGAGCTGTTGGTCGGACTGTTCGAGCGGCGTATGGATCGCTCGAGCGGTGTCTATGTGCACCCTCCTGTGCGCAGGGTCGTCCAGCCGCCCTTCCACCGCAAATAGTTTACCGTTATCGCCCAGCACGACATGATCCACGCGGTTCAGCGCACCGCTGCTCAATGTGTCACCTGTTGCGTGCGGATCTGCCTCACGATTGTCCTTGCACGCCGCCAGCAGGCAGCGGCTGACGCGCTCGCTCATGGCATCGTAGGGTTTGCCCAGGCTCTCATCGATCTTGGCCACACCTTCGCGGATCTGCTTCAACATGGCGTGATCGGGATGTTGCGGATCATGCGGGCCCACCGCTTGCGGCCGGCCTGCACTATCGCCGCGTGTCTCTATGCCGTCCTGTGCTTTTTTCGAAGAGGCATCCGTGCTGTCTTGGCCTTGCATCCGGGGCGCAGTGACATGGATGGTGTCCAGCGTCGTGATCGGTACGGCAGCAGCCGGGGGCCCAGGCTGTGCAGCCGTTCGCTGTGTCCCCAAGGTCTGGGCCGCATAGGTTCCATCGAGCTCCTGCTTCAAATTTCCCTTGGCGTGGCTGTCCCAGAGCATGCCGTCATGCGTCCATTGACCATCGTTGCCACGTTCGTAGAGGTCGCCGTCTGAGCCAACGATGCGGCCGGGGTGCTTCAGCGCGTCATGGACTGCGGCAGGCATGTAGCCGTGACGCGCCCAGCCATGCTGCTCGTAGGTGTTTTTGTAGTGCGCAGCCATCGCTGCAGGTGTCTGCAGCGCGTTCTGCTTGAGGACGTGCTGCGAAGCCTCATCGAGTTGCGCCGCACGTTGGGGACTCGCCGTTTCGGTGTGCGTGCGCATGCTGCGATCGACTAGCCCATCGGTCACCTGGCGCGTCCACTGCTGAGTGTCCGGGTTGTGTATCCAGGGCGCGTCGCGCAGGCTTCGGGTGTCGTGCGCGTTGGCGGGCTGGGTATAGGGGTCCTTGTTTTGTGGCGGCGAGCCCAACGCCAATTCGATGGACGTACCTGATGCCTTGAACGTCAACAGGTCCGACACGTCGGGCGTCGCAACGTCTGTTCGCGTCTTTTGCAGCGGCACACCAGCCTCGCCGAAGGCGATGGCAGCTGGATCGACTTCGCCGGTGCCGACGTCTCGCGCCCACCGCGTCCCGGACGGATGATTTTCGAGGCGCCATGTATTGCCTTGCGCGTCTTGCTGATGCGAAATCCGGTGGTCGTTGATGGCATCGGCGAGCTTGTCGCCGCCCACGGCACCCACAACGCCGCCAATCGCCCCGGTGACCAACACGCCCGGTCCAGACTCCACGCCCAGGGCCGCGCCCATGCTTGTGCCGAGCACAGCTCCGCCCACAGCGCCCACAGTGCGCGTGGCGTAGCGCGTGACCTCTGCATCGGCAGCGGTGCTGTTGCCCTGCGCATCCAACCGCGCGGTATTTCTTGCCGTCGCGCCCAGGTCGTAGACCGCCGCCGCCGCGCCCGCGACACCCAGCCCACGGACCGTGCCTGACGCGAGCCTGCGTGATGCCGCTGCCTCAGCGCTGAGCGCCGTTTCCCCGATAGTTGCGGCTGGCACATCGAGCCCCGTTGGCGCGCGGACCATGCCCGAGGCAGTGAGTTCTGCGGAGGGTTTGAAGGGTGTTTGCTTCAACTCAAGGCTTTCTGCGAATTCCCGAGAGAACGTAACATTCTTGATCTCTGTACCGATGCTCTCGGGCGTCACAAAGATGCCTTTTGGTGCAGCCTGGATGAAGTGTGTCTGCACTTCCGGCAGCACAGCGCCCGCGCCACCCTGTGCATACAGCGCCTGCAACTTCGGAATCGGTTGTCCACCCAGCGAAGTGACGTTTGGGTTGTTCAGCACAGCAGGTACTTCGACCTGGCCGAAGACGCGTTCGAGGTTGGCAGCAGAAGCCACCACTTTGATATCGCCGCGTAGCGAGCTTGCGAATTCGTTGGAGGCTTCGCCCCAGAGGCATTTCGACAAGGATGTGGGATTCTGGCTTGGAGCCTGCGGGTCGCCGAACAGGAACGACGCGGCGGACTCCCTAGCCATCTTCGCCGGCAATCCTTGTGCCCTGAAAATATCGGTCGCCTTCTCCTCGATAACGGTCCGAGCTTCCATAAGAAACTTGGCGCGCGGGGTGTCGTTGATGATGGGAAGTCCCGTCTTACCGGAGAGTTCAACTGCCATGACTTCAGACGACACATCCCCAACTCGACGGCTATATAGAATTCCACCCTGACTACTAGATTTTGCAGAAAACGACCTCGCGATTTGCGATATTTGGTCCAGAGATTCTGCTTTCTCTACCATAGAGATTGAGGCGGCGTAGTCGCTCATCCTTGATCACCAGGCTGATCATCGCGCTTGGTTAGTGCCCAGTTCTCTTTAAAAATTATCTTACCTGTGAATATCGCTCCTCCGCTTTCACTAATGATGATCGGCTTTTTCGTAAATTTGGTTCCAGCATCTATTAACTGGATGATAATAATCTTTATAGACTCTAGTTCGTCGTCGGTAAATGGACGAACTGACCAGGCGGTAATTGGCATCCCAACCTGAAGCTCTACCGAAAATCCAAAAGAGACAACCGCTACGTCATAGTGGGTCTGGTCTGGAAGCCAATCATTCTCTAACTCTCCAAAATACTCATTGCCATCAATTTCGATCGCAAAAGTCTCATGGCCAAGCTCGTCATGGCCGCGTATGCCGCCCGAAAAGCGTGCCCGACCTGCTGGCAAATCTACCCATTCAAACGTCGATGACATCTCAATTCCTTTCTGGTTGGATCCAGGTGATATGGCTTATCGAGCTGGGCGATAGGTAATGATCGTCATGCTACATCGATTGCATGTCCAAGCTCTTTACTTGCTGGAGGCGTCATCCTGCCGGCGTGCTTCAGCTAATATTGCTCGTACGACTGCACGCATATACGTAGGCGAACGAGGTCTCATGACATCGCAAAGGCGAACAGGCGCGTGAACGTCAGTGCGTCCCGCATCAGGCGGATCTTGCGCAACACCGACCAGTTGCCGAAAGGACGGCGCCGTACGTTACACCCAAGCCCTGCTCGGGGCAGCGGGACATCGGTGTGCCCATGAAGATCGTCATCGCCCCCGATTCCTACAAGGAAAGCCTGTCTGCGCTGGAGGTGGCCACGCAGATCGAGGCGGGCTTTCGCGAAATCTTCCCCGACTGGCAGTACCACAAGGTACCGGTTGCCGATGGCGGCGAAGGCACCGTCGACGCGCTGGTGACGGCCACCGGCGGGCGGGTGGTGGAGCGTACCGTCAGCGGCCCGCTGGGCACGCCGGTACCGGCGTTCTACGGTTTGACCGGCGATGGCCGCACCGCGGTGATCGAGATGGCCGCCGCCAGCGGCCTGGCCCTGGTGCCGGCGGCCGCGCGCGACCCGCTGCGCACCAGCAGCGCCGGCGTAGGCGAGCTGATCGTGGCCGCGCTGGATGCCGGTGCGCGGCGTTTCATCATCGGCATCGGCGGCAGCGCCACCAACGACGGCGGCGCCGGCATGGCGCAGGCGCTGGGCGCGCGCTTGCTGGATGCGCATGGCGTGCCGCTTGCCGCAGGCGGCGCGGCGCTGGCGGCACTGGCGCGGATCGAGACCGACGGCCTGGACCCGCGCCTGCAGGACTGCCACATCGACGTGGCCTGCGACGTGGACAACCCGCTGATCGGCCCCACCGGCGCCTCGGCGGTGTTCGGGCCGCAGAAGGGCGCCACCGCGGAGATGGTGCGCCAGCTCGATGCCAACCTGCAGCACTACGCCGACCTGCTCGAGCGCGACCTCGGCCTGCGCCTGCATGACCTGCCCGGCGGCGGCGCGGCCGGTGGGCTGGGCGCGGGGCTGGTGGCCTTCCTGGGCGCGCAGCTGCGGCCCGGGATGGAGATCGTGGCGCAGGCGCTGGGCCTGGAGGCGCTCATCGCCCAGGCCGATCTGGTGATCACCGGCGAAGGCCGGCTGGACAGCCAGAGCCTGCACGGCAAGGCCCCGGTGGGCGTGGCGCAGCTGGCGCAGCGGCATGCCACACCGGTGATCGCCATCGCCGGCTGCCTGGGCACTGGCGCCGGGCTGCTGCATGGCCAGGGCATCGATGCGATGTTCGCGGTGGTGCACCGCGCCTGCACGCAGGAGCAGGCGTTGGCCGAGGCGGCCGGCAATGTACGCATCGCCGCGCGCAACGTGGCGTCCGCGCTGCAGGTGGGCCGCGCGCTGGCGGCGCCGGCCAACGTGCGCTAGGTGAGCCACACAGGCCAGGCCCGCGTGTGCCGGCGGTCCCGAGTGCGGCTGTCCCTGGCGCTGCAAAGGTGCGATGCGCCGCGCGTACCCGGCGCGCCGGCGTGAGCGCTGCCGCCTATCGCGCGTGGCGGCATGTGGCCGCCGGGCCGTGCAAGCTGCGCGCTGGCGCACGCAATGCACCGGCGGCGTCTCCGGCCGGCTCGGCTAGACTGCGCCGATGACTTTCGCCGAGCGATCCTTCATTTGAATCCGCGCGACGCCGTACCGTCCATCCCGCCTGGCGAAGCCGAGCGCCTGGCCCGCCTGGCGTTGTTGCAGGTGCTCGATACCGAGTCCGAACCGTTTTTCGACGCGCTGGCCGCCGCCGCGCAGGCCATCGCCGGCACGCCCATCGCGCTGGTGTCCCTGGTGGACGAACATCGGCAATGGTGGAAGGCCAATATCGGCTTGCCGGGCGTGTCCGAAACCCCGCGCGAACTGGCCTTCTGCGCCCATGCCATCCAGGGCGATGCGGTGATGGAAGTACCCGACGCACCGGCCGACCCGCGTTTCCATGACAACGCGCTGGTCACCGACGCGCCCGGCATCCGTTACTACGCCGGCGCACCGATCGTGCTGCCGGACGGCCTGCGCATGGGCACGGTGTGCGTGATCGACCAGCGCCCACGCCAGCTGCAACCGGCCCAGCTGCAGGCCCTGCAGCAACTGGCCAGGGTGGCCGCCCAAGGGCTGGAACAGCGCCGGATGATGCTAGAGCGCGCCGAGACCAATGCCCGGCTCCAGCAACGGCTGCGCGAGAGCGAGGCCTTCCTGGAGCGCACCGGGCGGGTGGCCGGCGTGGGCGGCTGGGAGGTGGATGTGGGCACCGGCACGCTGACCTGGTCGGACGAGACCTGCCGGATGCACGACCTGCCGCCGGGCTACCGGCCCACCCTCGCCGAAGCCATTGCCTTCTATCCACTGGAAGCGCGCGCGGTGATCACCGAGGCGGTGGACACCTGCGTCAATCAGGGCATTCCCTGGGACCTGGAGCTGCCGCTGATCAGCAGCACCGGCCGCCACCTGTGGGTGCACAGTACCGGCGCGGTGGAACATGTGGACGGCCGCATGCGCCTGATCGGTGCGATCCAGGACGTCACCGACCGCCACCGTGCGGTGGATGCGCTGGCCGCCAGCGAACGCAAGTTCCGCAAGATGTTCCAGTACAGCCTGGGCCTGATCTGCACCCACGACATGGATGGCCGGCTGGTCAGCGTGAACCCGGCGGCGGCACGTTCGCTGGGCCGCAGCGTGGAGGAGATGGAGGGCTGCTCGCTGTTGGAGCTGATCCGCCCGGAGCGGCATGACAGCGTGCGCGGCTATCTCTCGCGCATGGTGCTCGATGGCCAGGATTCGGGGGTGATCGAGCTGGTGGCCCGCGATGGCAGCCTGCGCCACTGGAAATACCACAACGTGCTCGACGTGGAGGCCGATGCCGCCATGGTGCTGGCGCACGCCCAGGACATCACCAACCAGTATCAGCAGGAAAAACAGCTGCTGGAATGGTCGTTCACCGACCCGCTGACCAATTGCTTCAACCGTCGCTTCCTGGACGACCTGGACAAACGCGACGCCAGCGTGCGCTGGGGCTGCGTGGTGGTGGATCTGGACAAGTTCAAACTGGTCAACGACACCTATGGCCACCAGCGCGGCGATGAGGTGCTGGTACAGATGGCCTGGTTCCTCAATCACCCGCTGCGTCGCCAGGACCACCTGGTGCGGCTGGGCGGCGATGAATTCCTGGTGCTGCTGCACGCGGCCAGCGAGGCGCAGCTGGAAGCGCTGGTGCGCAGCTACCTCGCGGCCAGCGACGAGGCGCCGATCCTGTTCACCCTGGGCACGGCCTTGCGCCAGCCGGGCGAGGCACTGAGCGCGGTGGTCGACCGGGCCGACCATTCGCTCTACGCAACCCGGCGCGCGCGGCGCGGCACAGGCGTCAACGACCAGCGCTAGCGCCTGCCGATCCGATCCGAGCCGATTCGAGCGTGGGACGGTGGGCTTTGCATGGGACGCGTTCGACAAACCACAAGCACCCATACGAACTGAACGACGAGCTCTACAACCGCCGCCTGTTCAGCCCGATCGGGCGCGAGATCGCGGCAAGGACGAGTTCGATTTCTGAGCCGACCATCGCCCGGCGCATGTGGCCATAAGGCGGCCCGACACCTCGAATCGGAATGGACACCCTCGTCTCAGCCGCAAGCGCCGTTGCGCCGTGAGCTGTGCAGTTGCGTGCAAGCGCATCCCGGCGCTTCGGCTGCGGGGGACAGCGCCGGAACGGCTGCGATTCTGGTGAGCACACGCCGAACGCTTCGCTTGATGAGCCACCACTTTTCCAGCGATCGGCTCAATGCCAGTGGTCGTGCGCTACGTTCACCAGGACAGCGACCGTCTAGCGGATCTCATGAAGATCAATCAAGCGCCATCGCATAGCGGCATTGCCCCGGGCGATACACCGCAGTCACCGGCACGCGCAGATGCGCCGGCTGCGCCGACGAGCGCCGGCGCAGCCGGTCCCCTGGGCGGCCTCAAGCGAAAGGTGAAAAAAGCGCTTCCCCGCATGCTGTGTTCCGGCGCGAAAGAAGCCACGAACGGTTCCCAGGCTGCCAGTCATCAGGCACCGACGATGCAGCCGGCACATGCGGCCCTGGCAGGTATCGAGATGGCACTGTCCAGACCGGGCGAAACAGTGACAGTGGACCTGCAGCGCCAGCGTCCCTCGCAGGCGCTGACCCAAGATCAACGGATCAGTTCGGATGTGCAGGTGCGTCTGCGTTACGCCGAAGAGCAAGGCGCACGCAGGCTGGACATCGAGAGCAGTCTCTTCCATGAGCCGGGAGCTCAATCGGTCACCACGCACGGATCCAAACCGTTGCTGAAGGCGGCGGCATCGGCGGCGCTGGCGCCTGGCCTGCAGGGGCTGGACCACATGTTCACCGCCGTATCGCCACCCATCCGTCACGCACTGCCAGGACCTGTCGCGCAGAGCAAACTCTCGCCCACACAGATTGCGTTGACAGGCGTGGCACGCTGGCCAGACCCGCGCTTCAACCAGGAGTCGACACCAGAGAATCAACAGTATGGTCGCCGCTTTCATTCCACCGCCCGGGAAGGCGGCGCACGCATCGCAAGCGGGCAGATCCAGAGCTTCCGGCAACTGTGGGATTTCGTCGGCGCAGCGCGTCATAGCTGGGCCACCCAGCAAACGGCGCAGACAGGCGGTCCTGGCAAGCCAAAACAAGGCAATGCTCAGCCATTTGCGGCGGGTTACCCACGGCAGACGAACGTCAGCACACCCCTCACAAAGCACTATGCGTATCTGGGGCCACGAGTGCGCCAGCTTCCGTTGGTTCGGCAAGCCAATGGTCTTGCTGCGGACGCTGGGCAGACCATGCCCGACGGGTTCATGGCGCATGACGTCTTCGAAATGGTGGGCGAATTGAATGGGGAGAAGGTTCCGCTCACCCAGCTACGGCTGGCAGTGAATCCGGACGACTTTCAGCATCCGCTCGCCGAACACGGGCGGACAGGACACCCGGAACCCTTTGCCATCGCTTTCCCATTCTCCATCCATCACACCTCTTTCGAACTGGTGCAGCCGATCATGAACCATGTCGAAAACCTGTTTGGCGACCTGGTTGCGCGAGCCCACGCTCCCGCCGAGCTGATGCCGGCGCTTGGCAACCTGCATTGGTGGATGGCTCATGCGATGCCCGACATGCGAGGAAGCGCCGCAAAGACCGAATTGGCCATCCGTGCGTTGGCAAACGCGCATGGGGTCGAGCTGCCCCCATTCGCGCGTGGAAATGTGCCGGACCTGGAAGCCTTCCTCACCGATCGAGAAAGCTTCAGCGCGCACTACGCAGATCTGTTCGAACGGTCGGATCAGCAAACCGCTGCATCCACGCGCGACTGAGGCGCCGGCAGGAGTCGGTCGAAGAAAAGCACGCAGCATGGCCGATGCCCTCGAGCACATCATGCAGCGCCGCCTGGGCAACCGTTGGGTTGATTGGCGCAACTGGAGGGCAATCAGGACATTGGCGATCGCACGCTGCGTTGCCATCGGCGTGCGTCCTGTACGGGGTAAGTGCGGCGTGGAGCACTGCGTCCAGACAAGGTCATTGCTGCGGCTGACGACATCCAGGGTTGTGGCGTGCGTCGGTTTCGCGCACGCTCGTCCTGCGTCGGTCGCCACGTCTTGGTGCGACCGGTATGCGCGATCTCACCTGCGGCCGCGGCCGCTCTTCCCCGAGGTGTCCTGCATGCTCCCTGTTGTTGCCGCTCGTCGCGCCTGGTCGCATCTTGCATCAACGCCGCTGTGGCGCCGCGCCGCTGCCGGCCTGTGCCTGCTGGGCGTGACGCTCGCTGGCCCGTTGGCTGCGCAGGACCCGGCGCAGGTCAACACCTTCATCGGCAGCAAGGACGACGGCAATACCTTCCCCGGTGCGTCGGCACCGTTCGGCCTGATCCAGGTCAGCCCGATCGGCGCGCACTATGCCGGCTGGCGCTACGACGACCCCAGCATCCGCGGCTTCGGGCATTCGTTCCTGTCCGGCGCCGGCTGCTGGGAGCAGGGCGGGCAGGTGTCGATCCTGCCGGTGACCGGCCGCATCGGCCCCGGCGGCGACTTCGATACCGGCGATGCCAAGGCCTTCGACCAGAAGCGCTATGCCGCGCGTTACACGCATGAGGGCGAAGTGGGGCAGGCCGGCTACTACAAGGTGCGGCTCACCGATTACGGCGGCATCGATGCCGAAGCCAGCGCGCTCACCCGCGCCGCCGCCGAGCGCTATACCTTCGCGCCGGGCGCCGACACCGGCCATGTGCTGGTCAACGTGGCCCAGGCCAACGACCGCCACGTGGTGATCGGCAGCCAGGTGCAGCTGGTCGGCGACCGCGTGGTGGAAGGCAAGCTGGTCACGCAGAGTTTCTGTGGCGGCCACGAATACACCACCTGGTTCCGGCTGGAATTCGACCGCCCGTTCACCGCGTTTGGGGTCTGGGGCGAGGACGGCGGCGTGCCCGGCGCGCGTCACGGCATGGGCGGCGAACTCAAGCCCAATGGCGCCTGGCTCAGTTTCCCGTTGGGCACCGGCAAGGACGCGCGCGCGGTGACCGTGGTCAGCGCGATCTCGCATGTGGATGCCGAAGGCGCCCGCGCCAATCTGCGCGCCGATGGCATGCAGGGCGGCAAGTTGCTGAGCCTTGCGCAGATGCGCCAGCGCGCGCAGCAGGCCTGGCGCAGCGAGCTGGCCAGCCTGCAGCTGGATGGGGCCAGCAGCGATGACCGCCGCGTGGCCTACACCGCGCTCTACCACGCGCTGCTGCAACCGCTCACCGGCAGCGATGCCGATGGCCGCTACCGCGGCTACGACGATGCCATCCACCGCGCCGATGGCTGGACCTATTACGAGTATTTTTCGCTGTGGGACACCTATCGCTCGCAGAACCAGTTGCTGGCCTTGCTGCGCCCGCAGCGCGCGCGCGACATCGGCCGCTCGCTGCTGGCCATCCACCAGCAGGGCGGTTGGTTGCCGCGCTGGGGCTATGCCAACTACGACACCAACATCATGACCGGCGATCCGGTGACGCCCTTCCTGGTCGACCTGTGGCGCTTCGGCGCACTGCAGGGCAACGAGGCCGAGGCCTACGCCGCGCTACGCCAGAACGCCTTCGGTCAACCGCCGATCAACTCGCGGCATTCCGGGCGCTCGGGCAATGCGAGTTATCTCGCCAATGGCTTCGTGCAATACGACCGCGCGTTTCCGTCCAAGGGCATGGACGTGGACCCGCACCACGGCGGCTCGGCCACGCTGGAATATGCGCTGGCCGATTGCGCGCTGGCACAGATGGCCCACGCCCTGGGCCATGCCGACGACAGCACCCAGCTGCGCGCGCGCGGCGGCAACTGGCACCGCGTCTGGGACGCCACCGTGCGCGACGCGGAGACCGGATTTGCCGGCTTCCCGCGTCCGCGTCTGGAAGATGGCAGCTGGTACGCGCCGTCCAACGACCAGTACAGCCCACGCTCGCAGCACGGCTTCCATGAAGGCACCGCCTGGCAATACCAGTGGCTGGTGCAACAGGACATCCCCGGCATGCTGCAGGCCATGCACGGCAGCGAACAGGCAGGCAGACGCCTGGATACTTTCTTCGCCTACGACGACCTGCTCAAGGACCCGCGCAATGGCGCACGCACGCACTGGGTGGTCGGCCCGTACAGCTACTACAACCAGTACCGCTACAACCCCAACAACGAACCGGACCTGCACGCGCCGTGGATGTACACGCTGATCGGCCAGCCGTGGAAGACCGCCACCGTGGTGCGCGCCGCGCAGCAGCTGTTCACCAACGCGCCCAATGGCGTCACCGGTAACGACGACCTCGGCACCATGTCGGCCTGGTACCTGTTCAGCGCCCTGGGCCTGTATCCGGCGGTGCCGGGCAGCGGCCAATTCCTGCTGCACACCCCGCGCTTCAAACGCGCCACGCTGGACCTGGGCAATGGCAAGCGCCTGCGCATCGACGCCCCCGGTGCCGACGGGCGCGCGCTGCAGTACGTGGAAGGCGTGCGCTTGAACGGCAAACCGCAGCCGCAGGTGTTCCTGGACTGGGCGCAGTTGCAGCAGGGCGGCACACTGTCGTTCGCGCTGACCAGCCGCGCCCCGACCCAAGGGTGGGGTACGCAAGCAGATGCGTTGCCGACCTCGTTTTGTGCCACGCCAGCAGCGGCGCAGTAACAACCAGCTGCAGCCCCCGGTCACCGCAAGCCGCGACGCCGCAAGCACTGACCAGCGACGCGCCGCTTGAAGGCCCCTCTCCCTCCGGGAGAGGGGTTGGGGTGAGGGTACGGGGCGAAGCCACTGACGAATTGGATGACACGAGGCTCCGCCCGCACCCTCATCCGGCCCTTCGGGCCACCTTCTCCCCCCATGCAGGGGGAGAAGGGATTGGTCGGCGTCGCGCAACCCAGCTGAAAGCGTCCTCTCAAACAACGCCTCACCCGGCCTGGTTCAACCGGCTATTGCGCCGCCCATACGCCAGGTACACCACCACGCCCAGCGCGTTCCACAGCAGGAACCACCCCTGCGTCTTGCTCGGCAGGCTCCAGAACAGATACAGGCAGCCGCCGATCGCCACTGGGCCCACCACCCAGGCCAGCGGCGTGCGGAACGCCCGCGCGCGGCCAGGCTCGCGCACGCGCAACACCAACAGGCAGGCGGCCACCGCGGTAAACGCCGCCAATGTGCCGGCATTGGCCAGCGCGGCGATCTCGTCCAGCCGCGCAATGCCCGCCAATGCAGCCACCAGCACCGCGGTGAACAGCGTGATCGCCACCGGTGTGCCGGTGCGCGCGTTGACCTTGGACAAGCCGCGCGGCAACAGCCCGTCGCGCGACATCACGAAGAAGATCCGGCTCTGCCCGTACAGGAACGCCAGCAACACGGTTGGCAGCGCAATGATCGCCACCGCGCCGATCACCAGCGCCGCTTTGCCCTGGCCCAGCTCACGCAGGATCAGCGCCAGCGGTTCCGGGCTCTTGCCGAACACGGTGAAGCTCATCGCGCCGACCGCGGCCAGCGCCACCAGCACGTAGATCAGCGTGCAGCCGATCATCGAACCGACGATGCCGATCGACAGATCGCGCCCCGGGTTCCTGGTCTCCTCGGCCGCAGTGGAAATCGCATCGAAGCCGTAGAACGCAAAGAAGATGATCGCCGCCGCCGCCATCACCCCGCGCTCCACGCCATCCGGGCCCATCGCCTTGGAGAAACCGTACGGCATGAACGGCTGCAGATTCGCGCTGTTGAAGGCCGGCAAGGCGATCGCCACGAACACGCCCAGCGCGATGATCTTCAACACCACCAGCACTGCGTTGAGCGTGGCGCTTTCCTTGGTGCCGGCCATCAGCATGCCGGCGACCAGGAAGGTGATCACCACCGCCGGCAGGTTCACGATGCCGCCGGCATGTGGCCCGGCAATCAGCGTCTGGGGCAGTTCCACCCCCAGCCATTGCAGGAAGCCGACGAAGTAGCCGGACCAGCCCACCGCCACCGTGCTGACCACCAGCGAATATTCCAGCACCAGGCTCCAGCCCACCACCCAGGCGATGCTCTCGCCCAGTGCGGTGTAGCTGTAGGTGTAGGCGCTGCCGGCGGCCGGCATCATCGTGGCCATCTCCGCATACGCCAGCGCCGCGCAGGCACAGACGATGCCGGCGGCCACGAACGACAGCAGCACCGCCGGGCCGGCCTTGTCGGCGCCGACGCCGATCAAGGTGTAGATGCCGGTGCCGACGATGGCGCCGATGCCCAGTGCGATCAGATGCGGCCAGCTCAGGCTGCGGACCAGCTGCCGCCCGGCCTCGTGCACGGTGACCTGGTCGATGGATTTGCGCCGTAGCCAAGACGACATGCGGACCTCGCGGGAATCAAAAGAGGGGCGAGTGTCGCCCAACGCAGCGCAGCAAAGCTATCGGCCCAAGGTCATGCGGCAGCTGCGGCGACTGCGGCAGGGTAGGCAAGACATGTCCCTGGCAGTCCTCCGCGCGCCTCGTGTCGCGCAACCGCTTCGCCAGGCCCACCGGCCATCCACGGCCGATGCGGCTCCCAAGTCACCAATCCCGATTCCGCTCAGCCAATCGACGGACGATGCGGTGGGCGCGCATTGCGATAGATCACCTGCACCGCCCAGGCACCGGCGATCCCGACCACACCGGCAGCGAAGTGGCTCCAGTCGAGCAACTGCGGCGCCGCGCCATTGACCTCATGACCCCACAGGTTGAACCACAGCAGCACCAGTGCGGTGAAGCCCATGCCGATCCAGAACCACAGCCGGGTTCCGCCGATCGCATAGACCAGGAAGGGCAACGCCGCACCGATCAAAAAGTGCACCGGAAAGAAATAGACCGTGCCGTAGGGCCACATCACAGACCAGACGATCACCGCAAAGGTGCCCAGAAAAACAAACAGGCCCAGCGCCAGCAGGCGGGTTCGGTTTGTGGCAGTGATCATTGGCAAACCTCACAAAAAGCAGACGCTCACCCTACCCATGCGCAGGTCACGCCCAGGTCAATGCGGTGCGAGCGTGCTGCATGCGCGCGCCGGGTTGCCTGGTTCGCTTCGCGGGCTTGCGACGTGCCGCATTACGGCGCCGTGCAGCCATGGCGCTGGAACCCGGCGCGCGTCTTCAAGCGCGCGTAATACGCCGCCACCGCAGGCAATGCCGCATGCGCGATCGGGCTGGCCATCCAGCGTTGCGTCGACAAACCCAGCACGATATCGGCCAACGTGAAGCCTGCACCGAGGACGTACGGACCGCCGCGCTGCAGCTGCGCGTCGAGGATCGCCATCCACTTCGCACCGCACTGACGCAGCGGTTGCGACCGGCACCGCTACACTGGGCGCATGTCATCCGAATCCCTGATCCTTCTCGGGCTGCTCTGCGCAGTCCTGGTGCTGCAGCTGGCCCTGCTGCTGCGGCGTCCTTCCACCAGCGGGCTGGAGCAGGCGCTGCGCGCCGAACAGCGCGACGGCCGCGGCGAATTGCGCGAGCAACTCGAAGGCCTGTCCCGGCAGCAGGACGGCCGCCTGGAGACCTTCGCGCGCCATCTCACCGAACTGTCCACCCGCACCGATCAACGCCTGGACCAGTTGCGTGAAGCACTGGGCGAAGATGCCCGCAAGGCGCGCGAAGAAAGCAGCCAGGCCCAGCAACGCACCGGCGAACTGCTGACCGCGCGGCTGACCGAACTGCGCACCCAGCTCGATGGCTTCGGCCAGCAGCAGGAAACCCGCATCCACGTGTTCGGCCAGCAGCTGACCGAACTGATCGCACGCACCGACACCCACATGGCCGCCCTGCGCCAAGCGCTGGCCGAGGATGCGCGCAAGGGCCGCGATGAAGCCGGCCAGTCGCAGCAGCGCTTTACCGAAGCGCTGGGCCAGCGCCTGAGCGAACTCACCCAGCGCAACGAACTGCGCATCGGCGAAATGCGCGCCACGCTGGAACAGCAGCTGGCCAACCTGCAAAACGACAACGCCAGCAAGCTGGAGCTGATGCGCGCCACCGTCGACGAAAAATTGCAGACCACGCTGAACACGCGCCTGGATGCCTCCTTCAAGCTGGTGTCCGAGCGGCTGGAGCAGGTACAGCGCGGCCTGGGCGAAATGCAGCAGCTGGCCACCGGCGTGGGCGATCTCAAGCGCGTGCTGACCAACGTCAAGGACCGTGGCGGCTGGGGCGAAGTGCAGCTGGAGAACATCCTCGAGCAGACGCTGACGATGGAGCAGTACGCGCGCGGCGTGCGGCTCAAGCCCGACAGCGCCGAAGCGGTGGATTTCGCGATCCGCCTGCCTGGGCGCGGCGAGGACACCGTGGTGTGGTTGCCGGTCGATGCCAAGTTCCCGCGCGAGGATTACGAACGCCTGATCGACGCGCAGGAGAAGGGCGACCTGGACGCGATCAAGCAGTCGACCGCGCAGCTGGAACGCGCCATCCGCGTGCAGGCCAAATCCATCAGCGACAAGTATGTCTGCCCACCGCAGACCACCGATTTCGCGGTGATGTTCCTGCCCACCGAGGGCCTGTACGCCGAGGTGATCCGCCGCGCCGGTCTGGTCGATCTGCTTCAGCGCGAGTACCGCGTGGTGCTGGCCGGCCCGACCACGGTCACCGCCCTGCTCAACAGCCTGCAGATGGGGTTTCGCACCTTGGCGATCGAGAAGCGTTCCAGCGAGGTCTGGCAGGTGCTGGGCGCGGTGAAGAGCGAATTCGGCAAGTTCGCCGGCATTTTGGAGAAGGCCGAGCGGCAGATCGGCACCGTGGGCAAGAGCCTGGGCGAGGCCAGTCGCAAGACCCGTACCATCGAGCGCCGCCTGCGCGGCGTGGAGACCTTGGCCGGCGAACAATCGCAAGGGCTGCTCGATATCGCCGGCAACGACGACACCGGCAGCAGCGATGACGAGGCCGGCGACGAGCAGGAATGAGGGCCGCACGCAGCGCGCCTGCGTGGATCGTGCCTGCATCGATGTCGCCAACACACCCGACTCGCGCCTGCAAACGCGCCCTGGACGCAGCTGGTCTCGGCAGCATTGCGTCGGAACGCACCCGGGCGCGACGGAGCCCTGCCGGTAATGCCTCGTCGCGCCCGGGTGCGCTCCTGCGCGGCGCAGGGCATTGCGCTGCCGCAGCGCTGCAGGTGATCGCCGCGGCGATGGCCAGCCGCAGGGCGTGTGATCGGCAAGCTTCTGCATCCACCGATGTCCCGTAGCAGCGCCCCGGGGCGCGACGAGGCCTTCCCGATCACCCGGCATCGCATCCAGGCACGCTCCTGCATGCCGGAAGACGGCCCACCCAATCCGAGCACGCCACGCTGACGCACCGGCCGCGATGCTTGGCGCACTCCTGTTCAAAGAGAAGGTCCACATGTGGAGCCGATGGATGCACGCGGCAGTGTCCGCACTGCTGCTGGCCGCTTGCAGCAATACGCCCACCACGCAACCGTCGCAGGCGGAGGACATGACGCCCGCACCCGCACAATCTGCATCTGCATCTGCATCTGCATCTGCATCTGCATCTGCAGACGCTGCCGCCTGCGTTGCCAAAGGCGGCCAGCTACGCCCGGTGGGCCGCATGCAGATTCCGCGTTGCATCGTGCCGTACGCCGATGCCGGCAAGACCTGCAGCGACAATGCCGATTGCGATGGCGATTGCCTGGCCACCAGCGTCGTGCCGACCGGCACCGCCACCACCGGCACCTGCCAGCGCGACAGCGATCGCTTCGGCTGCCGCCAGGAAGTGGTCGGCGGCAAGGGCCAGGCGGCGCTCTGCATCGATTGACCCACCGCTCACAGGCTCGGGCAGCTGACATAGACCGCTCCCTTTGCGGTCAGCGGCGGCCACGCACGCCAGTGCCACGCTCGCCGTACCGTGGGGAGCTTCGGTCGGCTCGAAGACATCCACACAGCGTCAGGACCACGACAGGGCGGCGGCGCACACACCGGCTTCGCCCTGCATGGTTGAAACAGCGCCTGCTCGATCGCGCCGTTGACTGTGGACGCACCGCCGGTGCGTGCGCCGTTGCCTGCAGGCGATGTACGGCGTGAGCAAAGCTGCCTGTTGCGCGTCGGTGTCGCGTGCACGCGCGACCTAGTGAATCGCGCCTGCGCAGTGCACGCGTCATCTGGGCGCGGCACAGGCCGCGTTGTGCTCAAGGCCAGGCAAACATGCGCTAAACGTCGATAACCGCGGAGCGGCGCGGCCAGCCGACGCGGCCGAACATCGACCCACCGGCGATGGCCAGCGCAATCCCCACGCCATACACGAACAACGCCGCGCCCTGGGCGAGGAACACCTGCTGCAACGTTCCTCCCATCCGGATCGCGGCGATGCCGATGATCGCAGCGATCGCCAGCCGCACGACGGTGGCGGCAATCGGCCACAGCAACCGCCCTGCGCCCTGTGAGGCGAAGTACATCGCCAGACCCATGCCCAGGAAGCCGTAGAACGGAGCGACGCAGTGCAGGTAGAGGGTACCGGTCTGCAGCATCGTCGGATCGCTGCCGTAGAGCGACAACCACTGGTGCGGAAACAGGGCCGCCGCAACGCCGATGGCTTCGGTCAGCACGAATGCCATGGCCGCGCCGATCCAGGTTGCCTGCAGTGCGCGCTCGCGGCGGCCGGCACCGATGCAGGTGCCCACCATCGTCAGCACCGGCGCGCCCAGCCCGAACACCAGCGGGATCAACACGTATTCCAGCCGTGCCGCGGTGCCGTAGCCGGCGATGGCGCCCGACCCGAAGTGCCCGGCCAGCGAGGTGGCCACGCCCACCGCCAGATTGGTGCAGATCACGCCGATGGCCGACATCAGGCCGATGCGCAGGATGTCGCGGAAAAACGCGGTGCGCAGCCGTGCCGCGGTGAACGACAGCCGCAACAGGCTTTGCGGCGAGCGCAGGTACGCGACGAGCACCAGGGTGCCCACGCTGTAATAAAGCAACAGCGCCAGTGCGCCGCCGGCGATCCCCATCGCCGGGATCGGGCCCCAGCCGAAGATCAGCAGCGGCGACAGCGGAATCAGGCCCATGACGCCGTATACGGTGACCCTGGCCGGAACGGCCATGTTGCCGGAGCCGCGCAACACCGCGGCCAGCGAATTGAGCAGCCACACAAGAACGGCGCCTGCGAAGATCCAGTGCGAGTAGACCAGCGCCGCCTCCAGCGCGGCCCCCGAACCGCCCATCTGCCGATACAGCCAGCGGCCGCCCAGCCACATGCCCAGCGTAAACAGCGCCCCGAAGATCAACGCGATCACCAGCGCGTGCAGCACCACGGCATTGGCATCGTCGCGGCGTCCGCTGCCCAGCGCACGCGCGATCGATGAAGCGATACCGCCACCGATCGCACCGGAAGACATCATCTGCATCAGCATCAGGACCGGAAACACCAACGCCATACCGGCCAGCGCATCGGTCCCGAGCTTGCCGACAAAATAGGTTTCGATCAGCCCGGCAGCGGCCTGCGCAACCATCACCAGCACATTGGGAATGGCTAGCCGCAGCAGGGTGGGCGCGATCGGCGCCTCCAGCAGCAGGCGGGTGCGGTCATCGAGCGATGTCATGGGCTGGAGCCGGCAGTGTCGTCGAGCCCATCGTCCAGCCCGGCGTGTTGCAGCTTGAGCAAGGTGTCGTCGAGCAATGCATGCAGGGCGAGCACCTGCGCCGACCCCAGCACCGTCTCAAGGCTGGACTGCGCCTGCTGCCACAGCGTCTCGGCCTGGGCATGCCTGCGCCGGCCGGCGGCGGTGAGCGTGATCAGCCGGCTCCGTGCGTCGGCGCCGTCGCCCTGTGCGACCAGGCCGGCAAGCATCAGCGGCCGGAGATTGCGCGTGAGCGTGGAGGCATCCAGACCCATCCTGCGCGACAGGTCGCTTGGGCGGATCGGGCTGAGGCCGACCAGGTGCGAGAGCAGCGAATACTGCGTGGTCTTCAGCCCGCTGCTGCCCAGCACTGCGTCGTAATGCCGCGACACCACCCGCGACACGCTGCGAAGGCAAAAGTTGGTACAGCCGGTCGGTTTGCTGGGCGTCGCCATGCCGACAATGTAGTCCAGAAACTTGCATATACAAGTATCTACTGCGGCATAGTGCAGCTCATGCCCGTGGCTGGCGGTTTATGCTGCGCGCTTTCCCGAGCAGGACACACCGATGAGCCAGGCGCTATACGACATTCCCGTGACCCGCATCGACGGTGAACACGCCACCCTGGTCGACTACCGCGGCAAGGTGCTGCTGGTGGTCAACGTGGCCTCCAAGTGCGGCTTGACGCCGCAATACGAAGGCCTGGAGGCGTTGTACCGCGACAAACGCGCCGCGGGCCTGGAAGTGCTGGCGTTTCCGGCCAACGACTTCAACGGCCAGGAGCCCGGCAGCGAGGCGGAGATCGCCCAGTTCTGCCAGCTCACCTACGACGTCACCTTCCCGATGTTTTCCAAGATCGCCGTCACCGGCGCCGACACCCATCCGCTGTACCAGGCACTGACCAGCGCCCGCCCGCAGGCCACCGGCGACGGCCCGATGCGCGACAAGCTCGCCGGCTACGGCATCACCCCCAACCCCGCCCCTGGCGTGCTGTGGAACTTCGAAAAATTCCTGGTCGGCCGCGACGGCACCGTCATCGACCGCTTCGCTCCGGACGTGCCGGCAGACGATGCCCGCCTGCGTGCGGCGGTGGATGCGGCGTTGGCCGCGGCTGCATGAAGCAGGCAGTCGTCTTTCAATGCCACGCAAACTGCTGATTCGAGCCGGTGTTCTGATGCTGGTCTTGACCAGCGTGCTTGCGTGCGGAACGGGTCTGGCGCTGTGGTATCACAGCCGCCTGGCCACGCCATGTCCTGATGGCGCGCGAATCAATGGCGAGCCGGCAACGTGCTTTTACCGTCTTGAATGGACCGCAGGATGGCCGATGCTTGCGGTTGTGCTGGTGGCGGGTTCTGCGTTTTGTCTGCTGTTTTCGTGGCTATCGCTCAAGATCCAAAGCCCCGGCAAAGCGGGTTGACCACCGCAATGATGCGTCGCTGGTCTTTCGATCGAAGAGAGCAATTGCCTGCACCAGGCATGCCCATCAAGCGCGGCCGCGCGCGAGATGCAATGGTGGAGCTTGGCAAGCCACGCAAAAGAATCACCTAAGCCTTACAACGACAACGCACAAAAAACCCGGGATCGCTCCCGGGTTGTTCGGTTCGCACTGCAGGCGCAGGTCAACGCCCCCAGTTCGGCATCGGCATCGCATCCACCGGCACCGTGCTGTCCTTGTCTTCGCGCAGATAATCCGGCAGCTCGTTGTTCTGTTCGCGGTGGCTGCTCAGGTCGCGCACGATCTGGTAATTGCGGCGCTGCATCCAGGCATCGCGGGTCAGGGCGTACTCGTCCGGCGCCTGGTCGCGCAGCGAATCCAGCGACATCAGCTGCGCACGCGTGTCCACCAGTTGCAGGCCCTGCAGTGCGAAGCGCGCACCGCCGTCGTCCACCTGACGCACCCACGACAGCGGAATATCGCCCGCCAGGCCGAAGGTATCGCGCACGGTGCGCGGCCCGAACAGCGGCAACTCGAAATAGCGCGAATTCCGCCAGCCCCATGCGCCCAGGGTCTGGCCGAAGTCTTCGCTGCGGCGCGGGATGCCCGCTGCACTGGCCGGGTCGAACAGCCCGGCAATGCCCAGCGTGGAGTTCATCACGAACCGGCCCAGCGACTGCACCGCAAACACCGGGTGGCCCTGCAGCAGCTGGTTGACCATGGTCAGCGGCGTGCCGAGGTTGTCGAAGAAGTTGGTCACGCCCAGGCGCGCCGGACGCGGCACCACCTTGGTGTAGGCGGTCGCCAACGGACGTGCCACGCCGCGGTCCACCGCCAGGTTGAAGCGGTGCATGCCGCGGTTGTAGCGCTCCCAGGGGTCGTAGGCCGGTGCCGCACCCGGTTGCGCCGGCGTGCCATTGGCGCCTGCCTGCGGGAGGGTTGGGCCGTACAGCGCGTCGAAGTCGTCCTCGGCGGCGGTGGGGGCGCCAGCGGGCGCCGCACCGGCATCGGCGCTGGCGCTCGTCTGATCGGCCGGTGCCGCGGTTGCGGCTGTGGCCGGTAACGCGTCGGCAGCAGCGAACCCGGCCGCGGCCGGTTGCGCGGTCACACCGGAATCGTCGCGGACCGGCGCCTGCGCGCTCGGTGCGGTGTCGCTGGCTGTCGGGGGTGGCGTGGACTTCGGCGCCTGGCTGGCGCAGGCACCGAGCAACAGGCAGGCCAGCAGGGGGAGGGGGCGGAACTGGTTCATGGCGTGGCGCTCAGGCCTGGAAATCGAGAGTGGGGGAGAGGCGATAGGCGGCACGCAGGTCGTCCAGGCCGGACGCCCCGCCCACCACCGCCGCAGGACCGGTGCCGCGCAGGCGTGCAGCCAGTTCGGCCAGCATCGCAATACCGGCGCTGTCCAGACGTTGTACACCCGACAGGTCCAGCGTGCGCACGCCATCCAGGTGCGCGATCGCCTGCGGCCAGGCCGCAGTGACCGCCGCACGGTCGAGCACGCCGGTCACCACCAGCGTGTCGCCGTTGCGCTGTACCTGGCTGTTACTTGCCATTGGTCGGTGCCGCGCCGACCTGCATGCTGCCGCTGCGCAGGTCCGCGGCGACCTTGGCGATGCCCTTTTCGCGCAGCGGGCCATCGAACTGGGTCTTGAAGGTCTGCACGTAGGAGATGCCTTCGATCATCACGTCGAAGATCTTCCACTGGCCGCCGACATTGCGCATCAGGTAGTCGACCGGGGTCGGGTCGCTGCCGGCACGCAGCAGGTCGGTGGAGACCTTGACGCCGCGGTTGCCCGGCAGCGCGCTTTCGGACTTGCCGCGGAAGGTCGGCTTGCCTTCGAAGTTGAGCAGGGCGGTGCCGTAGCGCTGCATCAGGTTGTCGGCCATGGCATCGGCAAACAGCTTGATATCGGCATCGGAGGCGCCGCGGCCATGCACGCCCAGCACCAGGCGTGCGGCGTAGTCGCGGTCGAAGGCCTTGTTCAATTCGCCGTCGATGTACTGACGCAGTGCCGCCGGGTTGCTGCGGAATTCGGCGCGGCGCTGTTCCAGCGTGCTCAGGATGCGGGTGCTGCTGTCGATGACGGTCTTGGTGGCCGCGCCTTGCGCAGGTGCGCTGGCGGCAGCCGGCTGTGCCAGCACGGTGGCCGGTGCGCACACCAGCAGGGTCGAGGCCAGGACGGCGGAGAGCAGGGTGGTCTTCATTGGTGCGGTTCCGTAGAGGGAGAAGCGGGCTGGGCAGGCGGTGCGGCCTGACCGTCTGCAGCGGATTTATCACCGCCGCCACTGAACATGTACTTGCCGACCAGCTGCAGCAGATCCACCGCCGGCTGGGTGAAACCGATCTCTTCGCCCGGCTTGAGCGTTTCCGGATCGCCACCCGGCTGCAACCCGATATAACTCTCGCCCAGCAAGCCGCTGGTGAAGATGCCGGCCGAGGTGTCGGCGGGCAGGTCCTTGTACTTGGTGTCCAGCGACAGCGTGACCACCGAATCGAACTTGACCGGATCCAGGCTGATATCCGAGACCTTGCCGATGGTGACGCCGCCGATCTTCACCGGTGCCTGCGCACGCAGCTGGCCGATCTGGCTGAAGCGCGCGATCAGGGTGTACTGGCTGGAGCCAAAGCCCCAGCGCTGGTTGGTCGAGGCCACCGCCAGCACCAGCAGCGAGGCCAGGGTCAGCAGCAAAAAGGCGCCGACGGCGAATTCGAGTCGTGGTCCACGCATGGCCATGGGCTATCTCACCTAAACAACATTGCAGAAAGGACGAAGTTGAACATCAGCACCAGCAGCGAGGCGTTCACCACCGCGCGGGTGGTGGCGATCGAGGTGCCTTCGATGGTCGGCTCGGCATGGAAGCCCACATAGGCGGCCACCAGCGCGGCGGTGCCGCCGAAGATCGCCGACTTGAGCATCGCCACGCCGAAGTCGTCCCAGAAATCGACGCTGTTGCTCAGCCCCGACCAGAACGTGCCGTTGTCGATACCCAGCACGTGCACCGCTTCGAAATAGCCGCCGGTGATGGCCAGCGAGCAGAACACCCCGGTCAGCAACGGCACCGTCAGCACCGCCGCCCAGAAGCGCGGTGCCACTGCCTTGGCCACCGGGTCGATGGCCATCAACTCCAGCGCCTTGATCTGGTCGGTGGCACGCATCAGGCCAAGTTCGGCCGCGATCGAACTGCCGGCCCGGCCGATGAACAACAGCGCAGTCAGCACCGGCGCCAGCTCGCGGTACAGCGACAGCCCCAGCAGCGTGGACAGCGCATCCGAGGCACCGTAAGTGGTGAGCGTGCGGTAGCCCTGCAAGGTCAGCACCAGGCCGACGAAGGCGCCGCCCACCGCAATGATCGGCAGCGAACGCGCGCCGACCTTGTAGATCTCGCGCACCAGCTCGGCAATGAAATCGCGCGTGGGCAGCGAGCCGCGCAGCACGGTCAACGAAAACAGCCCGGCGCGGCCGAAGGCGCGAATGGAATCGGCGAAGGCCATCAGGCAGCGCTCCGGTCGCGGCGTGGTGCGGCATCGAAGGCGATCGGGCCGTCCGGCTGGCCGTGCAGGAACTGCTGCACCAGCGGATCGGTGCTGTCCTGCAGGTGTTGGGGGGTGCCGGCGAACACGATGCCGCCATTGGCGATGACCACGGCCTGGTCGCTGATCGGCAGCGTCTCGTGCACGTGGTGGCTGACGATGATGCTGGTCAGGCCCAGGCTGTCGTTGAGGCGCTGGATCAGGCTCATGATCACGCCCGAGGCGATCGGGTCCAGCCCGGTCAGCGGTTCGTCGTAGATCATCAAGGGCGGATCCAGCGCCAGCGCGCGCGCCAGCGCCACACGCCGCGCCATGCCGCCGGACAATTCGCGCGGCCAGGCATCGGCAGCGGCCAGCAGGCCCACCGCGTGCAACTTCATCTGCACCAGGCGTTGCAGCACCGGCGCCGGCAGGCGCGTGTGGGTGCGCAGCGGCAGCGCGACGTTGTCGGCCACGCTCAGGTCGGTCAGCAAGCCATTGCCCTGCAGCAGCACGCCGACATTGCGGCGCATCTCCAGCAGCGCGCGGCTACCGGTGGGAATCGCATTGCCGAACAAGGTCACAGTCCCGGCCACCGGGCGCAGTTCGCCGGTGAGTGCGGCCAGCATCGTGGACTTGCCGCTGCCGGAGGGACCGAGCACGGCCGTGATGCTGCCGCGTGGCACGTCCAGCGACACATCGCGCAGGATCGTGCGCCCGCCACGATCGATACGGACACCGGACAATTGCACGACAGGGGGAGCGGACGCCGTCATTGCAGCCTTTAACAGAATTCCAACGCGATAGAGTAACCGTCACGCGGCTGAACTTAACCGAACCGCCGCGTGCAGTATTGTCGCATTCGCCGGGCTTGCGATGTGGGCGCAGATGGCGCGATCTGCGTAACAGCGTGTCCCGCAGCGCATCGGCTCTGATCCGCGCGCACAACGTACGCCGTCGTAGGGATCAATAGGAAGGCGATCGACGCCCCGCCGCGATGATGCATATCTACCCCGACGCGCCCGCGATCGTCCTGTGCGGCCTGAGCGCTGCTCGCGGCGATCTGTCGAGTGTGTCGCGTTGCCGGTTCCGACATCTTGTGGGACAAGCGACAAGACGCCAGGATCTACGCTACCTCGTCGCCTGGGAGCCTCCATGGAGTTGTTGACGCTTGAACATTTCGCCGGCAGCGTCAACGAGACCTTCGCCGCTGCATTGAATGATGGCGAGGTTCCGTTCGTCCTGGTGGAAGCGCGGCCCTTGCAGAGCGCGCGTAGTTCGCAACGTGCGCCGTTCTCGCTGTTGTTCCGCAATGGCTCGGCATTCCTGTTTCCGCAGCAGACCTATCAGATGCGCCACGCGCGGCTGGGCGAGATCGGCATCTTTCTGGTGCCGGTGGCACGCGAGCGCGACGGGTTCCTGTATCAGGCCGTCTTCAACTGAGCGCGCCCTGGAACGGCCGACACAGCGACCACGCAGCCGTCAGGCGGATGCGGTCGGTGCTCGGACCACTCCACGTTGCGGTGCTTGGCGCGCCGTCCACACCCACCCACTGTTCAAGACGCTCTGCGGGCTGCTACGGATCAGGCAGGTCGAACCTGGCTCTCTCACGCAGGCGGGCGATCGCTGGGATGCCAATGCATCTGCAGATGCGTCTGGGTGCTGTCGCCTGCAACGAATCCCAGGCGCCCATACAGACGCTGGGCGGCGGGATTGGCGTGCAGCACGTGCAGTGACAACGCGCATCCTGCCTCGCGCGCCATCGCCTGCGCGTGGGCGATCAGCTGCGAGCCCACGCCTCGGCCACGCCACCCGGGCAACAGGCTGATATCCACCAGCGTGTGCTGCGTGGCGGTGCGGTGCAGGTACAGGCGGCCGATGCGCTCGTCCCGCACCTGGGCGATCAAAAAATCGGCACCGGCAAAATGCTGCCGGTAATGCGCGCGCTGCAATGCGAACTGCTGCTGCAGGAATGCGCGCTTGGTCGTCTCCGGCCACGGGATGGGGGCCAGCTCCTCGCTGCGGGTGCTGGCATAGAGATCTTCCAGCCACGCGCTGTCGTCGGGCTGCTCCGGCCGCAGCTCAAGCTCCGCTGCAGCCGGAGCGTTTGCGCACAGACGCGCTGGCGCGCTGGCCTGCGTCCCGCGTCCAGGCAATGGCATCGCTTAATTGAAGGCCGGGAAGTCGCCCTGCAGCGCGATGCAGAAATTCACCGCCAGGTAGGGTTGCCGGTTCTCGTGCGCCAGGCCATTGCCGGTGGGCAGCAGCATGGTCGGGGAGAACTGCTTGTCGGGCGCGACCGCCAGGAACGGCCGCTCGTTGTTGATGTTCAGCGACGACAGGGCCACGCCGCTGGCGGGTGTGCCGGTCCGCTTGGTCTGGTCGGCTTGCGAAAACGCGTTCACTCCGTGCTGATGCATCGGGATCTGCGATTGCTGCAGGCTCACCGCGGCGGAGCCGAAGTTGCTGCCCAGCGAATGCGGGCTCAGGCCGGGCCCCTGGCCCTGCTCACAACCGGCGCGCGCGCAGAAGTTCGGCAACTGGAAGGTGCTGGTGCCGTTGCCGCCGTAGGCCACACTCAGTAGCGAATACAGCGTGGTGTTCTGCGCGATCGGCAGCACGGCGCCGTTGCAAAATGCCCAGCCATAGGGGTTGTAGTCGAAGCCGAACAGCTGGATTTCGCCGATATAGGGTTCGGTCATGCGCGGGTTCCTCCGATGGTGGGGATGCATACCGCAGCCGGGTCGGCGCGGTGCAAGGGATCAGGCCTGCTGCGGAAAGATGCCGGTGGTGGCAATGCAGTACTGCACCGTCAGCGTCGGCATGAGGTTGTTGTGCGGCTGGCTGCCGCCAGCGTACGAGGTGCTCTGCCCGGACATCGTCACCTGGGTGGCGCCGGCCAGATTAGCGACATAGAACAGACCGCCATCGACTGCTCCCGGCACCAGCCCGGCAGGCGCTGGCGCGGTGGCTGCTGCGGGGGTGGCCTGGGCGGTATGCGTATGCGCCGGCATCTGCAGCTCGACCAATGTGACCGTCTCGGTACCGGCGCGCTGGCCGAGGACATAGTTGTTCAATCCGGGCCCCTGGCCCTGGTGGATCGGCAGGCGGCCGCGCAGGTCCGGCACGCCAAAAGTACTGGTGCCATTGCCGCCGTAGGTGGTGCCGAGTAGCAGGTACAACGGCTCGTATTCGGAGATCTGCAGCAGGGTGCCGTCGCATGCCTGCCAGCCCTGAGGCGTACGGCCGAAGCCGAACATGCGGATCTCGCCGATGAAGGGAGTGCTCATGGAATGCTTCCTTGTCGATGAAGCGCCGCGCGCCGACACCGCGCCCTGCGCCCGAATGCGGAGACGCCTAGTTGCGCGAGGGGAAGATGCCGGACAGCGCGATGCAGAAATTCAGCGTGGTGTACGGCTGCAGGTTCGGGTGCGCCTGATTGCCGCCGCTGCTGGCGATCGTGGACTGTGCCAGCGGCACCATCGTGCCGGGTGCGGCATACAGTGCGTGCGGCGTGCCCGGCCCCGGGCTGACGACATTGTTGGCAAACAGGCGCCCGGTCGGAGCGCGGTTGTCGCCGTTACCGCTGCTGCAATCGAGGAGGTGCAGGTGCGGGGGCAGGTTGTCGCCCACCAGCGTCACGTTCTCCGCGCCGGCGCTCTGGCCGATCGGCGCGGCGGGCGGCTGCCATGCCGGATCCACCGACGGCCCGTAGCCGATGGGCGTGCGGCCGCGCATGTCGGGCAGGCCGAAGGTGGTCTTGCCATCGCCGCCGTAGCGGGTGCTCAGCAGGCTGAACAGGGCCTGGTTCTGATTGATCGGCAGCAGCTGCCCGTTGCACTGCGCAAAATACTTCGGCGCGTAGGTGAAGCCGGTCAGCATGATTTGACCGATGAAGAACTCGCTCATCCAGCTCTCCCGAGTAGATAACCCCCGACCTCATGCCAGGAGTAGCCCTACACATACCGGCCGGCCCGGCACACAGCAAGCCGCGATGCATCAAAACTGGGATGAAGTATTAATTTTTTGTTCTTTAACTGGCAGTCAGTTCCTGTTTCAATGGCGCCGCGGCGCGGATATGCCTTCAAAGGCATGAATGACGCGCTGATCTGAGGCACCAGGACTGTTGCCAGCGCCAGCGGGGTGGCGTGTTTCCAGGGGATCATCGAATGTCTATGAATTGCACCGCGGCACGCGGCATGCGCCTGGCCTTGCAGTGGCTGACGGCGCTGGTGTTGTTGGCGACCTCTCAGGTCGCGCTCGCCGTCTACTGTCCGTCTCCCAAGAGCGCGACCATCAACTCGGGCGGCTCGTGGACCTTCGAGGTCGGCGACTGCGACGGGCCATCCAACTTCGGCATGCAGACCGGTAACGTCTCTCCGTCGCATGGCAGCTATAGCCTGCCTGGCCAGAATCCCGACAGCACCGAGCAGGTGACCTACACCAACAACGGGGATGGTGCGACTTCAGACACGTTCACCCTTGGCGATGAGGACGGCAATCAGGTCGTCTTCAACATCACCATCAACCCCACGCGTCAAGCCAGCATTGCGGTCTCTCCCGCCAGCGCCAACGAGAACAGCGGCACCCCGTTCGTCTATACGGTGACGCTGAGCCAGACCAACAGCTCGCCCACGACGGTGAACCTGACCCGCAGCGGGTCCGCCACCAGCGGCACCGACTACTCCGGTGCGGTGAGCAGCGTCGTGGTGCCGGCCAATGCCACCTCTGCCAGTTTCAGTGTCACCCCGATCGCCGATGCGACGGTGGAGGCGGACGAGACGGTGACCTTTACCGTCGCTGCCGGCACCGGCTACTCACCGGGCAGCCCGTCCAGCGCCACCGCCACCATCGTCAACGACGACTTCCCGGTCGCCAGCATCGGCGTGTCGCCGGCCAGCGTCAGCGAAGATGGCGCCGCCAACCTGGTCTACACCGTTACCCTGAGCCAGGCGCCCGTGTCGGCTGTCTCGGTCGGCTTCAACGTGGGCGGCACCGCGACCTCGGGCACCGACTACGCGGCCGTCAGCTCCCCGCTGGTGATTGCGGCCGGGCAGACCACCGGCACGATCACGATCAATCCCACTGCCGACAGCACGGTCGAGTCCGACGAGACGGTGTTGATCGTCCTCGTCGCTGGCACCGGCTATACCGTCGGCTCGCCGTCCAGCGCCACCGGCACCATCCTCAACGACGACCAGCCTGGGTTGAGCATCAACGACGTCTCGGTGAACGAGGGCAACGCCGGCACCACCAACGCGACCTTCACCGTTTCGCTGAGCCAGCCAGCGCCGACCGGTGGCGTCAGCTTCGATATCGCCACCGCCGACGGCACCGCCACCGCGGGCGTGGACTACGTGGCCTCCAGCCTGACCGGGCAGACCATTCCTGCCGGCAGCAGCAGCGCGACCTTCACCGTGCTGATCAATGGCGACACGCTCAACGAACCCAACGAAACGTTCTTCGTCAACGTCAGCAACGTCAGCGGCGCGACCATCACCGATGCGCAAGGGCAGGGCACCATCGTCAACGACGATGCGTTGCCGTCGCTGTCGATCGACGACGTCAGCGTCAACGAAGGCAACAGCGGCACCACCACGGCCACCTTCACGGTGAGTCTGAGCCAGGCCAGCGGCCAGACCGTGACGGTCAATTACGCGACCTCCGACGGGACTGCCACTGCCGGCAGCGACTATGTCGCGCGCTCCGGCACGCTGACGTTTGCGCCAGGCACCACCGCGCAGGGCGTGGCGGTTACCGTCAACGGCGATACCGCGGTCGAACCCAACGAGACCTTCAGCGTCGGTCTGTCGGGCGCCAGCAATGCCACCATTGCCCGCGCCACCGGCACCGGCACCATCAACAACGACGATGCCGTGGTGACGGTGGCGCCGGCCTCGTTGCCGGCGGCGACGGCGGGTACGGCCTACAGCCAGAACCTGAGCGCCAGCGGCGGCACCGCGCCATACAGCTTCGCGATCACCGCCGGCGCGTTGCCGGCGGGACTGACCCTGAGCAGCACAGGCGTGCTGTCGGGCACGCCAACGGCCAGTGGCGCCTTCAACTTCACCGTGACTGCCACCGACAGTGGCACGCCGACCTCCGGTAGCCGTGCCTACACCTTGACGGTTGCCGGGCCGACCGTGACCCTGCCTGCGACCGCCCTGCCGGCCGGTACCGCGGGCCAGGCCTATGCGAGCGCGATCAATCCGGCTACCGGCGGCATTGCCCCGTACACCTACGCGGTGACCGCCGGTGCCCTGCCTGCAGGGATCACGTTCGCCGCGAGCACGGGTGCGCTGAGCGGCACCACCACCAGCGTTGGCACCTTCAACTTCAGCGTGACGGCCACCGACAGCACCAGCGGCACTCCCTCGCAGGCCACGCGGGGGTACACCCTGAGCATCGCCGCCCCGCAGATCACGGTGGCGCCGACGACCTTGCCGGGCGCCACGCGCGGCACGGCGTATAGCCAGGCACTGAGCGCCAGTGGCGGCACCGCGCCTTACACCTACGCGATCAGCGCCGGCGCGCTGCCGGCCGGGATGACCTTGGCCAGCAACGGCACGCTGTCGGGCACGGCCACGGTGGAAGGCACGTTCAATTTCACCGTGGAAGCGACCGATGCCAACAGCTTCACCGGCACCCAGGCCTATGCGCTGACGGTGGCGGGCCCGACCCTGGTCCTGCCGGCATCCACCTTGCCGGCCGGCACCGCCGGGCAGGCCTACACGGCCGCCATCACACCGGCGACCGGCGGCACTGCGCCCTACAGCTATGCGCTGAGTGCAGGCACGCTACCGGCCGGCATTGTGCTGGACACGGCCACCGGCGGACTGAGCGGTACCCCGACCGTGGCGGGCAGCTTCAACTTCACGCTGACCGTGTCCGACAGCACGCCCAGCCCGGCCGCGCAGGCATCGCGCAGCTACGCACTGAGCATTGCGGCTCCGCAGGTCGTGGTCGCACCGACCAGCGTGCCTGGCGCCACGCGCGGCACGGCGTATAGCCAGGCACTGAGCGCCAGCGGCGGCACCGCGCCGTACACCTACGCGATCAGCGCCGGCGCGCTGCCGGCCGGCCTGACGCTGGCCGGCAACGGCACGCTGTCGGGCACGGCCACGGTGGAAGGCACGTTCAATTTCACCGTGGAAGCGACCGATGCCAACAGCTTCACCGGCACCCAGGCCTATGCGCTGACGGTGGCGGGCCCGACCCTGGCCCTGCCGGCATCCACCCTGCCGGCCGGCACCGCGGGGCAGGCCTACACGGCCGCCATCACGCCAGCCACCGGCGGCACTGCGCCGTACAGCTATGCGCTGAGCGCGGGCGCCTTGCCTGCAGGCATTACGCTGGATCCGGCCACCGGTGGATTGAGCGGTACGCCGACCGTGGCAGGCACGTTCAACTTCACCCTGACGGTTTCGGACAGTACGCCCAGCCCGGCCGCACAGGCATCGCGCAGCTATGTGCTCACCGTCAATACGGCCACGCTGGTGATCGCACAGGGCACGCTGCCGCCGGCCGTCAACGGCACTGCCTATGCGCAGACGCTGACCGTCAGCGGCGGCGTGGCGCCCTACGCCTTCACCGTGAGCAGTGGCACCCTGCCGGCCGGATTGACCCTGGCCCCGAACGGGACGCTGTCGGGCACGCCGAGCGCCGAAGGCAACAGCACATTCACCATCACCGTGACCGACGCCAGTGCCGCCAGCGCCTCGCAGGCCTACACGTTCACCGTGGGCAGCGCCGTGCCGGTGGCCGTGGCAGACACTGCCGTGACCATGGACGGCACCGCAGTCACCGCGGCGGTGACCGCCAACGACACCGGCAACATCACGGCGATCGCGATTGCCACCGCGCCGACCAATGGCACTGCGGTGGTCAACGGCCTGGAACTGATCTACACGCCGAACCCCGGCTTCATCGGCACCGACGTGCTCAGCTATACCGCCACCGGTGCAGGCGGTACCTCGGCAGCGACCACGCTGACCGTCACGGTCAACGCGCGGCCGGTGGCGGTGTCGGTCACCGCAGAGGCGGTGCCTGGCGAAGCCCAGCAGGTGGATATCACCCGCAACGCGACCGGTGGTCCGTTCGTGGCCGCTGCGGTGGTCGCGGTGCTGCCGGCCTCGGCGGGTACGGCCAGCATCACCCGTGTCGGCGGTGCGGCCATCGCCTCGGCGGCGGGTGCGTCCGGACCGACGACGGCGGCGACCGCCCTGGCCGAGCCGCCCAGCTTCGTGCTGACCTTTACCCCCAACCCGGCCTTCGTCGGCCAGGCCACGGTGCAGTTCACCCTGTCCAACGCGTTTGCCACCTCGGTCCCGGCCACGGTGGTGTTCAACATCGCACCGCGCCGCGACCCGAGCCAGGATGCGGAAGTGCGTGGTCTGATCGATGCGCAGTCCGAGTCCACCCGGCGGTTTGCACGGGCGCAGATCGACAACTTCCAGCGCCGTCTGGAAGCGACCCACCGCGGTGGCGGCGGTGTCAGCAATGCGGTGAGCTTCCAGCCCACCTCGCATTGCCGTGAGGCCGACCGGGGCATCAGTGCCCAGCCCTGCAGCCCGGACACGCAGGACGCCGACAACGACTTCCGCGATGCGCCGGCGGCAGTGGCAGGCAGCAGCACCGGTGCGCAGGGCCAGGGGGATCTGGGTCTGTGGATCGGCGGTGCGATCCGCTCGGGCAGCCTCAACCGGCAGGCCAACAGCAACGGCGTGGATTTCCAGACCGATGGCTTGAGCGTGGGTGCCGATTACCGGCTGGCATCGTCGCTGGCGATCGGCGCGGGCCTGGGTTGGGGCCGCGACGACAGCGATGTGGGCACGCGCGGCAGCCGCATCAGGGGCACCGCCTACACCATGGCGCTGTATGCCAGCTTCCATCCGGGCAAGGCGTTCTTCTTCGACACCCTGGTGGGCTACCAACTGTTGTCCTACGACCTGCGCCGCTTCGTCACCGACGACAGCTCGCTGGCCGAGGGCAACCGCGACGGCAAGCAGTGGATCGCCTCGCTGTCCACCGGCGCGGACCTGCAACGCGGCGATCTGCAGATCACCCCGTATGCGCGCGTGGATGTGGCACGTGCCACGCTGGATGGCTATGCCGAACAGGGCGTGGCGCCGTTCGCGCTGCGCTATGCCGACATGGATGTGGCCACCAGTACCGGCAACCTGGGCCTGCGCCTGGAATGGCGCCGCGAAGTGGCCTGGGGCCGGCTGACCCCGCAGTTGCGCGTGGAGTATCAGCGCGACTTCCAGGGGCGCGGCGATGCCACCTTGAGCTATGCCGATCTCAGCGGCGGTCCGTTCTACCGCACCGGGCAGGCCGCGTTCGATCGCAATCGCCTGATGGTGGGTATCGGCGCGGCGTTGTTGACCGAGCAGGGCCTGTCCACGCGGCTGGAATACCGCGGCATCACCGACGGCGACAGCGGTAACGACCAGACCTGGATGATCAATCTGGAAAAGAAATACTGATCGCGCTGCACCTCATGCAGTCGATCAGCGCACTGGGCCGGACGTGATGTTCGGCCCAGTGCGTTTGGGCAGCTGCGCATGCTTTCGTCCCCAACACCCTGGCCGCGCCGTTCAGGCCGCTGGCGCGGACCGTGGCGCGTTCCCCGCGCAGCGCTGCTGATGCCCGGCGCTGCACCGACGAGCGCGCGCGCCTGCGGCATCCGGCACAATGCACGCACGCATGCACGCCACGTCCGCGCCCGATTTCCGTCTTTATCCATCCAATGCGCTGGATACCCTGGCTGCCCTGCTGGCGCAGGAGCTACGCCGGCCGGTGCCCGGGCAGCCGGTGTTGCAGCCGGAGGTGGTGCTGATCCCGCAGGTGGCGATGCGGCGCTGGCTGCAGTCCACGTTGGCAGCCGAGCATGGGGTGGCGGCGAATCTGGAATTCCTCACCCCCGGCGAATTCGTGGCGCGCGCGCTGGAGCGCAACCTCGGCCCGGCCGACGACGATCTGGACATGGTCACCACGCAGTGGCGGCTGTACGCCGCGCTGCAGGCCGATCTGGGCAGCGATGCGGCACTGGCGCCGCTGGCCGGCTATCTGTCCGATGGCGATGCGCTCAAGCCCTGGGCGCTGGCCGGCGAGTTGGGCAGCGTGTTCGAGAAATACCAGGCCTGGCGCCGCGACTGGTTGCTGCGCTGGGAAGGCGGCGCCGAGCCGGACGACCCGCAGGCGCGGCTGTGGCGCAGCATCGCCACCGGCCGGCAGTACCGCGCACGCCGCATCGGCCAGTACCTGGATCGCCATGCCCGCAGTGATGGCCCGCTGCCGCAGGGCTTGCCGGCGCGGCTGTTTGCCTTCGCCATCCTCAATATCTCGCCCGACGTGTTGCGCGTGCTGGCCACGCAGGCGCGCGTGGGCACGCTGCATTTCTATCTGCCCACGCCCACGCAGGGGTATTGGGGCGATCTGCAAACCCTGTGGCAACGCCGCCGCGAGGGCGGGGCGGCGGCGTTGTTCGCCGACCAGGTGCAGGAGAACCCGCTGCTGCAGGCCTGGGGCGCGGCCGGCCGCGATTTCATGGCCTTGATCGGCGATTACGAAGTGGTGCACCCGCTGGCCGAAATCGCCGCCTATGCCGATCCGCTGGAGTCCGGCCGCCGCCTGCTCGCCGACGGCGGCCTGGGCGACAGCCTGTTGCGGCGCATGCAGAGCGACCTGTTCCATCGCCGCGCCCCGGCGGTGCCGGCCGCATTGCCGGCGGTGAATCGGCACGATCCCAGTCTGCAGGTGCACGCCTGCCACACGCGCTTGCGCGAGCTGCAGGTGCTGCACGACCAGCTACGCGCATTGCTGGACGATGCGCGCTTCGAACCGCCGCTGCAGCCGCGCGAGATCGCGGTGCTGTCGCCGGACATCGACCCGTACGTGCCGTATCTGGACGCCGTGTTCGGCAGCCATGGCAGCGACGACGCATTGCCTTATGCCCTGGCCGACGCCAGCCCGCTGGCGAGCGAACCGCTGGCCGAGGTGTTTCTCACCCTGCTGAAATTGCCGATCGCACGCTTCGGCCTGCACGAAATCCTGGACCTGATCGCCAGCGCGCCGATCGCCGAAGCCGCCGGGCTGGACGAGGCCGGGCTGGAACGCCTGCGCGGCTGGCTGCATGCCGCCGGCGCACGCTGGGGCCTGGATGCGGCGCATCGGCGCCAGCACCAGGCACCGGGCGACGATGCCTACACCTGGCGCTTCGCGCTGGATCGGCTGCTGCTCGGTCATGCCAGCGGCGCCGACGACGCTATCGACGGCGTGGCGCCGTGGCCGCAGCTGGAAGGCAGCGCACTGGCTGCGCTGGACACGCTGCTGCACCTGCTGCGCGTGCTGGAGCGGCACCAGGCGGCACTGGCCGATGCGCTGCCGCCGGCCACCTGGCGCGAGCGCCTGCTGGAGCTGCTGGATGCGCTGATTCCCACCGCGCCCTCGGCCCCGCGTGCGCAGCGCGCGCTGGACCGGCTGCGCAGCCTCATCGACCAGTTCGCCCGCGATGCGCAGCGCGCGCAGTACCCCGGCAGCGTGCCGGCCGAGGTGGTGCGCGCGCACTTTGCCGCGGTGCTGGGCGAATCGGACACGCGCGCCCCGCTGCTCACCGGCGGCATCAGCTTCGGGCGCATGGTGCCGATGCGCCTGCTGCCATTCCGGGTGATCTGCCTGCTGGGCATGAACGATGGCGATTTTCCGCGCCGCGACCCGGCCGCCGGGCTCAACCGCCTCACCGCCGAACTGGGCACCGAGCGCCGCCGCCACGGCGACCGCTCCACCCGCGGGGACGACCGCTTCCTGTTCCTGCAATTGTTCGCCTCCGCACAGGACGTGTTCTACCTGAGTTATCTCGGCGCCGATGCGCGCGATGGCAGTCCGCGCGAGCCCTCGGTGCTGGTCAGCGAATTGCTGACCACCGCGGCGCACTACCACGCCGCCGCCGATACCGCCGGTACCCTGGTGGTGCAGCACCCGCTGCAGCCGTTCGCCGCGGCCGCCTTCGGTGCGCAGAGCGAAGCGGGCAAGGACCCGCGCCGTTTCAGCTATCGCCGGCAATGGCGCCCGGCAGTGGACAGCCTCACCGGCCAGCGCCAGCCGCTGGCGCCGTGGGTGGCTGGCGCGCTGCCGGCCGACGCCGGTGGATTGCCGGGCAGCGTGTCCATCGACGAGTTGCGCCGGCTGTTCGGCGACCCGGCCGGGCAGTTCCTGCGCCATCGCTTAGGCATGCGCCTGCCCGATCCGGCCAGCGAAGACAGCGATCTGGAACCGCTGCTCGCCCCCACGCGCGGGCTGGATCACTACGGCTTGCAGCAACAGGTGTTCGAGGCCGCAGTGGCCGATGACGTGGACGGGCTGTACGAACGTCTGCGCGCGCGCGCGTTGCTGCCGTCCGGCCCGCTGGGGCGGCGCCAGCTCGACGAGCGGCTGGCGCAATTGCGCCCGTATGCGCAGGCCTTCCGGCAGTGGCGTGGCGAGGCCGAGGCGCAGTCGCAGCGGCTGCAGGTGCAGATCGGCGATGTCGCGCTGCATGGCCGCGTACCCGGCTGGTATGCGCACGGCGTGGGGCGCGTGCAGGTCGGCGCGCTCACCGGGCGCAATGCGATTGGCCACGGGCTGGAATGGTTGTTGCTGCGCGCCGCCGGCGAACAGGTGCCGTATGTGCGCTTCTTCGAACACGACGATGGCCTGGGCCCGCATCCCATCGATGCGCAGCCGCTGGCGCCGGCACAGGCGAAGGCCGCGCTGGGCGAATTGCTGCAGCTGTATCGACAAGGCCTGCAGGCACCGCTGCCGTTTGCACCCTATAGCAGCTGGAAATACCACCAGGCCGCGCGCAGCGACGACCTGGACAAGGCCATCAAGGACGCGGCGGGGCAGTGGCAGGCCAGCTTCGGTTGGAGCGAATCGCACAGCCCGGAGCTGCGCCTGGTCCACCGGGGCCGCGACCCGTTCGCCGATGCGCAGCGGTTCAGCGCCTTCGCCACCACCAGCCATCGGCTCTACGACCTGCTGGAACGCGCCAACACCGACGCGACGCTGGATCCGCAGCGCGTGATCGACAGCTGGCGGCACTGGCATGGCGCACAGGACGAGGGCGAATGAGCGCGCCCACCGTGACCGACCCGTATCTGCAGCTGCCGCTGGACGGCGTGCGCCTGATCGAAGCCAGCGCCGGCACCGGCAAGACCTTCACCCTGGCCACGTTGTTCACCCGCCTGGTGGTCGAGCGCGGCCTGCGCATCGGCCAGATCCTGGCGGTGACCTTCACCGAGGCCGCCACCCAGGAACTGCGCCGGCGCATCCGCGAGCGTCTGGTGCTGGCCGCCACGCTGGTCCCCGATGCGCCATCGCCTGTCGTGGCCGTGGCCGCGACCGAACCGGCTGCAACGCTGGCGACCGACGCAGCCCCGTCTTCTGCAGGCCCGGCGTCGGCCGCAAACGAGCCGGCTCCAACGCAGCTGCGCGATGCGGCACCGCATTCCGAAGCAGCGGCCGTGACCGCGACCGCCCTCGCCGGCGAGCCGTCACAGTCGCAGTCCCAGTCGCAAGCCCAACAGCACCCAGCGCCGCACGCACAGGACGCCCCCGACGTCCTGCTCACCCGCGCCATCCTCGCCGCGCACCTGGCGTCCAGCGGTGAAACCCCGGCCGCCCTGCGCCGGCGCCTGCAGCAGGCGGTCGAAGAAATCGATCTGGCCGCAGTGTTCACCATCCACGGTTTCTGTGCGCGCGTGCTGCGCGAACACGCACTGGAAAGCGGCCAGGCCTTCGCCGCCCCGCAACTGCTCGCCAACGACCGCGAACTGCTGGGCGAAGTGGCCGCCGACCTGTGGCGCCAGCGCGCCGCCGATGCGGCGATGGCCGAAGACCTGATCGCCCTGTGGTCCGGTGGCCCGCCGGAGCTGGCCACGGATCTGCGCGCCTTGCTGCGCCACACCACGCTGCTGCCGGCGGTCTGCGCCGACACCGACGATGCCGCCGCCTTGCTGCAGGCCGTGCATGCCGCCAGCCACGCCCTGGCGGCTGCCTTCCAGGCCCATGGCACGGCGTTTTTCGAAACCCTCATGGCTGCCATCGACGGCGGCGTGCTGAGCAAGGTCAGCTACAAACCCGACTGGCTCACCGCGCTGTGGCACTGGTTCGACGCCTTCGCCGCGGCACCGTCGCAGGACAGCACACCGCATCCCAAGCTGGTCAAGTTGACCGCGGCCGAACTGGTATCGGGCACCAACAAGAAGTTCATCGATCGCACCCCGGCCTCGCCGCTGAGCCATGCCATCGATGGTTATCTCGCCGCGCTGGCCCGTGTCGAACAATGGCGGACACGCCGCCGCATCCGCCTGCTGCACGCCCTGCGCGAGGACGCCATCGCACGGCTGGCGCTGCTCAAGCGCCAGCGCCGCGTTCAGACCTATGACGATCTGGTCGATGGCGTGGCGCACGCGCTGGAAGGCCCGCAGGCCGAGGCCCTGGTCAGGCGCCTGCGCGCGCAGTACGCCATCGCGCTGGTGGACGAATTCCAGGACACCGACGACCGCCAGTGGTCGATCTTTTCCAACGTGTTCGGCGAGGGCCCACTCGCACGCGCTGCCGGCCTGGAGCCGGCGCTGTTCCTGATCGGTGACCCCAAGCAGGCCATCTACGGTTTCCGCGGCGGCGATGTGCGCACCTATCTGGCTGCGGCCGTCAGCGCCGAACTGGCCCCACCGTTGAGCCACAATTTCCGCTCGCGCCCCGGCGTACTGGCGGCGATCGACGCGCTGTACGCGCAGGCCGGCTACACCGACGCCTTCCTCACCGACGGCATCGCCTTCCATCCGGTGCAGCCGGGCACCAAGCGCCTGGACACCGACCTGCAACGCGGCGGTGCCACCGCCCCGGCGCTGACGCTGTGGCGCGCGCCCGAGCCGCCGCCGCCCGCTGCCGCGACAGCGGCAAAAACCAAGCACGCAGGCAAGCCCAAGCCCTGGAGCGCCGGCCGCGCCCGCGAGCTGGCCACCGCCGCCTGCGTGGCGGCAATCGGCGGCTGGCTGGCCGCTGGCCGCGATGGCACCGCCACCATCAACGCACGTCCGGTGCAGGCCGGCGACATCGCGGTGCTGGTGCGCAGCCATGGCGAGGCCACCCGCATCCAGCAGGCGCTGGGCGCGGTGGGTATTCCCGCCGTGGCCGCCGGCAAGCAGAGCCTGTTCGCCACCGACGAAGCGCTGGAACTGCTGGCGCTGCTGCAGGCCTTGCTCGACCCGGGCGACGACAGCCGCCTGCGCGCCGCACTGGCCACGGTGCTGATCGGGCAGGACGCCATCGCCATCGCCACCCTGGAACACGACGGCGAGCGGCATCGCCGCTGGCAGCAGCAGGCGCTGGACTGGCGCGAACGCTGGCAACGCGGCGGCCCGCTGGCGCTGATCGGCGAACTCGGCGCCGCGCACGGGCAGCGCCTGCTGGCCTTGGTCGATGGCGAACGTCGCCTCACCAACTACCTGCAACTGGCCGAACTGCTGCAGGAGGCCGACGCGCGCGCGCTCGGCCCGCACGGCCTGGTCGACTGGCTGGCGCGCCGCATCGCCAATGCCGACGACAACGACGAAGCCCAGCAGTTGCGGCTGGAATCGGACGCACGCCGCGTGCAGATCGTCACCCTGCACAAGAGCAAGGGCCTGGAATATCCGCTGGTGTTCCTGCCGTACATCGGCATCGGCCGCGGCGACAAGGGCGCCGGCCGCCATTGCGTGGTGCATGCGCCGGACACCGGCCGCCAGCTGCACTGGAACGTGTCCAAGTGGAGCCGCGACAAGGAAGACCCCACCTGGAGCGCGGCCGAAGCGGCCTGGAAGCAGGAACAACGCGCCGAAGACGCGCGCCTGCTGTATGTCGGCCTGACCCGCGCCGAGCATGCACTGTGGATCGCCAGCGGCAGCTTCCACCAGCACGAACGCACGCCGCTGGCCGGCATGCTGCGTGCGCTCGATGCGCTGCAGGGTGCGGCCGGCGAGGGCGTGGTGGTGGTCGACACCGCCACCCCGCCGGCCGCGCTGCCACGCCTGCCCGCACCGCCCGAGGCGCAGGTGCCGCCTGCGCGCATCCCGCAGCGGCAGATCGCCCCGGAATGGTGGGTCTACAGCTTCACCCAGCTGGCCAACGCCGATGCCGGCGCCGCCGCCGACCCGATGGCCAGCGCCACCGTGGTGGGCAGCGGCGGTAGCGACGAACCGGCCGCCAGCGACGCCGCGGCAGCGGTGACCGAGGCCGAGCCGTTCGATCCGCGCTTTGCCGGCAACCGCTTCGGCGTGGTGATGCACGACGTGTTCGAGCGTTGCGACTTCGCCGCCTGGCAGCACTGGCGCCCCGGCGCCCCCGCGCCCGACGGCCAGGCCACCCCGATCATCGACGCCCTGCAACGCGGCGGCTACGCGCAGGACGAGCTCGATGACGGTCTGCGCATGCTCACTGCGCTGATCGGCAACACCCTCACCGTGACCCTGCCCGAAGGCACCGCCCTGGCCGCCGTGCCCGAGCCGCAGCGCCGCAACGAAATGGAATTCCACTTCGCCATGCAGCCCACCCGCGTGGACGCGCTGCTGGCGCTGCTGCACCGCTTCGAGGTGGTCGGCGACCGCCAGGCCTTCGGCGCACGCCAGCGCCTGGAAGGCCTGATGACCGGCCTGATCGATCTCACCTACACCGTCGACGGCCGCTGGTACGTGCTGGACTACAAATCCAACCGCCTGCCCAGCTACGACCCCGACGCCCTGGCCCGCGCCATGGCGCATAGCGAGTACACCCTGCAGGCACTGATCTACACCGTGGCGCTGCACCGCTGGCTGCGCTTCCGCCTGGGCGAGGCCTACGACTACGCCCGCGACTTCGGCGGCGTGCGCTACCTGTTCTGCCGCGGCCTGGATGCGTCACGCCAGTACACGGACGAAGCCGTGCCCGACCCCATGCACGTACCGGTCGCCGGGGCCGACGCCACACGCGGCGAGGCGTCCGCGCCCGGCATCCATGCCTGGCGCTTCGACCCGGCGCTGGTCCAGGCGCTGGATGCCCTGTTCGCCGGCAAGCCTCTAGATCCCGATTACAGCGACGCCCCAAAGTCTCCCTCCTCCCAGGAGAGCGACGCCAAAAAGCCCCTCTCCCGCCGGGAGAGGGGTTGGGGTGAGGGTACGTCCGCCCCGGGAACCCCCACCCCATGAGCCACCCACCCCTGCTCCCCGCCCTCAACCAGGCCGGCACCCTGCGCACGCTGGATCTGGCCTTCGCACAAAGCCTGCAGCGCCTGGCCCCGGACACCGACCCGCTGGTCCTGGCCGGCGCCGCGCTCGCCTCGCTGGCCGTCACCAGCGGCCACGCCGGTCTGGACCCGGCCCGCGCCGCGATGCTGCTGGACGCGCGCGAGGGCCCCCCGCCCACGCTGCCGGACCCCGCCGACTGGCAGCGCGCACTCGCCGCCTCGCGCTGGGTCGACCAACCCGCGCCCGACCAGCCTGCCGCCGCGGACTGCCCGCTGGTGCTCGAACACGGCCTGCTCTACCTGCGCCGTTACCGCGAGTACGAACGCCGCCTGGCCCTGGGCCTGCGCCGCATCGCCGCCCAACCCATGCCCGCGTTCGACGCCGCCGCGCTGGCACCGCTGTTCGCGCAGCTGTTCCCGAACGCCGCCGCCTCATCCCCTCTCCCCCCGGGAGAGGGTGCCCGAAGGGCGGGTGAGGGCACGGGCCTGCCCGAGCCATCCATCGACCGCCAGGCCCAGGCCGCCGCGCTGGCCCTGCGTCGCGCGCTGCTGCTGGTCACCGGCGGCCCCGGTACCGGCAAGACCACCACCATCGCCCGTATGCTGCTGCTGCGCATCGCCCAGGCCCAGGCCGCCGGCACAGCGCCGCCCCGCATCGCCCTGGCCGCACCCACCGGCCGCGCCGCCGAGCGCATGGCCGAGAGCCTGCGCCTGGCCGTGGCCCGCGCCATGGAGCAAGGCCTGCCGCCGCCCTCCACCGCACCGACACCGGACACGTCCCCTCTCCCGCCTACCGGACTGCACCCAGAAGCTTTCCCTCTGCCGCCTTCCGGACCGCACGCAGACGCGTCCCCTCTGTCGCCTCCCGCACCGCCCGCAGACGCTTTCCCTCTCCCGCCTGCGGGAGAGGGTGCCCGCAGGGCGGGTGAGGGCAGCGCCCCCACCGACCCCTCCTGGACCACCGCCCTCCCCACCGGCGCCAGCACCCTGCATCGCCTGCTCGGCGTCATCCCCGACGCCCCGCAGTTCCGCCACACCGCCGACAACCCGCTGCCGTTCGACCTGATCGTGGTCGACGAAGCCTCCATGGTCGACCTGCCGCTGATGTGCAAGCTGGTCGAAGCCGTCGCCAACGGCACCCAGCTCATCCTGCTCGGCGACGCCGACCAGCTGCCCTCGGTGGAAGCCGGCGACGTGCTCGCCGCCATCCTGCAGGCGGCCGGCCCCGGCGATGCGCTGCAGCCCGATGACGCCCGCGCCCTGCAACCGCTGCTCGGCAGCCCGCCTGCCGCCACGCCCGCGCCTGCCCACACCGGCGGGCTCACCGGCCACCGCGTGCACCTGCTGCGCGGTTACCGCCAGGCAGATGAGTTCGCACTCGCCCCGCTGGCCGACGCCATCCGCGCCGGCGACGCCGACACCACGCTCGCGCTGCTGCGCAGCGGCGAGCTGGCCGGCGTGCACTTCCACGAAGACGGCGACGACCCGCTCAGCGACGGCCGCGACGCACTGCTCGCCCACTGGCGCGCGCTGGCCGACGCCACCGACCCGGCTACCGCCCTGCGTGCCGCCGGGCGCCTGCGCCTGCTCACCGCCGTGCGTGCCGGCCCGCAGGGCGCGCGCGGCCTCAACGCACGGATCGAACAACTGCTGGCTGACACCGGCGCCGGCACCCGCCGCCTCGGCACCGGCTCGCCCTGGTTTCAGGGCCGTCTGCTGCTGATCACCGAAAACAGCTACCGCCACGGCCTGTTCAACGGCGACGTCGGCATCTGCTTGCGAAGCGAAGCCAGTCCCTTCTCCGGGCACAGCGAAGCGGCTGAGCGCAGCGCCACAGGCGCCGCGACCCAGCGCGGCAACCAAGCGCCCTCGTCCCGGACAGGCCAACCTGGCGGCAGCCCGCACCGCGACGCCACCGGCGCCGACCGCCGTGCACAAGGCCCGTTGATCGCCTGGTTCGAAGGCGGCGGCGACGGCCAGGTGCGCGGCTTCCACCCCGCCACCTTGCCGGCCCACGAAAGCGCCTTCGCCATGACCGTGCACAAGGCCCAGGGCAGCGAATTCGACACCGTGTGGCTGCAGCTGCCCACCCGCGACGCCCGCGTGCTCAGCCGCGAACTGCTCTACACCGGCATCACCCGCGCCCGCCGCGCCCTGCACCTGGCTGGCAGCGAAGCGGTCATCCGCGCCGCACTCACAAGGCACGCCGCGCGGATCTCGGGGCTGGCGTGGCGGTTGGGTGCGCAGCAGCAGGTGGCACCCGCCAAGCCAGCAACAGAACCACCCACTGTCATGCCCGTGCAGGGGTCGTTGTTCTGATCAAGGGTATTGAACGAAAGTTGAGTTACAGCAAGAGCCAGTCATCCGAAATTTTCGGATGACTGCTGCCGACGGAAGCCGACCGACCACCCAGCCATAACGGCTTGCGTCATATGACGGGTCGCGTTATGGTTGCTGCATGATCAGGAGCTTTATCGACAAGGAAGCCGAAAAGATCTGGCTGGGTGAGCGCTCCCGCCGGTTGCCGGCCCACATCCAGTCGGTCGCGCGCCGCAAGTTGCGCATGCTCAACGCTGCCGCGCATCTCGACGATCTGCGCATTCCACCCGCCAACCGGCTGGAAGCGTTGAAGGGCGAGCGGCGCGGGCAGTACAGCATCCGGATCAACGATCAGTGGCGCATCTGCTTCCGATGGATGGAGGGCGATGTCGCCGAGGTCGAGATTGTCGATTACCACTGAGCACAAGGCATCTGTCCATGACAGTCCTACCCAACATCCACCCCGGCGAAATCCTGCTCGAAGAGTTTCTCGAGCCACTGGGCATCAGCCAGAACGCACTGGCGCGGGCCACTGGCGTGCCGCCGCGCCGCATCAATGAAATCGTACTGGGCAAGCGCGGCATCACTGCCGACACCGCCGTGCGCCTGGCTGCAGCCCTGGGAACCAGCGAGCGCTTCTGGCTGGGCCTGCAAGCCGATTACGAACTGGAACAAGCCCATCGCGCGCTGGGTGATCTTCCGTCACGGATCAAGCGCCTGGCGGCGTGAGTTTGGGAGCCGCCCCATCGCTACGCGGATCGTGGGCTATAGCCTGCCGACCAAACGCACCATCAGATCCATGCGCTCATGCAGGATCGCCACGATCAGCGACGTAGCGTGCTCATGCGGCAGGCAGAAGATGTAATGGTGCATGCAATGCGACATCCGCGACGCGGGTGCAGCGCGCTCAGATCCTTGAAAGTGCATTCCCTGCTGCAAGACGGGCGATGCCCTGTTCCAGGTCAGCGATGTACCGGCGAACCTGCGCCTGGCCCCAGCGTGCCGAGGTATAGCGGATGATCCCGCGCATATCGGCTTCGGCTGCGTCGGTGAGGACGTAGCCGTGCATCAACCGCGACGGCCCTCGGCCAATTCTTCATCCAGGATGGTGTTGATGGTCTTGGTAGAAACCTTGCCGGCAAGGCCTTCGGCGACACGTGCCCCAAGCAGGTTTTTCAACTCCTGCCACGCTTGATCGGCATTTACGTCGCCCGCAAAGAGACGTTCGAGTGCGTATTGCTTGATGGTCTTGCCCTGCAGGGCCGCCAGCGCCTTGAGGCTCTGATGCTGCTGATCGCTTAGGTCGATGGTCAAACGGCTCATAAGAAACTCCAAAGTCCGCACAAACCCGCATTAGCACAGCTGCGTTGGCCGGCTCGTTGATCGGTCTACAGCAGCGTTGAGCGTGCTACCGCAGGTCATGCCGGCGATGATGGGGAGACCCCGACAGGCCGACTTAGGACGCCAGCGCTCAGCCAGTAGTAGAACATCAATAAAACGTCCAAAAACCGCGAGGTCAGGCGATTCACCTGACCTCTTTCGCCGTCTGGAAGGCCAGGCGGCTTACTTGCCCTTCTTCTCCTGCTTGGCCGCGCGCTTTTCTTTCAGCGTCCTGGTCGGCTCTTTCTTCTGGTTCTTCTTCTGGTCCATCCCCTTAGCTCATGACACCCTCGTAGTTGCTGGATTGATTGGGCTGGCAGCGCCATGACCCGGCGTGCTTGCGCACTGTAAGGCTTGTGCGCGCTGGATGGCAGCAGATTCAGGCCAGCGGCGGACGGAGCGGCAGGGCGTGCCTTCGCAAGGCGGGGCAGGGGCCGGCAGCCCATCGAAGCGGCCGGCAAAACCACGCTGCCAACGACCAAAACGCCCGCGCGGGACCGTCAGGGTCCGCACGCGGGCGTTGGTGGCATCCGGTGACGGCAGCAGCGTTACTTGGCCGGTACGCGCTGGTACTGCTCGCCGCCAGTGTTGAGGCGGCCGTTGCTCTCGTCGATGACGAAGTTAGCCGTCTCCCCGTCATTGGTGACCTGCAGCGCCCCGTCCTTGTACACCGCTGGGTAACTCTCGGTCTTGGGCTTGCGGCTGAAGAACTTCGGCGTAGTGCTGCGGACCATGAAGGTCTCGCCATTGCGCTCGATGTCCATCGTCTCGTCCTGCGTCTGCACATTGACCCAGTGGCCAACAAACTTCTCGCCCTCCACCTTGGCGCAACCGCTTACCAACAATGCCGCGGCCAGCGCGGCGCCCATCCACTTCATCATCGTGCGTTCTCCAGTTGAGGCTGGGGCGAGGATGGCGGGTGGGGGATGTATGGGAGGTCAAGGTGTACTTGATAAAGCCTTCGAACGTAAGCGCTGAAAAGACCAGTAAGTAGTCGTCTCTGAAAAATCCTTTTCAGACGCCAATTGCGAGCTGTGACCGATCCATGGCGCCCAGGGATAACTGCGACATGGCACGGATCCAGGCACGCAAAAGCGCGATCCAGCGCATCAACCAGCGCAGGTTGTAGCCGGCGGCGCAGCCCAGGACATGCAGTGCATCGCCTTGGGTGCCCTTTAATCTGCAGCGGCGCAGCCGGCAGTCGTCTTTCAGATGGCCGATCACCGGCTCCACGGCTTGCCGTCGCTTGATCCAGTGCCACTGCCGGCGCGTCAGCGTCTTGGCTTTCCCACGGTGCAGCACCTGTACCCCATCGACCTCGCGCCCGCGATAGCCCAGGTCCACGATCGCTACCGTCGGGGCGACAGCCACGTCTTGCAGCAATCCGCGTGTCTGCTCCAGTTGCTCGGCCAAGGTATCGCCGTCGTACGGATTGCCGGGGAAACTGCGCGCACCCACGACCAATCCCTTGCAGGCCGTCACCGCAATGCCGACCTTCACGCCAAACTCGTACGGTTGACGCGCTTTGCCCTTGCCGATGCATTCCACCTCCGGAGCATGCAACGCATACAGCTTGTGCTTGTCCTTGGGGTGTTGCGTGTACAGGCGTTGCGCACGGTCCAGCCACACAGCGATGCGCTCGCGCACGCTGTCCTCCACTGCGTCCAGCTTGCGCTGCATATCGCGCACCACGCGCCCCAACACTGTGCGTTGGCGCCGCAGCGCAGCTCGCATGCGCTTGAACTGGCGCGCATGGGCATAGCGGCCCGCCTTGCGGCTCAAGGCAGGGCCTTGCCGTGCGTAGGTTTGCCGCAGCGCAATACCGTGGCGCTTGGCCAGCAGCACCAGCTTCTTGCGTGCCACCTCCAGCAGACGGCTATCGGTCGGATAGGCGATTGCCTTTTCCTGCACCGTGGTATCCACGATCACCCGCGACAGCTCGCGTGCATCCACCGCCCTCATCGCGTGCGCCGCATTGATCGTGTGCGCCAGGACCTCTTCCATCCCAGCTTCGCCCAGGCGCTGACGCCAGCGCGTCAGCGAACTGGCATCGCATGGCAGACGCGTCTGGAACACCACCTCACCGGTGAAGAACTGCCAGTACGGATTCTCCAGCCAGCGCTCGCACACCGCTTCGTCGGACAGGTCATAGGCGTGCTTGAGGTACAGCAAACCGGTCATCAAGCGCACCGGCAAGGCCGGACGCCCACCTCCGGCGGGCGTGGCCGGCAAGTGCGAGCAAAGCGCCTGCTCCAACGCGGCCCACGGCATCCGTTGACTCAACTGCGCCAGCGGATGGCGCAGATCGATCTGGTTCTCCAGGCGCGAACGAAACAACTCCTCGGCGGGGGTGTCTTCGGCAGCAGGGCGGCGTGTACGCATGGACGGAAATTGCAAGAAATCAGCCCACAGCGTAGCGAAAACTGGTAGTTCCGGCACGCCTGCGCGGCCGGTAACGCCTTACTGTGACTGGGATGGTAGGGATTTTCAGGGACGACTAAGTAGTCAAACTGACTCAGTTGCCCCGACGTTTATATGTCACTTATCGGACTCAGTAGACTGACTTAGTTCTTCGACAAGTTTCGGTCCAAGCAGCCCAACTGCAGAGTCCAGAAAAATTCTTTCTGGCAGACAGGCATTCAGGTATCTGATCGAGAATAATACTGAGAGAAAAGAGGCCGCGACCAGAATAGCAATTCCAATTCCAACATCAACAATATCGAGAGACGCAATGGACACAAGCCCGACAGAAAAAAGAAAAGAGGACATCTTGAAGATGCTTGATACTCCACGCATACGTCTTGCACGCCACGATTTGGCAGCTTCCACCTGGAAGCTAGCTTCGCTACCGTTCTTTTCACTAACATCTCTTGCCTTATTGAATACCCTGATTATCTCCAAAGAATTGGTGCGCATGCCCCTCGATAGGGCACGAATAGAAAGTGCTCGTGAGAGCGCCGCACCGATCAGAGAGAGACAAATGATAATGGCAATTCGCCAGATATCCTGAGCAAACATTAAGTCGCGCAAGAACCAGATTTTTTCGTATTTCATTGAAAGAAGACAAATCCATCGCGATCCGTCAATCTCCGTGGCGCCAAAAAAGGCAATTCCAAACAAAAAGGCTCCAGTTGACGACATTGGGATCAACGAAGAAGCCTCGTCGAGATACTTACTTGAGAGATTATCCAGCGCGCTCATTCTGCCAGGCCTATAAAAAACATATCCCCGGCCTGAGAATCGAAGGTCCCATATTCTATAATTGGGCAAGCGATAATTGAAACGATTGGGGGATCACCTGATCTCATATATCCAACCACCGAATTAAAACTATCTGAAGATCTAAAATGGAGGCCGAAAGTTAGGCCACTCTCAACGTGAATTGCCTTGCCCACTGGATAGCGTGATTTTGAACCGCTATCAAGCGCGCGAAGTCGCACTTCCATAAACAACGGATCGCCCAACGTTCTTTCCGCTACCACATGATGGAAACGCTGCGCCTTCTCGCGGTCAAAAAGATATGGAGGTGACGTATTTGTCCCAGCTAGAATGAACTCTAGTGTTGAACCTTCGTATCTATCGATTCTAAGCTGGGCTAAAATCTGATCAATTTCTCGATTTATCGCCCGGTCAACGTAGCGAAGTTGCCTTGTCTCTGGATTCTGGTTGACAACTTCAGAATTCGAAAGAGCAATCGGCCGCTGGGCACCTGCATGCACCGCAATCTCGCGACGCTCTGCTTGGCTTGCCAAACTTTCAGTGAAGTTTAACGACTCGCTAGAGGCCTCTCTAAAAGCTCGATCCATTGCAGCCGTGATCCGATCAACAATTCTCAACGGACCTGAATTTATTAGATTTAGGATGTACCCGCCATCCTGAGGCTCACCCACAATGAAGTCTGCGAAAGGGTAGTCATCATTCCTCAGACGTGCATGCTTTCTAACTTGACCATGCCTGAGCTCAATTGTTGCACGATCAATCGCGGACTGTAGGTGATTTAAAGTATTCCCCAAGGTTCGGAGAGTAACCTTGTGGTCGGTAGCAATCGGGCCGTCGTAATGAAATATGATTTTATTGCGAGCCACACAAACTCCATTTAGTGAGGTATTTCAGATTAGATTATTTTAGATAATAATTTAAATGCGACTTGAGTAAGCGATTAGGTCCACTCATGCGGTCCCTCTGCATCTCGGAAACTGACTGCAGCCCAGGAAGTTCTCGCCAGTGCGCCGGTTCCTTCTCTGCACAAGCGCGCTGTCGCAACGCGGGCAGCTTGGGACGGCAACGGCAACGGACGCAGTGGTATCGGGTGAAGCAAAGAAGGGCTCGATGCGTGCAGATGGCGTCCGTGATTGCGCTGCGGCGTGCTGCTGCACCGCTCTGATCATGTCCAACAACTGCTCGCCGCCAATCAGCTCAATCGGCTTGCCTTCGGCGAAGCGCTCTGCATCTTTCGTGTAGGTTCCGATACAGGCGATCTTGACCGAGTGGGCCTGGTGGTGGGCAAGCAGGCCGTACATTTCGCGCACGACGCTGACGCCAACTTGCTGGCGTTTCCATTGTTTGCATTGCACCAGCGTGCGGCGGCCATCTTTGCGCAGGATCAGGTCGATGCCGCCGTCCGGGCCGCCCAGGCCGGTTTCCTCTACGCTGTAGCCCTGGCGGCGAAACGCTTCGCCCACCAGTTGTTCGAACTGGCGCCAGCCGCCGGCGACCAGGCTCTCCAGGCTTGTGCGTGTTTCCAAAAAGCGCCGCCGGTTGCGTGTGCCCAGATAGGAGAACAGCGCAGCAAGCCAGCAGACGCCGAGTAGCATCCACGCCAATGTCGCGAACATTCCACTTGATTGCTGGGCCAAGCCTTGCGACAGCATTCCACCCTGGTGAGAAAGCCACCAGCCGATGCCGTAGCGCACCACCAGATACGCAGCGATTCCCATGACGAAGCCAACCGGCCACGGCAATGCGGCCAACGCTTCGAATCCACTCTGTTTCTTTCTGCGTCCCATGCCAGAACCCCCGTTCCAGCACTGACCATAGCCGCTGTGACAGGTTTTGTCAGCAGTGCATCAGCGCAGTTGCGAGCAAGGTCTCGCCAAACATCCGCGTGACCCGCTCGAACGCAAGAGACCTCATTTATCCAAAACGGTTGAGGCCGCTTGTTATGGGTATTAGAGGGACTGCGTGGGCGCAGCAATGCCATCTGAAAACATCAGGGTCAGCAGTACGTTGTGCTCTCTCATACCATCCGAGGTGGCGGATTGATCGATTGTTGGCTTTGCTGCTCTTGCTGGGACTGTTGCTGTCGCTGTGTCTCACCCAAAGACTGCAATTGCGCCAGAGACTGCTCGACTGGCTGTGCGATAGCGTCATTGGTCTTCATGTGTGCTCTCTTGTGTGCAGGATCATTCAATGCCCCTTCCACGACGAATACATTTTCACCTTGCCGCACGGACGTGGAGTTCTCGCTTAGCACGACGTGATCAATGCGCGCCAGCCCATTTTCTTTAGCCAAATACGCACTACTTGCTGCCAGCCGGGCGCTGCTGTCGTCGTACTCCCGGCCGAGAGCCCGCTCGAGGCGGCGAACAGCATCTTCGGCTTGGCGATGAAGCGGGTCCTCTAGTGGATGTAGTGAACCATGCCTGTGCTCAACGGGCTGCTGATCATGTGGCGTCGGCACCATTGGTGCTTCTGCTCCGCGCAACGGATTCGCATGTGGATCAACATGCAGCAACCTACGTGTCTGACCATTCTCGCTGATGTTCAGATCTGTGGTTCCGTCATCGTTACGCACTCGCGTGAGGTGCTGCCGCTCAACACCGCTCCATGCACTATTCAAGAATGCGTGACCTTGTCCAGTCTTGTCCCAGCTCACCAGGTCGTTACCAGTCGCATAAAAGCCGGCACCATTGAATCGCGTTGGATCTGTCCGGTCTATCGAGGCATTTTGATAGGTAGCACCACGATCTAGCGCGCCCACGAATTCTTCTGCACGGTCGTAATGTAGAAACAGGTTCTTTACTACAGCATATTCGTGCGACAAGGTTTGGCCTGCCCGGGGCGAGTTGAGTGTCGTCGGGTCCACAAGCGGGTTGGCGACTACGTTGGTCCATGCTGTTGCAAGTGGGCTATGCAAATCTGCATTCCGCAAAGAATTCACAACGGCGGCACCCTCCAACGCCTTGTCTCGCCCCGATTCAAGGTAGTCGCCACGCCCAGTTGCTTTTGGATTCAGACCATCAATGGCGGCGCTCACATCGGCGAGTGAATGGTACTGATTTGTCTCGATATTGCGGATCATCGATGCGGTGCGCGTTTCGTTCTGGTTGTAGGCTTTTCCAACCATTGTTGCCAGCTTTACCTGGTCGTCCAAAGAGGCATTCTGGTAAAGCTCACTTCGCTGCAGGGGCGCAATAGCGCGATCCATCAACTTGTCAATTTGTGCCACATCACGTTGGTGTACCCAGCTGATGCCTTCATTGGAAGAAAGGAAGGCGTCTAGCCTGGATTTCACTTCCGCATCAAGAGGCCGACCGGCATCGGCGCGGATAGCACGGCCGTTACGGCCAAGATCAGCGATCGCTTCATCAACCTGCTGTTGACTGAGAACAAGATCTTGCTGCTGTCCATGCGCCCATTGTTGGTAGGCATTCACAAGGTCCCTTGGGACGTTCTCTCCGTTAGGCACATTCGGTTGATAGTGTTGACCCAAGTCAGTTTGGATCGTCCCGATCGTGTAGCCACTGTTGTCCGCTGGCTCTAGCAACGGTGTCCTGAGGTTGTCGCCAGCGACTTCCAACCGATAAGCGGCATATCCGCTTTCGGATGTCACACCGACAGCGAAGTACAGGGTGGCGCGCAACTCCTGGTCTGTCAGCCTGCTCATGAATCACTCCCCGTGTCTGCGCAGGTTTCGGATTGAATCTGCTTACCCTCGACATCCCTGTGCAAGACGACATCTCGCTTATACGCATCGCCGAATTTTTGGTAGCGAACCAAGGATCCTTTATCGAGAACGAAGTAGTCCTCCTCACCAGAGAAGTTGGGACATGCTGCATAGCCTGCCTCGCCATCATCGCTGCAGTAGCGAACGTAGAGTTTGCCGCTACGTACTTCCCCTTCCAATTTTCCGCCACCGCCACGAGCGTTGGTACCCTCGCTCCACTCTCCCGTGACATGGGCCTCTTGCTGCTTGAGATCTATGCTCAGAAAATGTCCAGATCCGCAGCCTGTGGCATACGCCCACTTGTTTGCGAAGCTGTCGACCCTAACGCTAGTCGGTGGCGAAGCATTGGAGCATCCTGCACTCCACGCGACTGCGAAGAGCGACATGCAACGAAGGATCTCTTTCCTTTTGAATTTTCTTTGAGCTGTCATTGAGCGCTCCCTTGGTCTGCGCTATCGGCGAGTCGGGCGTAGAACACGGCGACTTTACTGCAAACAGCAGTTTCCAATTCGGTTACGGTGCAAACATTTCTAGGTACGCCATCGGCAAAAAGCAGTGCTGAAAAGCCGAAGCTTTCTCGCCCGAGTGTCGTTTGGGGGCTCCGACAGCGAGTTCGGTCATTTCTGCACTCCATCTGCCCCTCATTCTCTATCAGGCTCACGACAATGCGCAGCAACCGTATGCTGACCCACAAAAGCAGAGACCGCACTCGCAAAGCACTGTGGCGCCGCAAACGCCAGCAGATGCGCGCCACGCTCGACGGTGCTGAAGGTCACCGGGCCTGCCGCTTGCAGCAATGCGGCATGTGCCTGCGCGCCGGCATACGGGGTGTTGGGGTCGCATCTACGAACAGGCCGGGGATGGGGCTGACGAACAAGGCGTCCCTGGCTTCGGCTGCGACCATGTCGTGGGTGAGGGCGGGCCGTGCGTTGTTCTCGGATGCGGCGATCAGCATCACCAGCGGCAGTGCCGGTCGGTTGTCGCCGCTCTGGCCCAGTGCGGCCACCGCGGTCTGCAGGTCGGCGGCGGATGCGGCGAGCAAGGTGGCGTCGTCGCGGGCAAGGCCGTCGATGATGGCGGGAATCCTGTCGCGCAACGCAGGGAAGTTGAGCAGCGTGCCGAGAAAGCGCTTGAGGTCCTTGCCCGGAACCTGGTCGCGCCATGCGGCGGTATCGATGCGGGCGAGCACGCTGCGATAGGTGCTCAGGTGTGCCTTGTCCAGCAGCGCGCGTCCCACGGTATCGGCCACGGTGGTGCGGTGGCTCAGGTCCCACTGCGCGGCGGTTTCCGGCGGCACCAGTCCATCCAGCACCAGCCCGTCCAACGGCATGGGTGCCACCTACAGGGCGCGCAGCGCCAGCTGCGTGCCATACGACACGCCGTACAGCAGCACCTCGCCCTGGCGCCGTTGCTGACGGATCAGCACCGCTAGATCCTGCGCCGCTTCGGTGATGGAAAACGCCTGGGTGCGCTGCAGGTTCGCGTACGACCCGCCAATGCACGGGCCCCATTCGGCGCCAGCCAGCCCCACGCCGTCTGCGCTTTGCGGCGCTTCCTGCTCCGGACACAAACGGGTAGAACGCCCGGTGCCACGGTGGTCGGGAATGATCAGGTCGTAGCCGGGAAACGCGCGCTGGTAGGTCCTGATCAGCGGAGACAGCGAGGCCCCGGCTTCGCCCGGTCCGCCGGCGATCAGCCAGACCTCTCCGCGTCGCTTGGTGTGATCCGGCACCGGCGCGCGGCGCACGAACAGCTCGATGGTGCCGGCATCGGCGGCTGCATGGCGCAGCGGCACCTGGGTGACCAGGCATTCGCTGCCGGCCAAGGGTGTTTGCGGCGCGGGGTCCGCGCACGCGGTGAATTGCGGTGAGGGTATTTGGGCAGCGGCGCACAGCGGCGCCAGCAATGCAGCAAGGCAGGCAGTGGCTGCGCGGAGCGTAGAGCGACGCATCGAGTTCCATCTCTCGGTCACAGCATCGCCTAATGCGGCGCGGCACGTAGCGCCGGAAAGTCACTCACCGCGTCTCAAAAATACTTCAACCACGCGATATCGCGCCGGGCGGCCTTGAGCCGGGAGAACCATGCGGTGGGAAGGTAGAGCGGAACGATCAGCGCCACGTACCACGCCAGCACCCAGCCGTAATGGTCCACGCCGAACACCGTGCCCTGCGTTGGCCCCCAGATCGCAGCGGCGGCGTGATACAGCAGCCGCAGCACGGTCAGGTGGAACAGATAGAAGAACATCGGTGCGCCACCGAACACCGCCAATGCGGTGGCGATGCGCCCTTCGCCCAGGCGTTCGAAGCCGGCCAGCAGCAAGGCGCCCACGCCCAGGGTGAGCAGCAGGAACAGCAGCGATGGAGGATATTTGGTCAGGGCCAGAAAGCTCATCAGCGTGCGCGCCGGGTGGTTGTCGACCACGAACCACGGGGTATCGCCGTAGCCATTGCATAGCCGCAGCACGACAAAGCCCAGCAGCATGGCAGCGCCCAAGCCGAGCAATCGCTGCCTGCGAGCGGTGGCCTCCACGCGCGGCCCGAACCACGGGCCGATGGCGTAGCCCAGCACGATCACGCCGATCCACGGCAGCACCGGATACGTGGTCTTGGCAGCCAAGCCGAAGGGCAGGGCAATCACGTCGCGCTGGTGCAGCATCGCCCACGGCGCGAACAACGGGTGGCCCGGTTGCAGATCGATGGCATCGAGCAGGTTGTGCCCGCACACGATGACCAGGCCACCGGCCAGCAGCAGCTTGCGCGGCAGGCCGAGCAACAGGGCCAGCACGATCATGCACACGCCGATGCACCAGATCACCTGCAGCCAGAAGGTCGGGCTGGCCACGCCCCAGTACAGCTCCGAGAGAAACAGCACTTCCAGCGCCATCAGTACCAGGCCGCGCTTGATCAGGAACAGGCGGGTATGAGCAAGGGTGTGCTTGGTGCCGAACAGATAGGCGGAAATACCGGTGAGCGCGACGAACACCGGCGCGCACAGGCTGGCGGCGAGGCGGGCATAATACAGGCCCGGCAGCGCGGTCGTCGCATCGATGGGGTCGGCCACCGGCACATGCAGGAACCAGGTTTCGCGCAGGTGGTCCAGCAGCATCAGCACCATCACGAAGCCGCGCAGCGCGTCGATGCTTTGCAGGCGGCCGGCGCCCGGCCTGACCGCAGCCGAGGGCAGCGGCACCGCGGCCGGCGTGTGCGTGGGTGCAGCCCTCATCCCTTCTCCTTTCAGTCGCCTCATCGGTTAGCCGACAGCACGACGCGAAGCGGCAGCAGGCTGGGCTGTGAATCACGAATGTTATAATATTCCATTCACCTCCACAAATTGCGGCTGCCTGTGACCCGTTCGTCCTTGTCCTTGACCCAAGTGTTGGCTGCCTCGTTCGTCACCATGCTGTTTCCGCCGGAGCTGCGTGCCCAGTCGTCCGATTCGGCGCTGACGCTCGGCAAGGTGGATGTGCACCACCACGCCGATGGCCAGCTGGCATCCCATCAGGTGCTCACCTCGGTGGACGTGCTGGGTGCCGACGAGATCGAGGACAAGAACGTGTCGCAAAGCTGGGAGCTGCTGGGCCAGATGCCCGGCATCCAGCTCACCGAGACGCGGCAGGGCAATGAATCGGGCAAGGTCAGCTTCCGCGCGTTCAACGGCGAGGGCTACATCAACGCCATCAAGACCTTGATCGACGGCATCCCCAGCAACGTCAACAGCGGCAACCAGCGCTTCATCGACATGCTGTTCCCGCTGGACATCAGCTACATCGAAGTGGTCCGCGGCACCAACGATCCCCGCTACGGGCTGCACAACATCGGCGGCAACGTCAATTTCGGCACGCGGCAGGGCAGCAACTACACCGACGCACGCCTGTCCTATGGCAGCTTCAACACCCGCGATGCGCAGCTGGCGGTGGGGCGCGAGCACGAGGGCTTCGCGCAGAACTATTTCGTGGGGTGGCAGGCATCGGACGGCTACCGCCAGCACGACACGTCCAGCAAATACTCGCTGGGTGGCAAGTGGTATTTCGGCAATCTGGACGAGGGCATGCGCATCGGCCTGACCGCGCGCGCGTACCACAACGCCGCCGACGAACCGGGCTTCCTGACCGCCGAGCAGTTGCGTACCGCCCGCCGCGTCACCCAGCCCCACAACGCGAACGACGGCGGCGACCGCGACATGCGCCAGCTGGGTCTGCACCTGGACCTGAAGCTCAGCGATGCGGTGTTCTTCGGCACCAAGCTGTACTACAACAGCTACGAAGACGACCGCCGGGTGACCTTCAGCGATCTGCCGGTGGGCAATGCGCCACGCCAGCGCCGCATCTGGGACGAATCGCAGATCGGCATGCTCAACACGCTGACCTGGCGCGCCGACGAGCAGCTGACGCTGGAAGCCGGCCTGAACTACGAGCATCAGGACAACCGCTACCAGCGCCTGCGCTTCAGTTACAGCGAGCCGACCAACTTCAACGCGCCGCCAGCGCGTGTCCAGAACGACGATCGGTACACGTTCGACAACTGGGGCGCCTACGTGCAGGCCATCTACCAGCCGATCGCGGCGTTGAAGATCGTGCCGGCCTACCGCGTGGACCGCTTCGATGGCGACACCACGCTGCCGGGCGGTGTGCGCGCACCGCTGCAGCGCTACGGCACCATCGAGCAGCCCAAGCTCAGCGTGGTGTATGCCTTCACCGAGCGCACCAATGTCTATGCGAACTGGGGCCGCACCTTCCAGGTGCTCACCGGTTCCACTCCGCCGGCCTACCTGACCCCGGGCCAGGCCGCCATCGGGCCGTCCACCAACACCGGCATGGAGCTGGGCATGAAGTTCAGCCCGCTGCCGCGCAGCCAGGCACGCCTGGCGATCTGGCAGCAGGACGCGGCCAACGAGATCTCCAACATGCCCGCCACCGGCACCAACGTGGTGCTGGGCAAGACCCGACGCCGTGGCGTGGACGCGCAGATCAACGCCCAGCTGGGCGAGGCATGGACGGTGTGGGCATCGCATGCCTACCAGGAGGCCAAGATCGCGCGCGATGCACGCGATGCCAGCGTCTCCATCCAGGGCAACGAAGTGATGGCAACGCCGCGCCGCATCAGCAACATCGGCCTGGACTACCAGGCGAGCGATGCGCTCAAGCTGGGCCTGCAGGGCCGTGCGCAAAGCGACTACTACCTGGAAGAGCGCAATGTGGCCGGCAAGTTCGGCAGCATGGCCACGCTCGACCTCACCGCGCGCTATCAGGTCACCCCGGCGTGGAGCGTGGACCTGCAGCTGCGCAACGTCACCGGGCGCCTGTACGACTACGCCTGGTACGACAGTTTCTTCCAGGCACAGGCGCAGCCCATGTTCTCGCCATCGGCCGGGCGGCAGGTGTTTATTGGCGTGAATATGAAGCTGTGAGAACGGCGCGCGTGAGGCTTGGCGCGCTGCCGTCAATGCCGTAGCCCGTGGCATCACGCACGTGCGGATGACTGCGAGCGTGCGCGACGTCGCGACGCGTGGCCGGTCTGCCTAAAGACGCCAAGCGGGCGCGTTGCGGTGCACTGTCGCTGCCATCGGCCAATGACAATGCTGTGCAAAGCGCAGCTGTGCTGCGCGCGTCACCCCAGCCTGTAACAGCGTGGGGCAGGTGGCGCGTTACCGAGGGGCATCGGCAAGGTACGATCCCTGCTCATCTGTCTGAGTGCGTATTCGCCCTCGCCATGTCTGCTGCCCGCCCACTCCGCGATGGCATTCCTGCCAGCCGCTTCCAACTTCCGGCCGGTCCCTGGGGCACCGTGCTGCAGGCGCTGTGCGCGAGTTTCCCGGGCGTGGACGTCGCCACGTGGCGCGCCCGCTTTGCGCGTGGCCGTGTGCTGGATGCACAGCACCAGGTAATCGATGTCGATGCGCCCTACCGACTGGGCGCGGAATTGTTTTACTTCCGCGAAGTCGTCGATGAGCCGGTCATTGCGGCAACGGAAACGGTGGTGCATGCCGATGCGCAGGTGATCGTGGCCTGCAAGCCGCACTTCCTTCCGGTGGTTCCCGCAGGCGCCTACGTGCGCGAGACCTTGCTGACCCGGCTGGCACTGCGCTTGGATAATCCGTCGCTGGTGCCGCTGCACCGCATCGACCGCGACACCGCCGGGCTGGTGCTGTTTTCGGCCAACCCGGCCACGCGCGGGGTCTACCAGGCGCTGTTTCGCAAGCGGCGTATTCGCAAGCACTATCTGGCGGTGGCACCGCCGCTGCCAGGGCTGACGTTTCCCCATGTGCATCGCAGCCGGCTGCAGCCGGGCGAGCCGTTCTTCCGCATGTGCGAGGGCGTGGGCGAGGCCAACAGCGAAACCTGGATCGAGGTCGTGGCGCGCGGTGCGGACACCTGGACGTATCGGCTGGAGCCAGTCACCGGCCGCAAGCATCAGCTGCGCGTGCATATGGCCGCATTGGGCGCCCCGATCCTGCACGACCGCTTCTATCCGGAGCTGCAAGCGCAGCAGCCGGATGATCTTGATCGCCCGTTGCAGCTGTTTGCGCACACGCTGGGGTTCGAGGATCCGATGAGTGGTGAACCGAGACAGTTCACCGCGACGGTTGGGCCAATGCAGTCAGCGTGAGACGGCGGCAGTCACACGCGCAAGCCGACGATGTTGGCTTGCATTATCTGAGTTTCAGATATCTCAGATACTGCGCTAGCGTGAGCCCACGGACATCCCGTCTGCAGACGTCGAGCGCCACTGCCATGACGATATCGAAACCCCGGAAGACCGCTAAGCGACCACGCACATCGTTGATGAGCAGCTCGCTGATGCGGCCAGAGCAACTCGCCTTCGGCGTCACCATCGAGCAGATCGACCGCTTCCACACACTGCTGCGCACGATTACCGCGCAAAGCGACATGGTGGCGGTGTGCGGGCGCGCGGCGCTGGACGCAGGCAGCGTGCCAGTCATGGGCGAGGAGATCTTTACCGCCGCACGGGCACTGCGCCGCATTGTCGATGAGATCCACGAACAACGGTTGAGCGGCTAGAGCAAGGTTGGGTGGACAACAAGAAATCCGATCGGAGGGTGGCGATGCACCCCCGCTGCCGTAGGCGGGCGTGCCTGTCAGCAGGCGACCACTATCTCTGATCCACGCTTCCTGCGTCCAATCAATCGACAGGCTCCAGGCAGGCGAACGGCGGCCGGCCGATCGTCGCTTCAGAGACACGCGCGCAGTTGACATCGGAGAATGATCGTTCTACCTTTCCGAGAACGATCATTCTCTGGCCGCCCCATGTCCTTGCTCCCCGACGCCCAGCCCAATGCAGCCTTGCTCGACGCTACCGAGCGCCTGATCTATGCCGGCGGTATCCATGCCACCGGCATGGAGGCGATCGTCAAGGCGTCCGGGGTGGCGCGCAAGACGCTCTATCGCCTATATCCAACCAAGGACGCGTTGGTGGAAGCGGCCTTGCTGCGCCGCGACGAGCGCTGGATGGCGTGGTTCGAGGCGGCCACCTCGCAGAGCGAGGATCCGGTGGCGCGCCTGCTGTCGTGCTTCGACGCGCTGCAGGAGTGGTTTGCCGACAGCCGCTTCCATGGCTGCGCGTTTCTCAATGCGGCCGGTGAGACCGGCGATCCGACTCATGTGATCCGCAGGGCGGCACGCGCGCACAAGCAGCGCCTTTACGCGTATCTGCACAGCCTGGTGGTGGCCACCGGCCGACCAGACCCGGATGCGCTGGCGCAGCAATTATTGGTGTTGATCGACGGTGCCATCGCCGTCGCTTTGGTCTTTGGCGGGACGGACGCTGCAACCACCGCCCAACACGCTGCCCGTCGGTTGCTCGGGTAGCGCCCCTGCGTGTTTTTACCTTCCTTGAGGAGTGTTGCCATGTCATCGTCTGCATCGTCCCGCCCACCGCTGCCGCCATTCACCCACGACACCGCCTTGCTGAAAGTGCGCTGGGCCGAAGACGGCTGGAACAGCCGCGATGCGGCCAAGGTGGCGCAGGCCTATAGCGTGGACACACGCTGGCGCAACCGCGCCGAGTTCGTCACCGGCCGCGACCAGGCGCAGGCGTTTCTTGAACGCAAGTGGGCCAGGGAACTGGAGTACCGGCTCATCAAGGAGCTGTGGGCCTTCACCGAAAACCGCATCGCAGTGCGCTATGCCTACGAATGGCGCGACGATTCCGGCAACTGGTTCCGCTCCTACGGCAACGAGAACTGGGAATACGATGCCGATGGCTTGATGCGCGCACGTCACTCCTCGATCAACGACCTGCCCATCCAGGAATCCGAGCGCAAGTTCCATTGGCCGCTCGGGCGCAGGCCCGATGCGCACCCAAGCCTGTCCGACCTGGGGCTTTGACGGCTGCACTGGACGTACAGTTGGCGGCGGGCATCTGCGCCGCGGCAACCACCGCTGCGTAGCGCGCGCCGAGATGTGATGGCGTTGCCTTGGCGATGAGCGGCCAGGCGATGGGACGAGCGCGGGAATGCCTCACCGCGCTCGCCCCTGTACTCAACGCACTTTGTACAACACCGCCGCGCCGGGGCGCGGTTCGAACATCGGCACGGTCTGCTGCTTGAGCGCAGTGCCCTTGGCGTCCCATACCAGCGTTTCGACCGGGTAGTCGTCCTTGCGGGTCATCGCGCCGATCTGCTGGACGATCACGGTCTTGGCGGCAGGCACTTCAGGGTTCCAGGCGAACACGCCAAGGCGACCGTAGAACACGGCCAGCGCAGCGGCGTCCAGGCGGCGGTCCGGGCACATCACCAGGCCACGTTCCAGCATCACGCGCAACGCGCCCACGGGCACGGCCTTGACGGTGGGCGAAGTGCGCTCGGTGCTGTGGCCAGGGCAGACATTGGCTGAGCGGGTGATCATGTCCTCGGCCACCTGGCGGTCGGACTGGGCCAGCGCCGGCAGTGCGGCGGTGGACAGGGCAAGCAAGGCAAGCGCGGATTTCCAGGGCATCTGACAACTCCTCATGAGATGGCACTCCAATGACGACAGCCCGGCCGGGCAGGGCTGCTGCCGATGACGCGCCCGGATGCTAGCAAGCGCTTCGTTAAATCCCGTCGAGGCGATCGGGCGCGGTCTGAAGCGGGGATCGGCACCGTCATCCGACGACAACGCCCGCTGACCTGCCTATCGGCTGTCGGGAGACTCCCGATTGAGCGCCGGCAGCGCCACCGCTAGCGTGCGCGCAAGACACTGCCGGATCACCCATGGAACGCGCCGACCTCATCGCCTCACTGCTCACCGGCATGCGCCGGGCCGAAGCCTTGCGTGCGCAGCCGTCCAGCTACAGCACCGTGCACAGCGAGCAGATGCGCGTGGAACACGGCAAGGCCGCCGATGCGGAACTGGTGCTGTCGATGTTCAAGTTCACCCCGGAGCATCTCAAGCTGCTGGGCAGTGACGGGATCGAGGCGCTGGGTGAAATCGTGTGCCACGCCTGGGCACTGCACGGCGGCAACAACGAGAGCCTGATCCGCTGGTTCCGCGAACCGATAAGCGCGCTGGATGGCCAGACGCCGGCCGCCATGGTGCGCGCCGGCCGCCTCAAGGTGCTGCTGCTGGTGCTCAGGCAACAGATGGAATGGGAACTGCCGATGCGCTCGGCGTGAGCAAGCGGGGGCCCGGCAGGACCATCGTCTGCCCGGCACGGCCCGCTACACCACCACTATCGGCATCGATCCCCTGCACCACCTGTACCCGGTGCAGGGCGAGCAAGGCCTGAAACAGTCGATGTCAGGGCGACGTGCGCGCGGCGGCGCACTCACCGCTTCGGGCGCGCCACTGCGTACATCTCCCAGGCGATCTTCTTCATCAAGGCGTTGTTGTCCTCGCCTTCGGCGTACAGGTCGAAGTGGGTGCGGCCTTCCAGGTAGCGGAAGTCGCTCCTGGCGCCCAGCCCGTCCAGCACCGCCTGGAATTTGCGCGCCGCGCCATCCAGGTAGAACGTGTCGGCGGTGCCGACGATCAGGTGGATCTTGCCGTCCAGGTCGGGCTTGAGCGTGGGCCACTGCGCGGCGACCCGGGCAGAAATGTCGTAGTGCGTGCGCCAGTAGGCCACCACGTCCGGGTCCACCTTGCCGCTGTCGCGGTCGAACATCGGCAGCGGGCGGCCGTCGGGCCCGCGCGGGGAGAATACCCAGTCGAACGAGGTGAACTGGCCGCCGTACGGGCCCAGCACGCGTTCGAGCTTGGCGAAGGTTTCCAGATCGGCCACCACCTTGCCATGGTCGCGGATCAACGGCACCTGGCTGCCGTCCGCGCGCCGGTACATGTTGGCGTTGGGTGCGTACAGATCCGGCCCGGTGAAGTCATGGAAGTTGCTGGAATCGGGCGATGTGGACCAGGTGCCGCCGAACAGCTTGGGGTAGCGGGTCTGCAGCCACAGCGTGGCCCAGCCGCCGGAGGAGTGCCCGTTGAGGAAGCGGCCGCTGGCCTTGCCATCCATCCTGTACTGCTTTTCCAGCGCGGGAATCAGCTCCTGGGTCAGCGCCGTGCCCCAGGGGCCGTTGTTGACCGAATCGGCGAATTCATGGGTGCCGGTGGGCGTGGACTGGTCCAGGAAGACCCAGATCATCGGCGGCATCTGCTTGGCCGCCATCGCGCTCCAGGCGCTGGCGATGCTGCCGGCAAAGCGGTTGTAGTTGCCGCCGAAGCCGTGGGTGACGTAGACGGTGGGATAGCGCGTGGCGGCCTTGGCGTCGTAGCCGGGCGGCGTCAGCACGCGGGCGCGCAGCCAGACCGGCCGGCCCCAGAACGCGCTCAATGCCGGGCTCACCATCGAGGCATCGGCGCTGTGCAACTTGGCCTCGGGCACGGCATCGCGCACGGCTTGCGGCGCGCGCGGCGAGACCTGCCACGGGTCGTCCGAGGCCGGCAGCTGGGTGCTCAGCGTCAGCGTCGGCAGCGCTGCGGTCTTGCCGCCCAGGGTGACCGGGGTGACGGCGCTCAGCAGGTCGCCGCCATCGCGGCCCATGTAGCCGTAGCTGTGGTTCGGATCCAGCACCGCCTGCAACAGATAGTCGCCGGCCGGCAGCGCGGAAAACCCGCTGGGGAAGGCGATATTGTCCAGGTCGATCTGCACGCTGCCGCCCGGCACCAGCCCGGTCACCTCCTGCGCCGCCACCGCGGTGGCGCTGGGGCGGAACGGGTTGGTATCCACCGCTTCCACCTTGCCGTCCTTACTGCCCTGCTTGGCCTCGGCCTGGGCATCCTTGGCCAGGGTGGCGAACACCAGCAACCGCCCGGAGGTGGGCTGGTCGGTCGCCCCGCCCAGCGTCACGCGCAGCAGGCGATGGGCAGCTATCGGCTCGGCAGCGTGCGCAGCGCAGGCGCACAGCAGGCCAATGGCCAGGCCAAGACGAGGTGCAAGACGATGCAGGGACATGCGGATCCTTGGAGGTGTAGGTGGGACGGCGGAGAAGACCATCTTTGCAAACTGTAGCGAGTTTCCGGCCAGGCAAGTGCGTCACGTGCGAGATCCGGTCGACGTGGCCGATCTTTGGCCGTCTTGCTGCCAAAACGGCAGTCGGTGGGTCATAGTCCTGGAGGCAGTCGGATGCATGGCCCGTTGTGCAGCGGTGTGATCGCGCCAACCACACTTAAAGAACTAACGCAGGCGTTCTTTTTTATCTGCTACACGCGCTTCCAAGGAGGAATCTAAAGCAGACATTAGAATCGATTGCCTCTCGTGCGCACATGGCGATAATCTAAAGTCCAATTTAGATTTTCAATGGGTGGTACTCTTCATGCGCATCACAATCGAACAGGCATCCGACATAGGCGCATACGTCCGCGCGGTGCGAAAGGCACAAGGCCTGCGACAGGACGACCTGGCTGCGTTGGCCGGTACCAGCCACGTCGTGCTGGGCAATGTGGAGCGCGGCAAGGACACCGTGCAACTGGGCCGCGTGTTCGAACTGTTGCGCCAATTGGGGATACAGGTGCAACTGGATTTGCCGGTGGAGCTATCGGCACCGGTCACCAAACTTTCCGCATGAGCATTGCCGGGGCGCCGCGCAGCCTGGAGCTGTGGCTGGAAGATCGCCGTGTTGGAGAGCTGCGGGAGCAAGGTAATCTCTGGGCGCTCGTCTACGACCCGGTATGGCGCAGCGAAGGCTTCGATCTGTCGCCTGCACTACCGCGCAGCGCGGAAGAGATTGTCGATGGCGGTAGCCAACGCCCGGTGCAGTGGTTCTTCGACAACCTGCTGCCCGAAGAGGGCGGACGCCGGCTGATCGCCAGCGATGCCGGCATCGACGCGGCCGATGCCTTCGGCCTGTTGCAGCGGTTCGGCCCGGAGTCGGCCGGCGCGTTGACCTTGCTGCGGCCAGGCCAGCAACTGCCGCCGCCGGCGCTGCAGCCGCTGACCGATGCCGATCTCTCTGCGCGCATTCGCGCCTTGCCCCGGCAGCCGCTGATCCATGGCGCACCCAAGCGCATGTCGTTGGCAGGCGCCCAGCACAAGCTGGCGGTGGTGCTGGATGCGGGGCAGCTGTGGGAGCCGGTAGGCAGGGCCGCCTCCACCCACATCCTCAAGCCCGATCACGAAGCGGTGGACGACTACCCCCACAGCGCGATCAACGAATGGTTCTGCATGCAGCTGGCCGCTGCATGCCGATTGCCGGTGCCGCAGGTGGTCGTGCGTCGCGTGCCGGAGCCGGTTTACATCGTTCGCCGCTTCGACCGGCGAGGCGATGGGCTGCAGGCAAGGCGTGGCTATGCCTTGGATGGCTGCCAGCTACTGTCGCTGGACCGGCTCTACAAATATCAGCAGGCCACAAGCGACAGCCTGCGGGCACTGGAGCGTATCAGTCGCATGCCTGCGGCCACCCGCATTGCGCTGCTGCGCTGGCAGGTGTTCAACTTCTTTATAGGCAACAGCGACGCCCACCTCAAGAATCTGAGCTTTCTGCGCGGCGCCAATGGATGGGAGCTCGCTCCGCATTACGACCTGCTCAGCACCAGCGTCTACAAGGCCCCCGACTGGGGCTTGGACGAATTGGTTTTCCCGATGGGCACTATCCGCCGCTTTGCAGACATTGGCCGCGATGATGTCGCCGCGTTCGGCAACTCCATCGGCGTACCAGCAAAACTGACGTTGCGGCACCTGGACGAACTGGCGACCGCGATCAGGCGAGAGTCGCATGCCGTATTGCAGAGCTACGAGCAAGGCGCCACGCATGCGGTGGATCCCGGTGAGGCGCGCCTGCTGCGGCAGATCGTGTTTGGTCCGATGGAAGATGCATTGCGGCGGGTGGGGTGAGGCCTTTTCTGCGCGACCGCACTGCCAGGTCACGTGCTGCTCATCCACCTGCTGCGCAGTGCCGGGCGGGCGCCGTCGATGCCCATGCCCGGCTCCTTCGTACTTGCCGATTCTGACCGCGCTGTTCATCCACCTGACGACTGCGCGCTACGGCCTGCTCCGCTCAGAGTTGGCCAGAGCGCACGGGTGCCGATCCAGTGATGCACTCAGGCTGGCTGCCGACCCATGCATGCATGGCCCACCGGCGCTCGCCAACGATGCCGCACCGTGAGCGAACGCAGTTGCGTCCGCGCCCTCAGCGATACGGCCCCGGCCCGCGCCAGACCGGTTCGCCCTGGCGGTAGACCTCCATCATGTTGATGACCTCGCGGGCGTCGCCGATGTTCTTCAGTTCGGGCGAGTCCGGCGGCAGCAGGCGGCATTTGCTGGAGCCGCGTTTGAGCGCGACCTCCAGCGGGCAGACCATGCGTTGCTGGGTGCCGGGCAGGATGATGGCGATCTCCTGCATGCCCTGTTCCTTCCACACCCGCAGCTGGGTTTCGCTGCGCACGTCGTAATACACCTGGTAGCCGCCGATATCCATGCTGGGCTGGGCGTTGTTGCGGTCGTTGCGGCGGCCCTGGCTGATGGTGGGCGTGTACGCGGTGCCGTCTTCGGCGGCGTCGGCCGGTTCGTCGAGCATGCCCGGTGGACGGCCGGTCCAGGTTTCCGGGCGGCGCTGCGGCGGCGATGACGGTTCGGCCGGTGGTTGCGGCGGAGTGGGGCGCTGCACGGGCCGGGGCTGGCGCTGTTCGGTCGATGCGCCACGGCGCGTGCTGCCTTGCGGCGGCACCGGGTTCCTGGCGTTCTGCACCAGCGTGGATTGCACCGGCGATGCGGCCGGTGGCGGCTGTACCGGCGTTGGCGTGGGCGAGGGCAGGGTGGGCGTTGGCGACGGGGTGGGTTGCTGGGGTTGGTAGGTGTCGCCGACGAAGTCCACCTTGGTGCGGCCACCGCTGGCCGAGCCCTGCGGCGGCGTCACCGTGGGCGTGGAGGCCGACAGCAGGATCAGCAGCATCAGCACATGCAGCAACGCGCTGACCAGCGCGGCGATCCATGGCTCGAGGCGTTCGATCAGTGGGTCGGTGCGCGGCAGCCAGTCGCTGGGGTCCAGCTGGACATGCAGCAGTTGCAGCGTGTCGTGGCGTACACGGTAGACCAGCACGTACGGGGTCTGTTTGACCACCCATTCGCGGGTGCCCGGCACCCGGCCGGCGCGGCCACGGCCGGGTTGTTCGGCCAGCGTGCGGGTGGCTTCCAGCACCTGCCGCGCCATCGCCGCCGCCGCACCCGGGTTGAGGGCGTGGTAATGATCCTGGGCGTGGGCAAGCTGCTTGGCGGCCGGGACGGTCCACTCACGCCGCAACATCAACGCCCCATCCGGCGAACAGTGCGGTGAGCTGCGCCGGCGCGACGAAGGCGCCCTGGTCCGCGGCAGCGATGCCGTCGAGCACGGCCGCCTGGAAGCCGGCCTCGGTCACCGCATGCAGCACGTCCTGCCACCCCGCGGTGTCGGGCAGCGTGTCGATCAGCGTACGGGCGTGATGCTTGATGGCGGACATGGCACGGCGGTGGGGGAAGCACTGCGCGCAAGTCTACCCGCGCGGCTCCGGTTCGCGTGCGGCAATCGCTGGCGGGCGTTCGCGGCGTTCACCGGCAGGGCGGTGAGCACATCCGATGCAGCGGTCCCGGTGGCGCACCGCCGGGGCCGCATGGGTGGGTGCAGGCGCGACCGCGCACCACGCTGCCGCCCGCAGAAAGTGACACTTGGCACCTTGTTTGCGCCGGTGGCTGGTTTCATCCTGCGTTGGTCGCTTCAACCAACCGCAAAGGAACCGCCATGCCCGCCGCCATCGCACCGCTGACGCCGTATCTTTCGATGGCCGCCATTGGCTACTTCTATTACCGGCGCATCCGGCGCAGCTTCGGCCGCCAGCAGTGGAAGCCGGCGAGCACGGCGTTGCGCAGTGTGGTGCTGGTCATCGCGGCGGCGGCGCTGGCGTATGCGGTCTACGGCTTGCCGCAGGTGCGGCTGGGGATCGCGCTGGGAGCGGTGGCCGGCATCGGGCTGGGCGCGCTGTCGCTGCGCTACACGCATGCCGAATGGGTGGATGGCCGCGGCTGGTACACGCCCAACCCCTGGATCGGTGCGGCGCTGATGCTGGTGCTGCTGGGCCGGCTGGCCTGGCGTTGGGCCTCGGGCGCGTTCAGCCAGGGGGCGGCCGCTGCCGGATCGCAGGCCAGCCCGCTGACCCTGGGGATTGCGGCCGCGCTGGTGCTGTATGCGTTGGTGCACGTGGGCGGGCTGTGGTGGCGTCTGCGCCAGCTGCGCCTGCAGGCAGGCAGGGCGGGGGCGGCACGCTAGCCGCCGTCACCGGCCTTGCGCGCTCACACCTGCGAACGGAACGGGAACACCAGTTTCTCGCCCAGCTTCTGCCGCAGCGGCCGTGCGCGCCAGCGTTCCAGCGTGTACTGCTCGGCGCGCTGCAGATCGCGTTCGAACACCTCGGTCATGCGTGCAGCAAGCGTGGTGTCGTAGATGTTCAAGCTGGCCTCGTCGTTGAGGCGGAACGAGCGGATGTCGAAGTTGGTCGAACCCACCGACACCAGCAGGCCGTCGATGATCAACAGCTTGGTATGCAGCATGGTGGGTTGGTATTCGTGGATCTCGATGCCGGCCTGCAGCAGCGGCTCCCAGCTGGCCTTGGAGGCCAACCGCACCGACACCGCATCGATATGCTTGCCCGGCAGCAGCACGCGGATGGAGACCCCGCGGCTGCGCGCCTCCAGCAGCGAGCGGGTGATCAAAGCATCGGGCACGAAATACGCCGCCGCCAGGTCGATGGTGTTGCAGGCGGCGGCGATGGCGACCAGGTACATCAGGTGCATGCTCTCGCTGCCGCCGGCCGGCGAGGCCACGAACAACTGCGCATCGCTGTCGCCGGCCGCTTCCAGCGCCGGGTAGTACTGCGCGCCGTTGACCACGCGGCCGGTGGTCTTGATCCAGTTGTCGTTGAAGGCGGTCTGCACCTGCGCCACCACCGGGCCTTCGATGCGGTAATGGGTGTCGCGCCAATGCTCCGGGTCCTGCGCATCGCCCATCCACTGGTCGGCCACGCCCACGCCGCCGGTGAAGCCGATCCGGCCATCGATCACCAGCAACTTGCGGTGCGTGCGGTTGTTGACGCGGTGCAGGTTGTACCAGGCCAGCGGGCGGTAGCGGTGCACCTCCACGCCGGCCTCGGTCATGGTGTCCACCAGCGCATGGTCCATCTTCAGGCTGCCGCCCCAGTCGATGGTGACCCGCACCGCCACGCCGGCGCGTGCGCGCTCGGACAACGCGTCACTGAACTCGCGGCCGATCTCGCCTGACCAGTAGATGTAGGTTTCGAAGGTGATGGTGCGCTGCGCGCTGCGGATCGCGGCCAGCATGGCCGGGAAGATCTCGTGGCCATTGTTGAGTACGTCGATGCGGTTGCCCGGCAGGATGGCCGGGCCCAGCAGTACCGACATCTCGCGCTTGAACTGCGGGTCGGCCACGTCGTACAGGTGCTTGGGGATGTGCTGGAGCTTCTTCTCCGGCGTGGCGAAGTTGAGCAGCAGCAGCCCCACCAGCAAGGTGACGACCACGGCGGCCACGATGATCCAGATCATGCATCCCACTCCGATATCCCGCCATTGCGTGCACAAACGGCGGGCATTCTGGCAAGGCTGGCGGCATGGGGGTCGTGAAGGGGAAGCGAGCGTTGGAGCTGCGCGGTTGCATGTCACCTGCCGGCTGGCGTCGGCATGCCAGGCGCAATCGATGTGGCTGACGCCATTGCTCCAGCACGTGCAGATAGCTGGGCGGCAAATGCGGCGTCAGCCAGACGCCGTTGTCTTGTCAGCCTGGAAAAGCCGAACCCGGCGCCATGCATCTGCAGGCTATGCACGCCGAGCACCACTGGCGTGCCATGGCGTGGCCCGTCGTCGGACAGCGTGAGGCGTTGCTTGTCGCTTTGCGCCACCATCGCCTGCGACATGCCGGCGTCCGGCAAGCGCCGTGCGTGCTGCTTCGATCGCTCCGGGATGTACATCACATCGCTGGCTGCGCCGACGCCAAAAGCGAGCTGAAGCGTTGCGCGCGGGCTGTTGGAGATCGCGGCGGAATGACGGCGATGCAGGCCGCACCTTGGCCGCTTCCAACCGCACGCTGCACATGGACTAGCGGCTTGCACGGCGCCTGCCTATGCGCCGAAATGCTTACATGCGTCACACAAGCGCGCACCTATACTCCGGGGCTGTCCCGCCGAAGAGGTTCTGCCCGCATGAGCGCACCCCCATCGTCTCCGATTGCCGCCGGTTCCGGGGCAGCGCCCGGCAGCCTTCGCCGCTCGGTGTCCAATACGCTCAAGGGGTCGGCCGGTAATCTGGTCGAGTGGTACGACGTCTATGTTTACTCAGTGTTCGCCACGTACTTCGAGTCGCAGTTCTTTTCCAAGGAAGACAAGAACGCCACCATGTTCGTGTGGGCGATCTTCGCGATGACCTTCCTGATGCGCCCGATCGGCGCGTGGTACTTCGGCCGCTTCGCCGACCGCTATGGCCGGCGCCTGGCGCTGACCATCTCGGTATCGATGATGGCGCTGTGTTCGTTCGTCATTGCCATCACGCCCACCGTGGCCACGATCGGTATCGCGGCGCCCATCATCCTGTTGCTGGCGCGCTTGCTGCAGGGCTTTGCCACCGGTGGCGAGTACGGCACCAGCGCAACCTATATGTCCGAAGCGGCGATCCCCGGACGGCGCGGGTTCCTGTCCTCGTTCCACTACGTCACCCTGGTGGGCGGCCATGTGCTGGCGCAGGCCGCCTTGCTGGTGATGCTGCATTTCTTCGACGCCTCGCAGGTGTCGGCATGGGGCTGGCGCGTGGCGTTTGGCCTGGGTGGGATCGGCGCGCTGGTGGTGTTCTGGCTGCGCCGGACCATGGACGAATCGCTGAGCTCCGAATCCATCGCCGATTCGCGCACCGGCAAGGCCAGGGCCTCGGGCTCGATGCGCGAGCTGTTCGTCAATCAGTGGCGTCCGCTGCTGCTGTGCTTCTTGATTACCGCCGGCGGCACCATCGCGTTCTACACCTACTCGGTGACCGGCCCGAAGATGATCCAGACCGCGTTCGCCGGTGGCGACGTGATGGCAGGCACCATCATCAATCTGGTGGCGTTGACGGTGCTGATGTTGATGCAGCCGGTGGGTGGCTGGTTGTCGGATATCGTCGGGCGCAAGACCTTGCTGGTGTTCTTCGGCATCGGCGGCGTGCTGTACACCTGGTTCCTGATCACCGAACTGCCCAAGCAGACCGACTGGCTGACCGCCTTTGCGATCCTCACCGTGGGCTTTGTGATCCTGACCGGCTACACCTCGATCAACGCGGTGGTGAAGGCAGAACTGTTTCCCACCCATGTGCGTGCGCTGGGCGTGGGCCTGGGCTACGCATTGGCCAACTCCGCGTTCGGCGGTACCGCGCCGCTGCTGTACCAGGCTTCGTTGAAGACCAACCATGTGAGCGAATTCGTGATCTACGCCACGGCGGTGATCGCGGTGTCGCTGGTGGTCTACATGTTCTTCCTGACCAACAAGGGCAGCAACTGGCTGGACGACGAAGCGGCGATGCATCAGCGCAAGCGCTGAGGCATCGCCCTTCTCCCGCCGGGAGAAGGTGCCCCGTAGGGGCGGATGAGGGTACGAGCGAAGCCTGGTGACATTGAATACGCAGGAGGCTTTGCCCCGTACCCTCACCCCAACCCCTCTCCCGAGGGGAGAGGGGCTGAAGCAGACGGCTCGTGCTTGATGTCTTCGCGTCGCTGTATTGTCTCTGCAAACAGGCTGTGACGCAGCCCGATCAACCCCAATAGCGCTTCATCGCGATACGTGCCCGCTGGCACCTTGTCCACACGCGTCAGCGATATATCCAGACGATCACGCAAAGAGTTGGGCCCCGGCAACGGCTGCTTGTGCGCCGCCTGCTGCCGATAATGCGCCGCAACCTCCGCCAGAATCGCGTCTACTGCATCCATGCTCGGCTGCGGCAACCCATGCCGCGCGCTGCGCAGTTGCAGGATGTTCAAGCCCACACGCACTTCGTTGAGCATGTCCACCGAGGCCAGCTCGCTGCCTTCCGGTGCCAGTGCCAGCCGCGGTGCGAGCAAGCCGAGCAGGTCCAGCATGCGCGCGGCAAACTGCTGCCGGTCCTGCGTGCCGCGGCCGTCGGCGGCGTCGGCCAGCGTGCGCCAGCCCTGGCGCACCAGCCGGCGCGCGCTCCATTCGGCACTCACCGAGCGAAACAGTCGCGTCAGCACCACGGCAAATCCAATGCCCAGGACCATCGCCACCGCTGCGTTGACGAAACTCTGGATGTTGGCGTTGTAGGTGTTCTGCAGGCTCAGCAACGCGGTGAGGTTCACCACCAGCGGCAGCGCGATCAGCATGGTGCCGGGGCGATGCAGCAGCGCGCCCAGGGGCAGGAACACCGCCGCCAGGACCAGCACCAGCATCGGGAAATCGTGGATGGCCGGGAAGATGCCGAACAGGTAGATGCCGGCGACCACGCTGGCGACCACGGCCCAGGTGAGGAACGACAGCATGCTGGGCGCCGGGTCGTCCTGGGCCGCGAAAAAGGCCGCCGTCACCGCCGCCATCATCGCGCCATTGCCGCCGCCTTCCCACCCGATACCGATCCACAGCACGCAGTAGGCCAGCAGCGCAAAGCCCGCGCTCAGCGCCGAGAACGCGGCCATGCCGAAGTCGATGTGCCGCGCGCTGGCAGGTAAGCCTGCATCTGCGGCCTGCGGCCGCGACATGCCAAGGCGCCGCACCAGCGACGGTTGCCTGCGCCAGCGCGCATCGGCATGGTCCTGCGCAGCTTCGACCGCTGCAGGCGGTCTTACCGACGCCTGTGGCGGCTGCGACCCAGTGCGCTGAAGTAAGGCCTGCTCCAGCGCGCGGCAGTCCTGCCAGAGGTCGAGCACTTCGTCCAGACGCAGCAGCAAGCTCGCCAGCAGCAGATGTTCGATGTCCTGATCGACCAACGGGCGCAGCGCGGCGATGCGGGCGCGCAGCGCGTCGACATCGGCATCGCTGCCCGCGTCTTCGCGCTGATCCACCCAGCCGGCAACATCGTCCAGCAGCGCCTTGAGTGCGGGCGGCGGCGCAGCCCCATCGCGCTGCAAGGCCTGCAGCTGGTCGGTGATCGACGACAGCACCGGCAACAACAGCAACATGCGCGCGCGCAGCTGCTCCATGGCCGGCACCGCACCGGCATGGCGCGGGTCGTCGTGACGGACGAAGGCGATCAAGGCATCGAACTGCACCAGGTCGGCTGCCAGCCGATTGCGCGGGGCGTGTGCGGGGCCGCGTTGCAGCACCTGCCGGCACCATTGCGCGGCATCCTGCATCCAGTTGCCGATGCGTGCATGGAGCATCGGCCGCACCGAGGCCGGGAACACCAGCGCAGCGAACAACACCGCCATCACCGTGCCCAGGAGGATCTCTTCGCTGCGGGCCACCACGGTGTCGAAGATGCCTTCGGGCGAGGTCACCGCCGGAAAGCCGATGAAGCCGGCGGTGTAGCCGGCCAGCAGGAAGGCATAGCCGCGCGGGCCGCGGTCGAGCAGTGCCAGGAACAGGCAGACCGACAGCCATAGCGCCATCGCCGCGCTCAGCAGCAGCGGCGTTTCCACCAGGTTCGGCAGCATCACCAAGGTGGCGGCGCCGGCCAGCACCGTGCCGAGCACGCGGTACACGCCCTTGGCGCGGGTGGGGCCGAGCAGTGGTTGCGAGACGATGTAGACCGTGGCCATGGCCCAGTACGGCCGCGACAGATTGCCGGCCAGCGCCACGTACAGCGCCGCGATCGAGGCGGCGAAGGTCTTGACCGAAAACAGCCAGGCCTGGCGATCGCGCAGCAGGGCGTTCATCGCGCCGCCGTGGCGGGAGTGCTTTGCCAGCCGCCCCCCAGGGCCAGGAACACCTGCAGCTGATCCTGCGATACCTGCGCCTGCGCATTGGCCAGGGTCATGTCGGCGGTGGCCAGGGTGCGTTCGGCATCCAGGCTGGACAGATACGGCGTGCGGCCACCCTGGTACAGGCGGCGGTTCTGCTCCGACGCCAGATCGGCCTGCTGCTGCGCCTGTTCGAGCAGGTGCAGCCGCTCCAGATCCTGCGCATAGCGCGACAATGCGGTCTGCACCTCGCGCAAGGCCTGCAGCACGGTGTGGTCGAACTGCGCCAGCGCCGCGTCGGCACCGGCTTCGGTGGCGCGCACGCGGGCATGCGCACCGGCCGAGGGCAGCGTCCAGGAGATCAGCGGGCCGAACGACCACGCGTGCGTGGCCGGCTCGCCGACGTCGGCCAGCAACCCGGTGGCGCCGATCGCACCGCCAAGGCGGATGTCCGGGTACAGCTCGGCGGTGGCCACGCCGATGCGCGCGGTGGCCGCGGCCAGCCGGCGTTCGGCCTGGCGCACATCCGGCCGGCGCGCCAGCAATGCGCGTCCGTCGCCAACGGGAATCGGCTGCTGCAACGCGGGCGGGTGGTCGCAGCCCTCCACGCCGGCCGGCAGCTCGCCGGGCGTCTTGCCGAGCAGCGCCGCCAATTGGTAACCGGCGGCCTGGCGGCGCGCGCGCAGCGGCGGCAGCGCAGCCTCCAGCATCGCCACCTGTGCGGTGGCGCGCGCCAGGTCGGGCGGTGTGCCGCGGCCGGCGGCGATCAGGCGCTGGGTAATGTCGCGGCTGCGCCGCTGCAGCTGCAGCGAATGCTCGGCCACGTGCAGCGCGTGGTTGGCGTGGCAGATCTCCACGTAGCTGCCGGCGACCTGCGCCGCCACCGTCACCCGCGCCAGATCGATGGCGGCCTGCGCCACCTGGGTGTCGGCCTGCGCAGCCTCGGCGCCGCGTTGCAGCTTGCCGAACAGATCGAACTGATACGACACGCCGAGCTTGCCGTCGGCCAGGTTGAACACCGGCAGCTTTTCTTCCTGCAGGAACGCTTCGGCCGAGACCTGCGCGCGGCTGACGCCTGCCTCCACCTCGTAATCGAATCCGCCGGCATCCAGGGCCTGTTCGTACACCGCCGCGGCGCGGCGCAGGTTGGCGGCGGCCACCTTCAGCTCGACGTTGTCGCGCAGGGCGTGTTCGATCAGGCCATCGAGCATCGGGTCCTGGTAGAGCGCCCACCAGCGTGCCGGCAGCGCAGCGCCGGGCTGCACCTGGGCATTGCCGGTATCCAGGAACGGCGCACTGGCCGCCGGGCGGTTGTAGGCGGCATCAGGTGGCAGTGCATAGTCGGGGCCCACCGTGCTGCATGCGGCCACGCTGGCGATGACGGCGCTCAGGCCGAGCAGGCGCAGGGCGTTCATGGCGCCGCCTTGGCCTGCGCCGGGGCAGGCGCTGCCATCGTCGGCCCGGTAGACGCCGCATCGGGCAGAATCGCCACCGTGGCGGTGCGCCCGGCGATCAGCTGCACGTGCGTGGGCACCTCATCGAGCGCAATGCGCACCGGGATGCGCTGCGCCAGCCGCACCCAGTCGAACGCGGGCGTGACGTTGGGCAAGGCGCCCGCATTGCCGCTGCGGTACCGGTCTTCGATACCGGCAGCGATACTTTGCACATGGCCGTGCAAGGTCACCGGCTCGCCCATCAGGTGCACGTCCACGCGCTGGCCGGCATGCACGCCGTGCAGGCGGGTTTCTTCGAAATAGCCATCGACACGGAACGAGCCGGTATCCAGCACCGCCACCACCGGGCGCCCGGTGCTGACGTAGTCGCCCACGCGCACGGTGCGGTCGCTGACATGGCCATCGGCCGGGCTGCGCACCTGCGTGCGGTCAAGATTGAGCTGGGCCAGATCCACCGCCGACTGCGCGGTGGCCACGGCGGCCTGCGCCTTTTGTACATTCGAGCGGCGCACCTCGGCATCTTCGGCGGCCACCAGGTCCTGCAGGCTGCGGTCACGCGCACTCTCGCGGCGCAGCTGGCTCAGCGTGGCCTGGCGCTCGGCCAGCGCGGCGCGTGCCTGTTCCAGCGCGATCGCATAGCGTGCGCGGTCCACCACGAACAGCAACTGCCCGCGCCGCACCGCCTGGTTGTCGGCCACCGCCACTTCCTCCACCAGCCCGGATACGTCCGGCGCCACCTGCACCACATCGGCGCCCACGTGCGCATCGCGCGTCCACGGCGCTTCCATGTAATAGCGCCACAGGTGCTGCAACACCAATGCGGCCACCACCACCATTGCCAGGGTCAGCAGCGCCGGCCCCGCGGTCTTGATCCACTTTTTCACGATTGCATCCAACGCATGAGAGAAAACAAACCACCCAACAGCGCGATGTACAGCGCCAGGTTGAACAGCGCCGGGTGCCAGATGTGGCGATACGCGCCGGCGCGGGTCAGCAGCGCAGCGAGCGCGCTGTTGAGCAGATAGGCCAGCGTCATCAACGCCAGCAGGGTGGGAACGAACACACCGTAGAGACTGAACTCGCCGTACATCGGGATTTCCTGCATATCAAAAGACACCACCACTACCCGGCAGCACCTGGGTGCGTGGCCCGGCACGCGCACCGCGCATGCCGAGCCACAGACCTGCTGCGTCGCCGCCGGGCCGGCGCGCAGGCGTCAGATGCGGCGGGTGCGCCGTGCCGTCCATGCCTGCCGGACAGCCGCGCCCGCCGCTTCGTCAGCCGCTCGGCTCGGGCTGGCCCAGCCGCGCATACGCCTGCGCGATCTGCTCCCACAGCGTCAGCACCACCTGCACCTGCGCCTCGCTGAGCGTGCCGAAGACCTCGGTCCGCAGCGCATCCAGCCGGGCCTCGATCTGCACCACCAGCGCCCGGCCCTCGTCGGTGAGCCATAACTGGTTGGCGCGGCGGTCACTGCTGTCGGCCTCGCGCCGGACCAGGCCCTGCGCGGCCAGCTTGTCCAGCAGCCGCACCAGCGACGGGCCTTCCATGCCCAGCTGCTGGGCCAGCGCCACCTGGCGGATGCCGCCGCCGGAGCGGCCAACCATCAGCAAGGGCCCGGTGCAGGCGCTGGACAGGCCGAAGCTCTCGAAGGCCTGGTCGGCCAGCCGCTGCCATTGCCGGGCAGCCACCAGCAGGCCGGAGCTGAGCTGGGCGCGGGAAGAAAGAAGTGTGTTCGTCATAATCGTTAGGATGCTATCAATTCAACAATGAATCAATAGTCACTGAACCCATGGCAGCGGCCGCAACCGCCACTGGGGCCGCCGGCCCGTCCTCGGGTACCATGCTCGCCCCCTTTGGGTGCACCTGCGCATGAGCCAGTCCGACCAGCCCGATTCCACCGTCACCCAGGCCCAGGCCGAAGACGCCGTGCGCACCCTGCTGCGCTGGGCCGGCGAAGACCCCAGCCGCGAAGGCCTGCTGGACACCCCGCGCCGGGTGGCCGAAGCCTATGGCGACTGGTTCAGCGGCTACCGCGAGGAACCGCGCGAATACCTGGAGCGCACCTTCGAGGAAGTGGCCGGCTACGACGAGTTGATCGTGCTGCGCGACATCTCCTACGAAAGCCATTGCGAACACCACATGGCGCCGATCATCGGCAAGGTGCACGTGGGCTACCTGCCGCGCGGCAAGGTGGTGGGCATCAGCAAGCTGGCCCGGGTGGTGGAAAGCTACGCGCGCCGCTTCCAGGTGCAGGAAAAGATGACCGCCCAGATCGCCCAGTGCATCCAGGACGTGCTGCAGCCGCGCGGTGTGGGCGTGGTGGTGGAAGGCGCGCACGAGTGCATGACCACCCGCGGCATCCACAAGCGCGGCGTCAGCATGGTGACCTCCAAGATGCTGGGCAGCTTCCGCGAAGACGCGCGCACCCGCGCCGAATTCCTGCAGTTCATCGAAGTGGGCGGCAAGCGTTGAGGCATATCGGTCCCGCTGGCTGGTAAATTGATCCCCTACGCGCTGGCGGGCGACCGTCCCAGGGAACCCCATGCAGATTGAATCGATCGACATCAAGAACTTCAGGCTGTTCCGTAACGCCAAGCTGGCCCATGTGCCCAGGCTCTGTGTACTGGTTGGAGCGAACGGAACCGGAAAGTCCACGCTGTTCGATGTGTTCTCCTTCCTCAAGGATGCGTTGTCCATGAATGTGGGCAAGGCGATCGCAAAACGCGGTGGTTACAAGGAGGTTGCAAGCAGAGGGTTTGCGCACGAGCCGATCGAATTCACCATGCAATTCCGTCTGGAGATCACCGGAAAAGAACGACTCGTGACCTATGTGCTGAAGATCGCACCGGGCACCGGCACGCGTGTGGGGATCGAGCGCGAAGTGCTGCGCTGCAAGCGCGGCAATTATGGCGCGCCGTACTCCCTTCTGGATTTTGCGCACGGCAAAGGCTACGCAATTACCAACGAAGAAGAATTTTTTTTTAAGAAGGACGAAGAGCTCACGCGCGAGGAGCAGGAGCTCGATGCCCCGGATATTCTTGCAATCAAAGGCCTGGGCCAGTTCGAGCGCTTCAAGGCGGCAAGCGCCTTTCGCCTGATGATCGAAAACTGGCACATCTCTGATTTCCACGTGTCAGAAGCCAGACCCAGTCAGGAAGAAGGCTTTGCTGAGCATTTGTCCACGCGCGGCGACAATCTGGCCCTGGTTGCCAATTTTCTCTACGAAAACCATCGCGAGCGTTTTGATCGTGTATTGCATGCGATGAATCGTCGCGTGCCTGGCGTTTCCGTGGTGCAACCGCAACAGACCCTGGACGGGCGATTGATCCTGCGGTTTCAGGATGGAAGTTTCAAAGATCCGTTCATCGCCAGGTACGTGTCCGATGGCACGATCAAGATGTTTGCCTATCTGGTTCTTCTTAACGACCCCAAGCCGTATCCATTGCTTGCAGTCGAGGAGCCGGAGAATCAGCTCTATCCCGAATTGTTGCCAGAGCTGGCGGAGGAATTCCGCGATTATGCCAGGCGTGGCGGGCAGGTCTTTATTTCCACCCATTCACCGGATTTCCTGAATGCACTGACGTTGGATGAAATCTATTGTCTGCGCAAGGAGAAGGGGTTTGCCACGATCACGCGTGCCAGCGACTCGGACAATCTTCGCGCACTCTATGACGCGGGCGACTTGCCTGGGTATCTGTGGAAGCAAGGTCTGTTCGAGGGTCTGAACCGGGATGTGGCCTGATGCAGGGGCGCCTGATCTTCCTGCTCGAAGAGCCCTCGATGAAAATCCTGCTGGACGGATTGTTGCCGCGTCTGTTCCCGGGATGGCAGGAGGGACGTGATTTTCAATGCGTGCCCCACGATGGCAAAAGCGATCTGGAACGTAGCTTGCGCACAAAGCTGAGAGCCTGGCGTGTGCCTGGAGATCGATTTGTCGTGGTTCGTGACAACGACAACGCAGATTGTCTGGTGCTGAAAGCCCGCCTGGTCCAGGTATGTGCAGACCTGGGACGATCAGACACATTGGTAAGGTTGGTGTGCCAAGAGCTGGAGAGCTGGTACATCGCTGACCTGAGCGCGCTGGCAAAAGCGTTCCCCGCCGATAAGCTCGATACTCCGGCACTGCGAAAGCGATTTGCCGAGCCGGATACTTGGAACAAGCCATCTGCAGAACTGGAGAGACTCATTCCGGAGTTTCAAAAGCGCAGTGGAGCACGACTCATGGCAGAAAGGTTGCGCGAAGAGGGTAATTGTTCGCCAAACTTTCATGCCTTCATCAATGGAGTTCGAGACATGGCGCTGGATCTCGGTTACCAGCCTCCGGCATGAAACATCTCGCCCGGATCGCCCGCTATCGCACCTTGCGTGAGAGCCCGTTGTGGAAACTGCTGGCTGCCGATCACGCGCCGGAAGTGATCGGCTTGCTGCAGTCGCTGTTGCTGGACGGTGAGCGTCTGCTCCCGGCAGCGGTCCTGCACGAACGCCTGCAGCGCATGCTCGACGAACTCAATGCCGAGCAGCTTGCACGCGATCTGCCGCGCACCGCCCAGGCCTATGTGGCGCACTGGCTGGCGCAGGGCTGGCTGGAGCGGCATCTGCCCGAGGGCGCGCAGCAGGAGCAGTTCGAGCTGTCCACCCAGGCCGCGCAGGCGATCCGCTTCGTCGATGGGCTGGAGCACAGCCGTGGCGCGGCAACCGAGAGCCGGCTGGCGTTGGTGATGCAGCAGCTGGCGCAGTTGGCCGCCTTGACCGAGACCAACCCGGATGCACGCCTGTCGGCGCTGCGCGACGAGCGCGACCGCATCGATGCGGAGATCGCGCGGGTGGCTGCCGGCAAGGTCGCCTCGCTGGATGGCAAGCGCGCGCTGGAACGCACCCGCCAGGTGATTGCGCTGGCCGATGAACTGACCGAGGACTTCCGCCGCGTGCGCGACGACTTCGAGCAGCTCAATCGGCAGTTTCGCGAACGCATCATCGACGACGAGGGCGAGCGCGGCGATGTGCTGACCCGGCTGTTCGAAGGGGTGGACGTGATCGGCGACAGTGACGCCGGACGCAGCTTCCAGGCGTTCTGGGCGCTGCTCAACGACGCCGAACAGAGCGCGCAGCTGGATGCGGCATTGGAGACCGTGCTGGGGCGTGCCTTCGCGCGCAAGCTGGACCGGCGCGAACGCAGCTTTCTGCGCGGGCTCACCGGCACCATGCTCGAGCGCGGCGGGCAGGTCCACGATGTGATGCAGCATTTCGCACGCAGCCTGCGTGGCTTCGTGCAGAGCCGCGGTTATCTGGAGCAGCGCCGGCTCAACCGCCTGCTCAAGCAGGCGCAGGCCGACGCGCTCAGCCTGCGCGACCACGTGCCGGCGCAGCGCTTGATCGGCCGCGATCTGATGCTCACGACCAGCCGGCTGCGCTCGCTGGCGCAGTGGCGCCTGCACGACCCGCGCCTGCAGCAGGTCGACGGCAACATCCAGCGTAACGAGGCGGCGGCCATTTCGCTGGACAGCGTGGGCGATCTGGTCGCGCAGTCGGAGATCGACTTCCGCAGCCTGCGCCGCGACCTGTTCGAGCTGCTCCAGACCCAGCCGCAGGTCTCCATCGCCCAAGCGCTGGACCAGCGCCACGCCGCCCAGGGGCTGGGCAGCGTCATCGGCTATCTGTCGCTTGGCACGCGCCACGGCGTGGTCGATGCCGAGCAGTTCGAACTGGCGCGCTGGCGCGGCAGCGATGGCCAATGGCGTCGCGCACGCATTCCGTTGATCTGGTTCACCCGGGAGAAACGCCATGAACTGGCCTGAGCACGACCACGACCACGCACATGATCCGGACCAAACCGAGACCGAGACCGAGTCCGACACCGAAACGACCGCGCAGCTCGACAGCAGCCCGACGCCGGGCAACGGCCTGTTTGTCGGCGACACCGGGCAGCTGCCGGTCGACGCGCGGCGCGTGTTGTGCCAGTTGCTCAGTGGGCCCAGCGTGGATGCGCAGCGGCATGGCCGCCTGTGGCCTGCGCTACTGCGTGGCGAGACGGCAATCCGCAGCGCCCTGGCCGAGCTGTTCCTGGAGCTGGTGCTCGATCGCGACGCCGGCATCGCCTTCACTCGCCAGGCCGACACCGGCGAGCTGGAGACGCCGGTGCTGCTGCGTTCCTCGCCGCTGACCTTCATCGACTCGGTGCTGCTGCTGCATCTGCGCCAGCAACTGGCCGATGCCGACGCGCGCGGCGTACGGGCGGTGGTGGAAGAGGCGGAGCTGAGCGATGCATTGGCCGTGTACGAAAAGAATCTGTCCACCGACCGCGCCGGCTTCCTGCGCCGGGTGGCCACGGCGGTGCAGAAAATGAAGGACAACCACGTGCTCACCCGGCTGCGCGGCGACGACGCGCGCTATGAAGTGTCGCCCGCGCTCAAGCTGTTGTTCTCGGCTGAGGATGTCGCAGCGCTGGGGCAGGTCTATCGCCAACTGCGCGAAGGCCCCGCCAACACCGACACCGACGCACCGACCGCGCGCGCCTAGCGCTGCCGGTGCCGTGTCGCGCCAGCACCCGCCTGCGCTTTTTTCTGCACATTCTGGACCGTAACCGATGACTTCCGCCGCCTCTTCCAGCCTGTTCGGCAACGACCTGCCCGACCCGCGCCTGCAGCAATTTCGCATGCGGCGGTTGCAGGTCTACAACTGGGGCACGTTTTCCGGCCTGACCGAAGTGCCGATCGCCGAACGCGGCTTTCTGTTCGTCGGCCGCTCCGGCTCGGGCAAATCCACCTTGCTGGACGCGATGTCGGCACTGCTCACCCCGCCCAGCATCGTCGACTTCAACGCCGCCGCGCGCGAGGCCGAGCGCAGTGGCCGCGATCGCAACCTGGTGTCGTACGTGCGCGGCGCCTGGGCCGACCAGCAGGACAGCGCCTCCGGCGAGATCGCCACGCAATACCTGCGCAAGGGCGCCACCTGGACCGCACTGGTGCTGGAATACCGCAACGGCGAAGACCGCGTGGTCAGCCTGGTGCGGCTGTTCTGGATTGCCGGCAGCAGCGCGGCCACCGGCGATGTCCGCAAGCACTACATGGTGGCCGAGCGCGCCTTCGACGTGGCCCGCGATCTGGCCGGCTTCGACCTGGATCTGCGCAAGCTCAAGCAGCGCCTGCAGGACGTGCACCACTTCGACAGTTTCGCCGGCTACGCCGAACGCTTCCGCCACCAGCTGGGCATCGGCAACGAGATGGCGCTGCGGCTGCTGCACAAGACCCAGTCGGCCAAGAACCTGGGCGATCTCAATGCCTTCCTGCGCGGCTTCATGCTGGAAGAACCCAAGACCTTCGATGCGGCCGAACGCCTGGTCGGCGACTTCGCCGAACTCGACGGCGCCCACCATGCGGTGGTGACCGCGCGGCGGCAGGTGGAGACCCTGCTGCCGGCGCGCGCGCACCACGCCGAGCTGCTGCAACTGCGCCGCCAGCGCAGCGAACTGGAAGAACTCAAACTCGGCATCGATGCCTATCGCGAACAGCGCCGGCTTGCGCTGCTGGATGCACGCCTGCAGGAACTGGACGTGCAGGACCGTGGACTGGCCGGCGAAGAAGGCCAGCGCCGCGCGGCCCTGGACAACCACACCCGCCATCTGGACGACCTGGAAGCACAGCGCCGCGCCCAGGGTGGCGAACGCATCGATGCACTGGAGCGCGAACAGGCCCAGCTGCAGGCCGAGCGTGACCGCCGCGCCGCCAAGCGTGCGCAGGCCGAGCAGGCCTGCCGCGCACTGGAGCAGGCACTGGCCGGCAGCGCGCACGGCTTTGCCGAACAGACCGCGCAGGCCCGCGCGGCGTTGGAAGACGGCCAGCGTCTGGCCGCCGACCGGGACGAGGCGATCAGCGCACGCATGGCCGCCAAGCACGAGGACAGCAAGCGCTTTGCCGAGGTGCGCGCCGAGATCGAGGCGCTGACCCGCACTCCTTCCAATATCCCCGCGCCGATGCAGAGCCTGCGCGCGCGCCTGAGCGCCGACACCGGCGTACCGGAGGCGGCGCTGCCGTTCGTTGGCGAACTGATCCAGGTGCGCGAGGACGCATCGGCCTGGCGCGGCGCCATCGAACGCGTGCTGCACGGGTTTGCGCAATCGTTGTTGGTGGACGAGCGGCATTACGCCGAGGTCGCCGACTGGGTCAACCGCACCCATCTGGGCACGCGGCTGGTGTATTACCGCGTGCGTGGCAACGAGCCGGCGTTGAGCGGGCGCGAACCCGGGGACGCCTCGCTGCTGCACAAGCTGCAACTGCGCGAGCATGCCTTTGCCGGCTGGCTGCGCCGCGAGCTGGGCAAGCGCTTCGATTACGACTGCGTGGACAGCGCCAAGGCCTTGCGCCATGCCGAGCGTGCCATCACCCGCGAAGGTCAGGTCAAGCATCCGGGCGAGCGCTACGAAAAGGACGACCGTCATGCCGTCGGCGACCGTCGTCGCTGGCTGCTGGGTTTCGACAACCGCGACAAGCTGGCGTTGTTCGAACGCGAAGGTCAGGAGCTGGCGCAACGCATCGCCGCCTGCGACGCCGAGGTGGCGGACCTGCGTGCGCAGCGCGAGCGCGACGGGACGCGCCGCCTGGCCCACAACACGCTGGTGAATCTGAGCTGGGAAGAAATCGATGTCGCCGCCTCGCTGCAGCGGTTGAGCCAGATCGCCGACACCCTGCAGCAACTGCGCGAAGGCGATGCCAACCTGCGCGCGCTGGGCGAGGCGATCGATCGCACCCGCGCCGACATCGCCCAGGCCACGCGCACCTATGAGGACGTACGCAAGGAGCGCATCACCCTGGGCGCCGAGCGCAGCCGGCTGGAAAAGCAGCAGCTCGAATGCGCCGACGCACACAGCCGCGTGGTCACCCCGCTGCAGCAGCAGGGCCTGGCCGAACGCCTGCTCAGCTTGGGCGAGCTGAGCCTGGACACCCTGCAGGAGCGCTTCCGTCATCTCGAACGCGGCCTGGATGCGCAGCTTGCGCTCAGCAAGGACGACCTTATGCGCCTTGAGCAACTGCTGCTCGGCTGCTTCCGCCGCTACTGCCAGCAATGGCCCGAAGACAGCGGCGACTTCACCGTCAGCGTCGGCAGCGCCGAGGATTTTCTCGCCCGCCTGCAGCGCCTGGAACGCGATGGCCTGCCGCAGCACGAGGCGCGCTTTTTCGATCTGCTGCAAAGCCAGAGCAAGAACAACCTGCTGGCCTTGCAACGGCATACCGCCGAGGCGCGCAAGTCCATCGCCCAGCGCCTGGACGAGGTCAATGCCAGCCTGGAGCAGGTGCCGTTCAATCACGGCACCTTGCTGACCATCGAATTGAGCGACCGCCGCCTGCCGGAGGTGATCGACTTCCATCAACGCCTGCGCGATGTGCTCGGCCACCACCAGACCGAACAGCGCGAGGTGGCCGAACAGCAATTTTCCGTGCTGCGCGAGCTGGTGGGCAAACTCGGCTCGCAGGAAGGCGAAGACAAGCGTTGGCGCGAGCTGGTGCTGGACGTGCGCCTGCATGTGGAATTCGTCGGCGTCGAACTGGACGCGGCCACGCGGCAACAGGTGGAGATCTATCGCAGCGGCGCCGGCAAGTCCGGCGGTCAGCGCCAGAAACTGGCCACCACCTGCCTGGCGGCGGCGCTGCGCTACCAGCTCGGCGGCGAAGACGGCGAACTGCCGCGCTACGCGGCCGTGGTGCTGGACGAAGCCTTCGACAAGGCCGATAACGAATTCACCGCGTTGGCGATGAACATCTTCGAGAATTTCGGTTTCCAGATGGTGGTGGCCACGCCGTTGAAATCGGTGATGACGCTGGAGCCGTTCATTGGCGGCGCCTGTTTCGTGGAGATCAGCGGTCGTCACGATTCAGGCGTGCTGCTGATCGAATACGACGAGCAATCGCGCCGGCTCAAGCTGCCCGAGCGCACCCGTCGCAGCGCAGCCGACACCGATGCGGTGACCGGGCAGGACTGAGCCGATGGCCCGTGCCCACTGCATGCTGCTCCCGCCCGCCGCGCTGCAGGCGCTGCGGGGGCAATGGCAGCGCCACCGTGGCGACTGGTTGATCGGCGCTGCCGCACCGCGGCCGATCGCACTGCATCCACCCACCCAGGCCCAGGCCAGTGCACGGTTCGATGCCTTCGGCGCATGGTTACGGGCCTGGCAGCGCGCCGGCTTGCCCGGGCGCGTGGAAACGCGGCAGGTGGCCTGGTCGCAGCTGGGCGCGCAACAGCTGCCGCAGGCCTGGATATGCGATACCCCCGCCGAGGCAGCGGCCGCGCTACAGGAACACGACCGTTGGCAGCGTGCCAGCGCGCGTTGCGCCAGCTTGTTGCGGCGTTGGCCGGAGGCCATCGGCCTGGCCGCGCGCTTGCGTCGCCAGTTCGATCTGCTGGCCGATGGCGCACCGGCCGAGATCGAGCGGATGGCCGATGTGGTCGACTGGCTGCACCATCACCGCGACAGTGGCCTGTTCCTGCGTCAGCTGCCCATCGCCGGCATCGACAGCAAATGGGTGCACGCCCATCGCGGCATCATCGCCGACTGGCTGGCCGGACTGCGTGGATTGGCTGAGCCGCGCAGCTTCGACAGCCTGTCCGGCTTGCGCAAGGCGCCCGACCGCGTACGCCTGCGCCTGCTCGACCCGGCGTTAAGCGCCCAGGTGGGCGGCGTGAGCGATCTGACCGTGCCGATCGACCAACTGGCCGCGCTGCGCTTGCCGATCGCGCGCGTGCTGATCGTCGAAAATCTCGATACCGGCCTGGCCTGCGAACCCCTGCCAGGGACTGCGGTGCTGATGGCGCGCGGTTATGCGGTCGATTACGTGCGCAGCGTTGGCTGGCTGCGCGCCATGCCGTTGTTCTATTGGGGCGACATCGACACCCATGGCCTGGCGATCCTGCACCGGCTGCGCACGCATGCCCCGCAGACCACGGCCGTGTTGATGGACGAAGCCACCCTGCGCGCCACCCCGCGCGCGCTGTGGGGTCACGAACCGCGGCAGCACCGTGCGCAACGCCTGGGAGCACTGACGGCCGACGAGCAGGTGTTCTACAGCAGCCTGCGCGATGGCCGCTTCGGCGCCGCACCCCGGCTGGAGCAGGAACGCATCGACTGGAGCTACGCCTGGCCGCGCGTGCAGGCTGCGCTGGCTGGGGCGACAGCGCGCTAACCGCTGCGCGGTACCGGCAGCGCACATGCGCAAGGAGTGGTGGCGGTGCGCACTCGATACCGGGGCTGATGTTGCCTGGATCCAGGCAGCGTGCGCGCGGCTGACCATGTGGCCAGCAATGGTCAGGCCATGGATGTCGCCCGCGACCGCACGGCAGATGTCCCAGCTCCCGATGCACAGGCGGCCTGTGCGGCAGCATCGGCCGCTCACTGCAGCAAATCCCACCCCATCTTGCCGATCAGCACCACCACCAGCACCAGGAACAACTGGCGGATCAGCGGCGTGCCGCCGCGTAGCGCCATCCGCGTGCCGGCCACCGCACCGGCCACGTTCGCCGCCGCCATCGGGATGCCCACCGCCAGCATCACCTGTCCGCTGGGCAGGAAGAACGCCAGCGCCGCCAGGTTGGTGGCCAGGTTCACCACCTTGGCCGCGGCCGAGGCGCGCAGGAAATCCAGCCCGAAGAAACGGATGAACAGGAAGATCAGAAAGCTGCCGGTGCCCGGGCCGAAGAAGCCGTCGTAGAACCCGATCGCCGCGCCCATCGCCAATGCAGTGAGCAGCTCGCGGCGGCCGATGCTGCGCGGCCGATGCAGCGCACCGAAATCCTTCTTGGCCAACGTGTAGACCAGCATCGCCACCAACAGCACCAGGATCACCGGCCGCACCGCCTGCCTGGGCATCAGGCTGACCGCGGTCGCCCCCAGACACGAAAACGTGAAGGCCGCCGAGGTGGCATACAGCACCGGCCGCCACGGGAAGCGCACCGTGCGCGCGTAGCGCCATGCCGACGCCGCCGTGCCGAACATCGCGCTGAACTTGTTGGTCCCCAGGATCAACGATGGCACCTGCTGCGGCAGTGTTGCGAACAGGCCCGGCAGCTGGATCAATCCGCCGCCGCCCACTGCCGCATCCACCAACCCGGCCACGAACGCAATGCACAGCAGCCAGGGCAGCTCGGTGGGAATCAGCTCCAGCAAGGCGACGCTCCGCATGACGGGGGCGACAGCATAGCCGCCGCGCAGCACTCCCCACTCCCCACTCCCATCCCGCACAATCCCCGCATGCCGACCTCCACACCCGCCGACCCCTGCCCCTGCGGTCGTCCCGCCGAGTACGCCCAGTGCTGCGGCCAGTACCACGCCGGCGCTGTCGCCCCCGATGCCGAAACCCTGATGCGTGCGCGCTACAGCGCCTATGTCCGCCGCGATGTGGCGTACCTGCTCGCCAGCTGGCATCCGTCCACGCGCCCACCCGAGCTGTCGCTGGACGAGGGCGGCCGCACCACCTGGCTCGGCCTGACCGTGCAACGCGCCATCGAGACCGGTACCGACACCGCCGAGGTGGCGTTCCTGGCCCGCTACCGCATCGGCGGCGGCAGCGCGGTGCGCATGACCGAACACAGCCGCTTCGTGCGCGAACACGGCCACTGGTACTACCTAGACGCCCGCTAGCTTGCCGCTCCCGCCATTGAGCGGCAGCGCGGATCGACAATCGCACAGCTCCATGCGCGTGCCGGTCTCCCCGCGGAAAAACCCGCCCAGCGCGCGGATGAGGCAGAAGCAGCCCGATCTTCCAAACGCCGCACACCCTCGGCCCACCGGCCCAAAACGCACCCACACGCTTCGCTGTCAGCGCCGCCGCTGCGGCTGGCAAGGACCAGACATCCCTCGCGCCGCATCCTGCCATCCATCCGACCAACGGCAGCTCGCGGCGGCATTTGTCGACACGGCGTTCGCAGCCGATCCGGGAAGCTTGCCGCGCCGGCGGAGCTCGCCGCGGGGTGGGATAGCGATCATGGCAACCTTCAATTTCTGGCAATGGGCGCTCGTGGCCGTGGTGGTGTTCGCGGTCGTGCTGCCGGCCGTGCTGGCAACCGCCATGGTCCGCTTCGGGCCGCGCCACGATGCCCCGCCACGCGCGCGCTCCCGCCGCGCTGCCGAGGGCAGCCCGTCCACCCCCGCGCTGTCGTTGCTGACCGGCATCACCGGCGACGGCAGTTGAGCCGGCGTCGCGCATGCAGTACGCGTGCAAGTGGGCAGCACGCGCGCCGCTGAGCCTGCGCATCACCACCACGGTATTGCCAACCACGCCACTGCCAGCCACGCACGCATCGGCGGCCAGGCCCAATGCACCCGCCGGGCCTGGGCAAGGCATCGCCCACCTGCACCCCGTACCCAGCCAGGTTGGCTATCCTCGGCGGCTCGATCTGCCGCAGGAGCGCTCCATCGCATGACCGCCGCCCACAATGCCGGCCACCGCGCCATGACGCCGTTCCGGCGCGCCTTGCCAGTCCTGCTTGGACTGGTGTCGCTGGCTGCCTGCGCCGATCCGGCGTTCGACCGCTGTCTGGCTGGCCTGCAGACCCAGGCCGCCGCCAAGGGCGTGGATGCCGCCAGTTTCCAGCGTTTCACCGCCGGCCTGGCGCCCGATCCCAGCGTGCTGCCGCTGCTGGACGCGCAACCGGAGTTCACCACCCCCATCTGGGACTACCTCGCCAGCCTGGTCGACAGCCAGCGCGTGGCCGACGGCCAGGCCATGCTGGTCACCCACCGCGAGCTGTTGACCCGGTTGTCCGAGCAGACCGGCGTGGACCCGGCCACCATCGTCGCGGTCTGGGGCGTGGAGAGCGACTATGGCCGGGTCACCGGCAAGCGCCCGCTGCTGGTGTCGCTGGCTACGCTGTCGTGCGCAGGCCGCCGCCAGCCATTCTTTCGTGGCGAATTTCTCGCCTTGCTCGGCCTGCTGCAGCAGGGCGACCTGGCGCCGGAGGGCTTGACCGGCTCCTGGGCCGGTGCGTTTGGGCAGACCCAGTTCATGCCCTCGACCTATGCGCGGATCGCGGTCGATGGGGATGGCGATGGCCACCGCGACCTGGTGGCCAGCATTGCCGATGCGCTGGCCTCCACCGCCAACTACCTGGTCAAGGCCGGCTGGGAGCGCGCCCGCCCGTGGGGCATGGAAGTACGCCTGCCGCCGGGCTTTGATGCCAGCAAGGCCGGCCGTACCCGCCGCCAGCCGTTGCAGGCCTGGCAAGCCGCCGGTCTGCTCGGCACCGATGGCAACAACGCCCTGGCGCCGGTCGGTCTGCCTGCAGACACCCCGGCCGCGCTGCTGCTGCCAGCCGGCGCCACCGGCCCGGCGTTCCTGGTATTCCGCAACTACGACGCGATCTACGCCTACAACGCCGCCGAAAGCTATGCGCTGTCGATCGCGCTGCTGGCCGACCGCCTGCGTGGCGGTCCCGGCCTGGTGGCCGCCTGGCCCACCGACGATCCCGGCCTGGGCCGCCCGGAACGGCGCGACCTGCAACAGTTGCTGCTCGCCCGTGGTCACCAGATCGGCGAGGCCGATGGCATGGTCGGCAGTGCCACCCGTCGCGCCATCCAGGTCGAGCAGACCCGCCTGGGCCTGCAGCCGGCCGACGGCCGCCCGGGCCAGCGCATCCTCACCGCCCTGCGCGCCGCGCCGCCGCTCACCGGCATGGCCGCCGTGCGCGGCACCGCCTTCAAACTGCCGGCCGCCTATCCCGCATTCGCCCAATCTCCCATCGTCCACAAGGCATCCCCCATGTCCGACACCACCGGCCTGACCACAGGCGACTTCCATGGCTTCCCCTCGCTGCTGATCGACACCCCGTTCTCCACCGCTGCCATCAGCCTGTTCGGCGGGCAGTTGCTCTCGTTCGTGCCCAAGGGCGGGCAGGACGTACTGTGGCTGTCGCCGCTCGCCAAGCAGCCGCCCACCCCGATCCGCGGCGGCGCGCCGGTGTGCTGGCCGTACTTCGGCCGCCAGGACCAGACCGGCGAGGTGCCCGCGCACGGCTTCGTGCGCACCGTGCCGTGGCAGCTCACCGAGAGCTACCGCCAAGCCGATGGCACCGTGGTGCTCACCCTGACCCCGCCGGCCTTCGACGACCTGGCGTTGCGCCTGCGCATGACGCTGCGGATCGGTCGCACCCTGGAGCAGCGCCTGATCACCGAGAACACCAGCACCGCCCCGGTGCGCTTCACCCAGGCACTGCACAACTATTTCCGGGTTGGCGATGCCCTGAAGGTCAGCGTGCAGGGCCTGGACGGCCTGGACTACCTGGACAAGTACGAGAACTACGCCACCGCCCATCGCCAGCAAGGCGACTGGAGCCTGCGCGACCCGCGCGATCCCGGCCGCAGCGACCGCATCTACGTCGACGCCGCCGGCCGCTACACGCTCACCGACCCGGTCCTCGGCCGTCGCATCGTCATCGCCACCGAGGGCAGCCGCTCGCTGGTGGCCTGGAATCCGGGCGAAGAGGCCGGCACGAAGATGGCCGACGTGGGCGAGGGCTGGCGCGACTACGTCTGCCTGGAAGCCGCCAACGCCGGCCCGGACGTGATCGAACTGGCCCCCGGCGCCAGCCATACCCTGAGCCAGACCATCAGCGTCGAGTAACCGATCACCGGCACTAGGCCACTGCCTTCTCCCGCCCGCGGGAGAAGGTGCCAGTGCCTGCAGCGGCCAACACCGGCCGGCCGTGATCGACAGGCCGCTCCCTTCGCCCGCCCGCGGGAGAAGGTGCCAATGCCTGCGGCGGCCAACGCCGGCCGGCCGTGATCGACCGGCCGCTCCCTTCTCCCGCCCGCGGGAGAAGGTGCCCGAAGGGCGGATGAGGGCCGGCGGTCAACCCAGGCACTGCGCATCAGACGCCAGGCTGCGCGGGGCCACGCAGCTCAATCGATGCACCGTCGGTTTCTGCCCTCCCTCTGCCGCTACACTGCCGGCCTCACCACCCCGGGCCGCGCGATGTCCCTCCCACCCGATTCCGCTCCCGCCCCGGGCCAGCGCCGCGCCGCACTGATCTTCATCTTCATCACCGTGCTGATCGACGTGCTCTCGTTCGGCGTGATCATTCCGGTGCTGCCGGACCTGATACGCCACTTCACCGGCGGCGATTACGTGCAGGCCGCCGGCTGGATCGGCTGGTTCGGCTTCCTGTTCGCCGCCATCCAGTTCGTCTGCTCGCCGCTGCAGGGCGCGCTGTCGGACCGCTACGGCCGCCGCCCGGTGATCCTGCTGTCGTGCCTGGGCTTGGGGCTGGACTTCATCCTGATGGCCATCGCCCACAGCTTGCCGATGCTGCTGCTGGCGCGGGTGATTTCCGGCATGTGCTCGGCCAGCTTTTCCACCGCCAACGCCTACATCGCCGACGTCACCCCGGCCGACAAGCGCGCCGGGGCGTTCGGCATGCTGGGTGCTGCCTTCGGTATCGGTTTTGTCGCCGGCCCGCTGATCGGTGGCTGGCTGGGCAGCATCGGCCTGCGCTGGCCGTTCTGGTTTGCCGCAGGATTGGCCCTGTTGAACGTGCTGTACGGCTGGTTCGTGCTGCCCGAATCGTTGCCTGCCCAACGCCGCACGACGCGCCTGGAGTGGTCGCACGCCAACCCGCTCGGCGCGCTCAGGCTGCTGCGCCGCTACCCGCAGGTATTCGGCCTGGCCGCGGTGGTGTTCCTGGCCAACCTGGCGCACTACGTCTACCCCAGCATCTTCGTGCTGTTCGCCGGCTACCAATACCACTGGGGCCCGCGCGAAGTGAGCTGGGTGCTGGCCGGGGTGGGGGTCTGCAGCATCATCGTCAATGCCGTGCTGGTCGGCCGGCTGGTGCGCTGGCTGGGCGAGCGCCGCGCCCTGCTGCTGGGGCTGGGCTGCGGGGTGGTCGGGTTTGTCATCTACGGCCTTGCCGACAGCGGCCGCATGTTCCTGGTCGGGGTGCCGATCAGCGCGCTCTGGGCCATCGCCAGCCCGGCGGCGCAGGCCTTGATCACCCGCGATGTCGGTGCCGATGCGCAGGGCCGCGTGCAGGGCGCGCTGACCAGCCTGGTCAGCCTGGCCGGCATTGCCGGTCCGCTGCTGTTCGCCAACGTGTTCGCCTGGTTCATCGGTCGTGGCGCACCGCTGCATCTGCCCGGCGCGCCGTGGCTGCTGGCGGGCGTGCTGCTCGCCGCCGGCTGGCTGATGGCGTGGGCGAGGGCAGGGCGCAGCCGTGGCCTGGCTACTGCCACCGGCGGCTGATGCCAACGCATTCATCTGACGCTCGCGTCCGCTTTTTCTGATTCGTGCCGGCACTGCTAGGCTGGTGTCTTCCGTGCCCCGGCGCCGCCTCGACTTCCTATGCGTTCCGACACCCTGGCCGTTCCCACCTCGGCCGCGCGCGCGCTGCGCCATGCCACCCAGGACACGCATCGCCTGGTCGAAGCGGTCCCGCTGATGCAGGCGCTTGGGCACGGGCAGGTCGATCGCACCGGCTATGCGCTGATCCTGCGCCGGCACCATGCCTTGCTGGCCGGTTTCGAAGAGCGCTTCGGCGACTGGCTGGGCACCCTGGTCGGCAACGGCTGGCACTACCGTCGCCGGGTTCCCGCCTTGCGCGCGGATCTGCGCACGCTCGATCAACTGCCGGATGCACCGCTTGCCCCACCGGCCGGCACCGACGCCGCCGCGCGCTGGGGCATGTTGTATGTGATCGAAGGCGCGCAGCTGGGCGGGCGGGTGATTGCCCGTGGCCTGCGCCGCCAGCAACCTGCATTGGCCGACGCGTTGCAGTATTTCGAGCTGGCCGACGAAGACCCCGCCGGCTGGCGCCGTTTCCAGGCCGTGCTCGATCACTGCCTGGACACTCCCCGCGCACGCGCTGCCGCCATCGATGGCGCGCAGGCCATGTTCGCCCACTTCCACAGCTGTCTTGCAGCGGAGCCGCACGCGTGACCCAGACCACCGAACCCCTGGACATGGATGTGTGCGCGCGCGAGCCGATCCACATCCCCGGCCTGATCCAGCCCTATGGTGTGCTGCTGGTGATCGAACCGGACGATGGCCGCATCGTGCAGGCCAGCAGCACCGCCGCCGATCTGCTCGGCGTGCCGCAGGAGTCGCTGCTGGGCATGCCCTACACCCAGGTGCTGGAGATCCCCGAGACGCAGCCCTTCGCGGTGGACGAGCAGGCCCAGCATCTGCTGCATGCCGAGGCGCGCTTTCCCGCGCGTGCCACCCCGCCCGATCACCCCTGGGTGGCCGCCTGGCATCTGTATCCGGAGCAATGGCTGGTCGAGATCGAGCCGCGCGACGCGCGCCTGATGGATGTCACCCTGCGCGAAGCCTTGCCGCTGTTGCGCAGCATCGAGCGCGATGTGGGCATCGACGAGGCCGCCGTGCGCGCGGCCAAGGGCCTGCGCAGCATGATCGGCTTCGACCGGGTCATGGTGTACCGCTTCGACGAAGAGTGGAACGGCGATGTCATCGCCGAAGCCCGCCAGCCCGAGCTGGAGGCCTACCTGGGCCTGCATTACCCGGCCAGCGACATCCCCGCGCAGGCACGCGCGCTGTACCTGCGCAACCGCGTACGCCAGATCGCCGATGTGCGGTATCGGCCCTCGCCGATCCAGCCCACCCTGCATCCGCGCCTGGGCACCCCGGTGGACCTGAGCGATGTCAGCCTGCGCAGCGTCTCGCCGGTGCATCTGGAATACCTGGCCAACATGGGCGTCAGCGCCACGTTGGTGTCGTCGATCGTCGTCAACGACGCGCTGTGGGGGCTGATTTCCTGCCACCACTACAGCCCGCACTTCACCAGCCACGCCATGCGCGATGCCACCGATGCGGTGACCCGCGCGCTGGCCGGGCGCATCGGCGCGCTGCAGGCGGTGGGGCGGGCGCGGCTGGAGTCGGTGCTGCTCACCATCCGCGAAAAACTGATCACCGACTTCAACGACGCCGAGCACCTGACCGTGGACATGCTCGCCGACATGGCCCCTGACCTGATGGACGTGGTCGACGCCGATGGCGTGGCGATCTTCCATGGCAACGACATCAGCCGTCATGGCAGCGTGCCGGATGCAGAGGCGTTGCGTCGCATCCGCGACCACATCGAATCCGAACACCACGACGCCCTGCGCGAGGATGCGGTCGGCGCCCTGCATGTGGACGCCATCGGCGAGGTGTTCCCGGAGCTGGCCGACCTCGCCCCGCTGGCAGCCGGTTTCATCTTCGTGCCGCTGATGCCGCAATCGCGCAGCGCCCTGTTGTGGACGCGCCGCGAGCAGGTGCAGCAGGTCAAATGGGCCGGCAACCCGCAGCTGGCCAAGCTGCAGGACATCCCCAACTCGCGGCTGTCGCCACGCAAGAGTTTCGATCTGTGGCAGCAGACCGTACGCGGCCGCGCACGGCGCTGGTCGCCGCTGCATCTGGAATCGGCGCGCAGCCTGCGGGTGCTGATCGAACTGATGGAACGCAAGCGCTTCCAGCAGGACTTCACCCTGCTCGAAGCCTCGCTGTCGCGGCTACGCGACGGCGTGGCCATCATCGAGCGTGGCGCCAACGCCGCTGCGCACCGGCTGATGTTCGTCAACCCGGCGTTCGCCGATCTGAGCCAGACAGAAGTGGCCGAGTTGATCGGTTGCGACATCCTCGCCCTGCTGGCCGACGATGCCGCCAAGGCCAAGGTCGAACTGCTCGACGAGGCGCTGCGGCTGGGGCGCGCCGCCTACGTCACCTTGCCGCTGCGCACCCATGACGGCTCGCCGGTGTATCGTCAGTTCCATCTCGAACCCTTGCCCAGCCCCAGCGGCGTCACCGCGCACTGG